>DATNNY010000245.1:0-5826 GCA_035601635.1 Pyrinomonadaceae bacterium
CAGAAACTGCCCGACAAAGTGCGGCTCAAGATTTGGGATCAAACTTCCGGCAGGATCATTTACAACAGCCAGATGGATGCGAGCATCAGCGCGGCTCCGACATTCGTGCTCGGAGGCGGCACCATCAACATCAAGAGATAACGCTAGCGTCGTCTGAAGAGGCAAACGGAACCCTGGCAGTCTGCCGAAGTACTGCGTGTTCCCTTCAGACGACTTAACCGGATGGTTGAAACCCTCCGGTTAGAACAGACTGCGAGTCGTGCCGCGCTCGACGTCCACACGTCTGATCAAGTCATCGTGGTCGATCTTTGGATAGTTAACGTCGCTGCCCACCGGATGACTCTTCATGGCATCGCCTGGGAACGGGACCATGAGTCGAGTCAATTCGGCGAAATGAGCGCGGGGATCAAGCCAGAGTTTATAGGCTTCCTCCGGCAGGATCACCGGCATTCGATCGTGAATCGGTTGCAATAGTTCGTTCGCCCCAGTGGTGACAATCGCGCACGAGGCGATCGAAACGCCGTCCCTTTTCCATTCGTCCCAGACACCGGCAAAAAAGAACGGCGCTTCGTCTTTCATCTGAAAGAAAAACGCCTGCCGCGCCCGGCCCGTGCGCCTCCATTCATAGAAACCGTCTGCGGGAATCAGGCACCGGCGTCTTTGAAACGCTTCGCTGAAGCTTGGCTTCTCTGTCAGGGTTTCCGCGCGCGCGTTGATGAATCCCTTTGGTTCCTTGCTCCACGAAGGGATCAGGCCCCAAAGAAGCATCCGGGCGATGGTCTGTGGTTCCAGATCGAGAATAGCGAGGACAGTTTGGCCGGGAGCGATATTGAACCGGGGAAGAATGTCGTCGAGCTCAAGCTGATCAGCGGCAAGCTTAATCCGGATTCGATCAATAGATCGAAGTGTGTATCGCCCGCACATTAATCAGCCAGTCCCTCGCTCTTCTCGGTCTTTTGCCCAATCATATAACATAATCCATCGGGGGCTACTTCAAAGAAGACTCGATATGGCCCGTTGCTAAATTCATCGACCCGAAAATCAGGTTCTGCGGCTGGCTTGCCTTTTATCTCGGCAAACGCGGCTTCGACATTGTCGACTTCAAAGAAGCATCCTTCCTGAGTTGGATCGCCGCCGTTTTCGGCCAGGCCGATCTGGATGTTGTCGCGGGCGAGAGAAACAGACTTGTGCGGCGCGTCTTTTCTGGATACGACGCGAAAACCAAACGTCTTCTCGTAGTAGGGAATCGCCGCGTCGACGTTCTCAACCGGGAGGTTCATCGCGTCATCCGCGTAGGGTGCCGCTCTCAAGAATGTTGCCCTCATTAAACTTCTCCTTGCGCATTCGATGATGCGTGACTCTGAACGTAAAGTCCTGGACAGTTCAG
Organism: Pyrinomonadaceae bacterium; assembly: GCA_035601635.1. Taxonomy (GTDB): domain Bacteria; phylum Acidobacteriota; class Blastocatellia; order Pyrinomonadales; family Pyrinomonadaceae; genus UBA11740. The sequence continues at coordinate 1,388 of DATNNY010000245.1, forward strand.
TCCTCCTCGATTCCCGCGCTGACGCGAAATGTATGGCCGTCGGGGTGCCGCAGGTGAAACTCTCTGACGCCCCAGGGTTCATCCGCTGGCGGCCAGGTCACGATCAGGCCATGCTCCAGCGCCAGCTGATATGCCGCATCGACCTCGGCCGGCGACCCCACCCACCAGGTCATCCAAACTCCGCCTGTGTCATCGTCTCCCGCGTGTTGGGGCATTGGGCCCCCGCGCGATCCCTGGCAGTTTTGGCAGAGAAATATCTCGCTTTGTCCGTTGCACACGCCTCCGAAAGTCGGCGGGTCTCCCCAGTCCCATCCCTTGGTCCAGCCAAGTTTTTCAAACCAGGCGAAACTCTCCCGGATGTTGGAGACGTTGAGGATTGGAGTTAGTCGTTTGATCTTCATTGCTTCTCAACCTCGTCGGCAAAGAATCCACAGATTACACAAATTGGAATAGAAGGAGCAGGACGAGGCCTGGAGGCATTCGAGCTAACGGATCCGAGCCCTGCTATCTGTGTAATCGGCGTAATCGGTGGATAATTATCGTACCTGCTCCACAGCGACAGAACCAAAGCGCTCTGCCGTTCGCGCTCGGGCCTTTGCCGCTTCGACTGCCCGATCTTTGGGAGGCGCGTTTGTTACCAGCGAATCCAGAAGTTCATGGGCCGCTTGAGCGACTCGATCAATGGCGCGGTTGAAAGCGGCTTCGTTAGCTTTGGCGGGCTTGTTGAAGCCGCTGAGCTTGCGCACGAATTGCAGCGCCGACGCGCGGATCTCTTCATCGGTGGCCGGCGGTTTAAAGTTGTGCAGGGTTTTAATATTTCGACACATAAAAATTTGTTTCCTCTCGATCAGTTGGTTCCCTAAGAAAAATACATCCGAGCAGGGGAATTGAGAAGCGACGGCGCGCCAGGGCCGGAATGTTTTCGGCGATCGTGCTTGTCCACCTGGAACAAAAGCTCGCTATACTGCCGCTTCCAGGATTGACGGCGATACGAATGGCCGAAACCAATCAAGGTATGACGAACTCCATAAGAATGGCGTCGCCGCAGGACGCTGAAAAAATCACTGCGCTAATTAACAATGCGTTTCGGCCCGCCGAAGGGTTCTTCCTTGACGTGGATCGTATCGACCTGCAAAGCGTCACGGAGTTTTTTCTAAAGGGAAAGTTTCTGCTGGGCGAAAGTGACGCTGTGGTCGCGGCTTGCGTTTACGTCGAAGTCCGGAGCGAACGCGCTTATCTTGGTCTACTGGCAGTCGATCCCGCGCGCCAGCACTGCGGATTTGGCTCTCTGCTGATGGACGCCGCCGAAGAAAACTGTCGCGGCCTGGGATGTCGTTTTATGGACATCCAGGTCGTCAACCTGCGCGAGGACCTTTTCGGTTTCTATCGCAGCCGAGGCTATGTCGAGACGGGAACGCATCCCTTTCCCACGGACGTCAAAACAAAGCTGCCCTGCCACTTCGTAGAAATGACGAAGTCCTTAATCGGCTCTAGTGAATCCCACCCGACGACAAACTCTTCGTCGAGCCTTTAGCTTCAAACAAAGCGCCGAAGGCGCGCAAATGTAACAGCCTGGGCCACCGGCCCAGGAACTCGGGCTTCTATTTTGTCCAAGCCGCAATGCGGCGAAATAATCCTGAAGGGCGTTCGATGTATTTCGCTCTTTCAGAGCTCAGTTGCATTCTTGTAGTCTCAAACCTGGGGCGTTGCCCCAGGCTATTGCATTTTCGCGCCTTCGGCGCTTAGATGGAACTGTGGTAGAGCATCGGTTAGCAGGCTTTGCGTTCGAATTTAATCCCAAAGCTAGTCAGTGCGTCAGCTTCTGAATCCGGCTGTGAAAATATTCTCGCCAGCTTTCGGATAACGGTTCCAACCGAACCGCGCGGCGCAACGTCGCTAAGTCATCTTTCTCAAAAGCGTATAAACGGGTGATGTCTGAAATCGCGATATCATTCCGGTCTCGGCTAATCAATTCGATCGGGTCGCCGGCTTTGACTTCTCCCTCTTTGAGCACCGCAAAGTAAAACCCTGTGCGCCGGCTTTGCAGAAACCTCTTGATGATGTCCGAACGACCGAACTTAATGCCCAGCTTGTAGCAAGGCAGACGCGGCTCGGTAACCATCAACTCAGCAGCGCCAATCCGGAAACGATCGCCAACATTGACGCCCGCTTCCGTCAAACCCTCAGTCGTAAAGTTTTCGCCGAACATCCCGTAAGGCAGTTCCGTATCGGGCAATTCTTTTTTCCAGAATGCGTAATGCTCGGACGAATAGGCGTAGACCGCTTTACTCACTCCGCCATGCACGGACAAGTCTGCCTGCCGGTCACCCTCAAGGTTAAGAGTACGCAGCATGACCGGCCCCTGCACCGGGTCTTTGAAGATACCCGTCGCCACCGGCCCGCCGTTCCATTCGACGATGCGAGGCAGCGCGACGTTTAGTGAAATCAGCTTCATGATCACCAATCGTCAAGTGAACAATTCCCGAATCCTTGCGTGGACTTCACTGAGTTTTGACGTTTTTATCTTGGCGGCGGAGTAGAGAATGACTGATTGCTCGACGGTGAAGAGACGATTGGCGCGAACAAAACTGTCGACATTCAGACGACCACGGTCGAAGTCGGCACTGGTCAGGGGAATTGAATAGCCATCGCGTCGGGATTGGCCAGTTATCTGACACAAGATTAGATCGTCTCCGGTTAGGTCTGCTACGACCAGCGCGGGACGCCGTTTGCCAGCTTGCAAATCGGTTTGAGGAAAAGGCAAAACAACCACTTCGCCGACTACAGGTTTGCCCATGCGGCATCTTCCTCAGGCGTGTCCCAATCTTTTCGGAGCACAGACTCGCTCAGCAGCAGTCCATTGAACGATTCGCCATTCGCCTTTTCCCGAAGGAACCTCGCGAAATCGTAGACTTCGCGTTGCAAAGGCTCAGACAGATTCTCGACTTCCTTAATAATCAGTTCCTGCGTGCTCATGTGCTAGTTATCGCAGAATCATGGTTGTGTGTAAACCCCCCGGGGGCTACAAGCCATACCGTCGCTCCGGGACTCTGATTGTGTGGTCGCTTCCATAATGATCACCCAACCCGCTCGCGTAACTTTTCCACGAACGCCTCGGCTTCTGTGGTGCGAAAGCGATACTCCATCGTACCGGACCAGCCTGGGTGGAAAAGGCCCGGATCAAATGCGATTAGTAAGGCGCCCGCTTTTTCCACAGAGAATCGCATGCGGCGAATGCGCTCGTCCGTCAAAGGAACGTCGATGGCCTGACTTGAAGATATGACGGAGACCAGCCGAGCCTGCGTCAGGATAATGCTGCCGGTAAACCACTGACGCCGCCAGGCGGAATACTTTCCCGGCGCGCGAAAGTCTCGATACGTAATTGAGCCCTTGATGCCCTCGTCGAAGGCGAGAATGCCTTCGGATCTCAGTGTCGACATAAATTGCTCGGGGATCTTTCCCAGACCAAACAGACGATACAAGAGGGTCTTTGCCAAGCTCAGGCTCCTAGCTTTCGAAATGGTGGGACTTGTCCGTTCATAATCCTTTTCAAAAGAGCGAGCGCTGCGAGGACTCAGCATCGAGGGGCCGTCCTCGCTTGTCTTCGGTTGGTCGCCTCGGCGGCCGCGCGCGCTTGTCAACAAACACCGAACGGCCGTCGAGGGAAGCTGAAATCGCCTGCTCGTGCCTGATGACCGCGCCAAAGTCCGCTTCGGGTTTAACCCGCGTCTCGACCGTGCGCACAAACCGTTCGAGGCGGCGCAGACCATCCAGCTTTTCCTTACCGAACACTTGATCGCTAACGGTCCCGGGTCTGTTCGGCCTGGCGCGATCGAGTGTGGTGCGCAGAAAGTCGAGCGATTCGTCATACGTTTTCAGCGGTACTGGAAAGGGATGCCCGTCCTTGCCACCGAGAGCGAATGAGAAGCGGGCCGGATCATCGAAGCGGCTCGGTGCCCCGTGCATGACTTCGGCGACGAGGGCGAGTGACTGCAGAGTCCGCGGACCAAGTTTCTCCAGCAGCAAGAGTTCGGCGAAGTCATGCAGGTCACGTTCGTACGCCACCGCGAGCACGGCTCCCAGACGCTTTAGATCTACGTCAGCCGCGCGCACATCGTGATGGGCGGGCAGTTGCAGATGACGGGTGGCGCTGAGGGTCTTCTCAGGGTGTTCGCGAACGATATCGAGCATCGCGGTTTGGGCCGGCTCCGCCTGGGCATCGACCAGATTCATAATCAAGCCCTGATGCTCGCCAACTATTCCGCTGTGTGGTTCGGCGACAAAGTCGCGCACCTGCCCTGAATGCCAGTGATAGCGGCGGGCCGTTCCGCTCTGATCATTCAGACCCTGTTGCACAACCGCCCACTCGCCTGCGTCGGTCACGATAAAACTATGCAGATAGATCTGAAACCCGTCGGCAATCGCGTTGTTGTCGATGC
>DATNNY010000246.1:0-8495 GCA_035601635.1 Pyrinomonadaceae bacterium
GCGTTATCCGGGAGAACTAATACCTTAACTTCCAAATCTTCTGCCAGAATGGTTTCGATCGCTCGTTTGGCCGCCTGCACGCCCGCGCGGTCACCATCATAGTTCACCACCACCTTGTGCGCAAATCTGGCGATTAGTTTCGCCTGTTCGGGTGTCAGCGCCGTGCCCAGGCTCGCGACTACGTTTCTCACGCCGATTTGATACGGCACGATCAGATCCAGGTAGCCCTCGACCAGGATTGCAAATCCCTGGCGGCGGATTTCATCGCGCGTCAGGTTGAGGCCATACAAATGCCTTCCTTTCGTATAGGCCGAAGTTTCCGGCGAGTTTAGATACTTCGGCTCGCCTTCCGGATCCAACGTCCGCCCGCCAAAAGCAATGGCGCGGCCCTGCGCGTCGATCACCGGAAACATCAAACGGCCGCGAAAACGATCATACGAGCCGCCCTCGTCTTTCTTCACCACCAGCCCACTCTTCTCGATCTGTTCCTGGGTCGCGCCTTTCTGACGGAGATGAGTTGAAAGCGAGTCCCAACTATCAGGCGCAAAGCCCAGCCGGAAAGCCTGGCGCGTTTCTTCGGTAATTCCGCGTTGGTCCAGATACGCGCGAGCGGCCTGCGCCGCCGAGGCGTTACTCTTGAGTTGATCCTCCCACCAAACGAGTGCCCATTGGTTCAATTCAATCACTTGATCGGAATCGCGCTTGCTGGCTTCAAAGCGGCTATCGTCGATCTGTTTGGGCAGCGGCACGCCGGTTTTCTCGGCCACGATCTTGATCGCTTCAGGAAAAGCGATCCGCTCCATCTCCATGACGAAGTTAAAGACGTTGCCGCCCTTGTGACATCCGAAGCAGTAAAAAATTTCTTTCGCCGGGCTGACCGAAAATGACGCCGTCTTCTCTTTGTGGAAAGGACAACAAGCCATCCAATTCGCGCCCTTTTTTTTCAGCGAGACATAGTCCTGGACTACGCGCACAATGTCCGCCTGGCGTTTGAAATCATCGATGAAGGTTTGTGGAAAACGCACGAAAGATTTATGAACCAGCAAGCGAAGAACGTCAAATCATCTTCGGTCAATAATTCGGGCGCGCGTGCGCTCAACAACAGTCGTCCGACGATAATACTTTTCCAGTTCAGTACTGCGAACAAAACTGACGATGAACTTTGCGACGCTTGACGCGCCGTGACGTGGAGGACGAAACACTATGACGCCGGAATGACTGTTTGGCGGATAGGCTTTCAGGTCGAGAAAATCCGTGTCGAGAGTAAAGAGAATTCGATCGTGTGATGTCGCTGCCTTAAGCACAGCAGGATCAGAGGCTCCGGATAGGCCCTGGTCTACTACTGTATCAACGTCGTGTTTCAGCGCAGCCAAATCCGTGCGGAGATATTGAGAGAGATTTTGATCCAGCTTGATTTTCATGCGGCCGGGACTTTACGCGCTAACTCAGCTGCGTAGGCGACTGCCGCCCGGACGTCCAGTTCAGTTAGCGGTGGGAAGTGTTTGGTGATCTCTTTCGGAGATAGACCTTCAGCCAGCGAATCTAAAATGACTGCGACATTTATCCGCGTTCCCTGGATGCACGGCTCGCCTCCAAGCACGTTTGGCTTCACCACGACGCGCTTCAGAAGTTGTTTGTATGCATTATCCGTCATTTCAAAACCATTCTACTTGATTCAAACTGAATTGAGCACTACTTGTCGATATTTAGAAGAGCATCGTCAAGTGGTGGAAAGCCGTTCAATTTATCGTCCCAGTGAGTCTCACATGATTGGAAAGCATAAATAGCAGCCTTCTCCAAGATGCCCGCCTCCGACAACGCTACCCCGCGGCGGATTATGGCCATCTGAGGATACTTGTCCTGGCATAGCATTTGACCAATCCACTTAACTCGATCGATTGAGCCGGGTCTCTTGATATGTTCAGTCAGCCGCTTGGAAGGCGAAACAGTCTGGCCAACGTATCGAACGCGAATCAAGTCATATTCTTCGTCGATATCTACGAGTGCATAAAGGTAAGTGCCTCCTTCATCTGCGACTGGATACCGATCGCCGTAATTGATGAAATCACACTCTCGCTTATACACGACTCTTGTTTTAATCAAATCCGGTCGCGGTGGCATTTTGCCTGTCCATGATTCCCAAGCTTCACAGAGTTCATCGTCTGTCCCGCCAAAACCCCCATCGCATCCTAAATAGCGCCAAAAATCTATGAATCTTTTCGCCTGCCTGGGCCAAGTCGGATCGATCTTCGAGTGTCGAGCCAACTGCGAATGGTCGTGCTTGAATAGAAATTTCGAAAAGCCTGTAGGCTTCACACGTTTCCAATCATCTTCAGGAAGCCTGAGGTCAATGTGAAAAAGGCCGTTCGGTCCGTCGATCAACGAACACTCGAATCCTAGTGCGATGGCAGCCTGAATCAACGCACCATTTGAAATGTAGTGACCAACGGCACGCTCTACTACGTGCTTTAGATAATAGGAATTCAGACGTTTGCCTTCAGGTCTGCGCGTTTTCTTTGCATAGGTCAGCAGCCACTGTGTGCAGTCATCTACTTGAGTAGGGGACGGGGCGCTTTTGTAATCAACGCCATACTTACGGAATCCAAATCCATCCTCCAGGATCACTCTTGAGTATTTTGTTTTATTAGTTGTGCGTTTCGTTTCCTGCATGATTCTCACTGCCTCAGTTCGACAATGGTTGCGCCACTACCACCTTGATCCTGTGGCGCAGTTTTGAAGCGCGCGACGTGTGGATGGCCGGTCAACAAATCCGCGATCGCGCGGCGGAGCGCGCCGGTGCCGTGGCCGTGGATTATGCGCAGTTCGGTCAGGCCGTTCAAGAAAGCTTCGTCGAGAAACTTGTCGACCAGTTCGACAGCTTCGTCGGTCTGCTTGCCGATTAGCTTCAGTTCCGCGGTGGTGGCCATGTCAGACTCTGTAGCCTTTGAACGCAGGTGAACCTCAGTTGATTGGGCGGCGCGCCGGAGTCCGGCGCGAGACTTGAATGCGGAGCCCTCCCTGACGGTCGGGCTAGTGCCCCGGGCTCCGCGCTCGGCGCCTTCATCTAGGAGTTCGAGATTCGCCAGCTTCTCGCGCAAGTGGAGCGAGCCAACGCGCACTTCAGCCTCGTCACCTTTGATTCGATCGATAATGCCGACAGACCCGAACGAAACAAGCCGAACTCGGTCACCGACTTTGAGAGCGCGATCCGAATCACGAGTCGGAGCGCGGACATCCTGTCCGCCAGCGGGCGTAGCCCGCTCATTTACCGCCGATTCCGACCCCCGGGCACGGCCCCCATCGCCAACAACCTTCCCGTCCCGGACCACTCGAACGCCGCGCAGTTGCGGGGGCAAGCCCCCTTCCTGACCTTGAGATGATGAAGCCTGAGAGGCGCTCCCGCGTTTTCGAGATGCTTGCGTGGCCCGTTGCGCTGCGCGCTTTAACTCAGCCACGCGGCGTTCAGTTTCGCGCTCGACTTTCAGACGCGCTGCGCGATCTTCGATCTTCGCCGACAGCTCGCGACCCAGCTTTTCAAACTCAGCCACCGCCTGCGAGAGTTGCCGTTCAAACTCAATCTGGCGCTGCTGCTCTTTCTTTTCGGCTTCGCTGGTAAGCGCAGCAAACTTTTCGGCGACGGCCGCTCGTTCTTCCTCCAACGCTCGTCGCAGGAGCTCGGCTGCTTCCGCTTCGCGTTTGATACGGCGCAGATACTCGATGGCATCGCGCGATGATTCCTTGACCTGCCGGGAAGCGTTGTCGATCACCTCGCTGGGAATGCCGAAGCGCTGCGCAATCTCCAAACCTGACGAAGACCCGGCCACTCCCACCAGCAGACGATAAGTCGGGCGGAGGGTTTTTTCATCGAACTCGACGCTGGCATTCAACACCCCCGGCTGGTTCGCCGCATACATCTTTAGTCCGGAGTAATGCGTCGTGGCCAGCACGTGGGCCCCGCGTTGTTTGAAATGATCGACGACGGCAACGCCGAGCGCCGAACCCTCTTCCGGATCTGTGCCGGTGCCGACTTCATCGAGCAGGACCAGCGCCGGCGTTTCGCATAACTCGATCATCGATCCGATGTTTGCCACGTGCGAAGTGAAGGTCGAAAGGTTCGCAGCCAGTGATTGGTGATCGCCGATGTCCGCCAGGACTGATCGATAGAAAGGAACGCGTGCCTGTTTCGCGGGCACGGGCAAACCTGAAAGCGCCATCAGCGAAAGCAATCCGGCGGTTTTGAGCACGACCGTCTTGCCGCCGGCGTTCGCGCCCGAAATGACCATGGTCGTGTTCCCGGCGTCCAGCTTGAATGAAACCGGAACGACGGCGGCCCCGCTGGCACGCAGATTTTCTTCGAGCAGAGGATGACGCGCCTCGATGAATTCAAGAGTGGCACAGACTTCAGTCTGTGATTCGTCAGCACCACAGACTGAAGTCTGTGCCACTTCAGGCACTACGCAATCAAACTTTTCGGCGAACGCAGTTTTGGCGTTGATGAAATCAAGTTCGGCGATCGCTTCGGCGGCCCGCTCAATCGCAGGTAACTCGCGGCGCAACTCTTCCGACAGCGCGAACAGAATCTCCGCGATCTCGCGTTGTTCCGCTTCCCTGAGTGACTGCAATTCATTATTGGCCTCGATCGTTTCGAGGGGTTCGACAAAGATCGTCTGCCCTGACGAAGACGACCCGTGCGCGACGCCGTTAATGCGTCCGCGATGATCGGCGCGGACCGGAATCACAAACCGATCGTTGCGGACCGTTACCAGTTCTTCCTGGATCGCTTCGCTCGAGCGGCGCATCACGCCTTCCAAAGAGCGCGTGATTCGTGAGCGCGCGCGCGCCAGCTCACGGCGAATCCGTGCCAGTTCGGGACTGGCTCGGTCATCAAGTTCGCCGCCGGGCAGAATCTTTTTGTTCAAGAGCGATGCCAGTTTCTTTAGTACGCCGGGGACCGAGGCGACAATCTCGAACAGCGTCGGCGCTTGTTCGCGTTCCGCGACGATTGCCGTCCGGGCCTCGATTGCTCGCTCGCAGAGTCTCGCCAGATCGAGCAGCGCTAATGGATCGAGGGCGGCACCTTCGATCTTCAAACGTAAAATTGAAGCGGAAGTATCGGCGACTCCGTCGAAGGACAAACGAGCTCCACGCTGACGCAATACAGCATTTTCCCCAACCGCGCTCAGCGCCTGTTGCAACTCGAGCAGATCAGCAAAGGGCATCAACACGTCGATGCGCTCACGCCCCATCGCAGTTTGCGCGCCGCGACGCACGAGGGCGCGCAGCGTATCGAATTCCAGCGTATCAAAAGCCTGTGGGTTCATTTGTGAGTCAATATTATCACCAACGCTTAAGCAAACAGGCGTTTAGAGGACCAACTTTAGTTGGGTTCTTTCTGAGCCAACAAGAACCCGACTGAAGTCGGTACTCTGAACACCGGTTGTGCAAACCGGGACATCACCTAAGTCGCTCCAGCTTTGCTCACTTCCGGGTTTTGGAATATATTCGTCAACTTCTCAAATCAAGGTCGACAGAAAAAGAAAGGCACTGACGAATGCAAACCGTACCTATCACCGTCGCTTACGGCGACGGCATTGGCCCAGAAATTATGGAGGCGACGCTTCACATTCTGAAAGAAGCCGGCGCGAAACTACAGATTCATAAGATCGATATTGGCGAGAAAGTTTATCTGGCGGGGAACTCTTCCGGAATCGATCCCAGCGCCTGGGATTCACTGCGCGATACCAAGGTCTTCCTTAAAGCGCCAATCACCACGCCGCAGGGTGGTGGCTATAAAAGCTTGAACGTTACGGTGCGCAAAACTCTGGGTTTGTATGCGAATGTGCGTCCCTGCGTTTCGTATCATCCCTTCATCGACACGAAACATCCCAACATGGACGTGGTCATTGTCCGCGAGAATGAGGAGGATCTTTACGCGGGTATCGAATATCGCCAAACAGATCAGGTGATGGAGTGTTTGAAACTAATATCGCGGCCCGGTTCGGAGAAAATTGTCCGCTATGCATTTGAATACGCCCGCCGCCACAACCGCAAGAAAGTTACCTGCTTCACCAAAGACAATATCATGAAACTTACCGACGGGTTGTTTCATAAAGTCTTCAACGAATTGGCCGCCGAGTATCCGGACATCGAAAACGAACATTGGATCGTTGACATCGGCGCGGCGAAGATGGCCGACACGCCGAACGCTTTTGACGTGATTGTCATGCCTAATCTCTATGGTGACATTCTCTCGGACGTCGCGGCGCAGATTGCCGGTTCAGTTGGTCTCGCCGGTTCGGCAAATATTGGCGAGAACATCGCAATGTTTGAAGCGATTCATGGGTCAGCTCCGCGCCGTGCCGGTCAAAACCTGGCCAATCCTTCGGGACTGTTGCTGGGCGCAATCATGATGCTGGTCCATATCGGGCAGACGAACAATGCTGAGAAGGTTCACAATGCCTGGCTCCGCACGATTGAAGACGGCATCCATACTTACGACATCTACGAGGAAGGTTCGAGCCGCCAGAAAGTCGGAACAAAGGAATTTGCGCAGGCTGTTGTCGATCGTCTGGGCAAGAAGCCGCAGACGTTGCGAGCTGTGACTTACAAACAGGGAGATATCGGCGAAGTCTATAGCGAGACGATCGTTAAAGAGCGATCGGATACGCGGAAAGAGCTGGTGGGGGTTGATGTATATCTCGACTGGTTGAAAGGATCGCCCGACAATCTGGGAGCGTCGCTTAGCAAAGTCGCGCCGGAGGGCCTGGAACTGGCGATGATCAGCAACCGCGGCGTCAAGGTTTGGCCGGCTGGCAAATCCGAAACCTTTTGCTCCGATCACTGGCGCTGCCGGTTCATGGCCAAAGAGAAAGGGTCAACCATCAGTCATCAACAGATTGTCGAGTTACTCGGCCGCGTTGCCGGCGCCGGCTTCGATTTTGTCCAGACGGAGAGTCTTTGCAACTTTGACGGCGAGCGCGGCTATTCGTTGGATCAGGGTGAATAGAGACGAGTTGCGAAATGAGGTCAGTACCACCCGCGTAAGCGGGTGGATCAAACACGCAACATGTGAGTTGGATGCCTGATCCACGGGCTCACGCGGGTGGTACTGACTTCATCGTTAACCCTCATCCATTCAACCTTGCGGAATTCGAATTGCGAATTTGGTCACTGCAAACTGCGGATCGAGGTACGACAATGGTGAGAAAGCGTCAGTCTAAAAATCCGAAATCCGAAATTCCAAATTCGAGATCTCTTGTCGGTGTCATCATGGGTAGCAAGTCCGACTGGGAGACCATGCGAGCTACGTCCGAGATGCTTACTCGTTTTGGCGTGGCGCACGAATGCCACGTGATGTCGGCGCATCGCACACCCGCCTTAGCCTCGGAATTCGCCGGCACTGCCGAATCACGCGGTATTGAAGTAATCATTGCCGCGGCTGGCGGCGCAGCGCATCTCGCCGGCGTGATTGCCGCACATACAGTATTGCCCGTGTTGGGCGTGCCGATGAAAAGTGATGCGCTCAACGGGTTGGATTCTCTGCTGGCAACGGTGCAGATGCCGGCTGGAATTCCAGTGGCTACCCTGGCAATCGGAAAAGCCGGCGCGACGAACGCGGCGCTGTTGGCGATCGCGATCCTGGCGAACAGCCGGCCCGGGTTAAAAAAGAAGTTGCGGGATTTTCGATCTGAGCAGGAAAAGAAGATTAGAGAGACGACGTTGGATTGAGGGACGAGGAAATGAGGTCAGTACCGGGAGCGGTAGCGACCGGGTCTAGTCCTCGCGATCTGACTAGGCGGAGTCTTGAGACCCGGTCGCTACCGCTCCCGGTACTGACCTCACTGCTATTCCGGTCCGCCTCCCGCATCGCGCGCCAGCAATGCCGATCCGATTGCCACGCCATCAGCGCCTAATTCCGCGGCCACGATCGTGGTAGCTTCAAAGCAGGGTTGGAAGGAACGTTGGCGGGCTTCTTCGATGATGGGTTTGAGAATTAGATCGCCGGCTTCCATGATCGCGCCGCCCAGAATAATCCGCTCAATGCTCAAGAGGTTGATCATGCTGGCCACTGCCGTGCCGATCGACTTGCCGGTGCGTTCGATCATCATGATCGAAAAATCATCGCCGTTGTTTGCTTCGCGGGCCATGTCTCGGGCAGTGAAGTTTGTTGACATTGCCAGCACCGAAAGCGATGAGGTGGAATCGCGGTCCAGACGCTCGCGCGCGCGGCGCACAATGTTTGGCCCCGAAGCGACTGTTTCCAAACAGCCGGTGTTGCCGCACTCACATTGAGCGCCTTCGGTATTAATGGTGATATGACCAATTTCTCCGGCGCAACCGGAAGCGCCGAGCCAAAGCTTCCCGTCCATAATAATCGCGCCGCCGATGGCCTGACCGATGCCGATGTAGAAGATATTGCGAGCATCGCGGCCAGCGCCCGCTTTGTATTCGCCATAAGCGGCCGCGTTGGCATCATTCTCGAGCTCAAACCGCAA
>DATNNY010000247.1:0-13504 GCA_035601635.1 Pyrinomonadaceae bacterium
AGCCATCGCGGGCGCCTCACGGCAGATGCTCGCCGACTTCTCGTTGTTGAAAGAACATCTGCGTGTCGAACTGAAGCGGTTCATTCAGAAAGAGACCGGGGCAAGGCCGGTCATTGTTCCCGTTGTCCAAAAACTCGATTAATAATCACCGTGGCCCTCATTGAGACCGGACGCCGACCCTTGTCCGGCCGGCAGAATAGCCCTTCAAAGTATCTAACCTGTGCCCATTCTGTGGCCGGCGTGGCTTAATGCCGCATTAGCGAGATTATTGCAGACGCGGATAATCCATGCGCTGACTTGCGAATAGACGTTCGCAGCTATCGTCTATTCTGACAAAATCGGCTTCATCAAGCCTGGGCGATTTCATTCGCAAAGATTTCTATCGCTCTGATCGACAGGTTTTGGTATTCTTAGCATTGTCTCCGGCAGACACCGGGACATTGAGCCGCCCCCGTCAGCGGCTTCCCCGCCGACACGATTGGGGAGCTGCAGACGACTCATTCAAAACTCGACGGCGATCCCCTGGGCATCCTGAATCAATCCCAAACATCTACAGGGTAACTCGCCTTTAAAAATTATTTCCAACAGCAGCGGTCACGCGTCTGAAATTACTATGGAGTGGTCCGAAAAGGTTGTTCTCATCACTGGCGCCTCCTCGGGTATTGGGCGCGCGTTTGGTATTGAGTTAGCGCGCCGTGGCGCGGCGGTTGGCCTGCTTGCGCGCCGGGCTGGCGCTTTAGACGAGATCGTAAAAGAGATCGAAGCGGCCGGCGGTCGCGCGATTGCTCTTCCAGCCGATGTGACGGATGCTGATGCCGTGCGCTTCGCCGCTTGCGCGTTGCGAAGAAAGTTTGGCTACATCGATACGCTGATCGCGAACGCAGGCGTCGGCGCCACCACCTATGCGGTCGATCTCTGCGAAAAAGAAGTCGCCGAACTGATCAAGGTCAATGTAATCGGCGTTGTGAACAGCGTGACCGCTGTAGTTCCGCATATGATTGGGCGCGGCAAGGGACATCTGGTCGCGATTTCAAGTCTCGCTTCTTACCGCGGCTTGCCGAAATCCGCTGCCTATTGCGCCAGTAAAGCCGCCGTCTCGGCGCTGTTTGAAAGTTTGCGAATTGATCTAATGGGAACCGGAGTTGATGTGACGATTCTTCATCCGGGTTTTATCAAGACGCCGTTGACCGAAGGCCGCAAGCGCATGCCCTACCTGATGGAACTTGACGAGGCAGTCGCCAAGATGGTGCGCGCGATCGAGAAGCGGAAGAAGAGTTATGCCTTTCCGTGGCAGTTGGCGAGCATCGTGCGGGCCTGCATGCTTCTGCCAATTCCATTGTATGATTGGGTCGCGGCTAAAAACTCTTTTCGCGAGTAGAGAAATTGTTCTTTGTACTTGGTGCTTTGCATTTAGCACCTCATAATGCCGACACTCGGCTTTATGAGGGATGATGTTTATTTGAGCAAAGCACGAAGTACAAAGCACAAGTACGATCTGAGGATTTCAAATCTAAATCGGGAATTATTCTGCTGAAAGGTAATGACCCTTCTTCAAGCGATTCTGCTCGGCATTGTCCAAGGTCTGACTGAATTCATCCCCGTTAGTTCTACCGCGCATCTGGTCCTGGCCAGCCGGGTGATGAATCTGCCGCTTACTCCGGAACAACTGACTTCGTCGATTGCCGTGATTCAACTCGGCACTCTGATCGCCGTCATCGTGTACTTCCTGGGAGACATTTGGAACATCACGCGGGCTTTTGTTCGCGACCACCTGCTGTTGCTAAAGAACGGCCGGCGGGATCAGTTCAATCGCACTAATTCAAACTCGCGGTTGTCCCACGACGCCTGGCTTGGGTGGCTCGTAATCATCGGTTCCCTGCCAGTGGCCGTAGTTGGTCTCGCTTTCAAGAAGCAAATTGAAGGGACCTTCACGAAAAACCTTTGGGTGATCGCGACCATGATGATTTTCGTGGCGTTGCTGCTGACCATCGCGGAATTCGTCGGCAAAAAACAGCGGCGCATGCAGGAGTTGGGAGTGGGAGATGCACTGGCCGTCGGCTTTGCCCAGTGTCTCGCGTTGATTCCCGGATCGAGCCGTTCGGGTTCGACGATAATGGCCGGGCTCTTTGCCGGCGAGACGCGCGAGACGGCGGCCCGCTTTTCATTTCTGTTGTCGATGCCGGCGATAGCCGCCAGTGGTTTGTTGGAGTTGAAACAAGCAGTGCATCTGCTGCCGCAGGGCAGCCTGGAGACTCTGGCGATCGGTACCGTGGCCTCCGGTATCGTGGGATATGCCTCGATTTGGTTTCTGCTGCGTTTTCTGCGCACCCACAGTACGGGAGTCTTCATCGGCTATCGTCTGATCGTGGGAATTGCAATCCTGATTATGTTGTTCAATGGCCGCATTAGTCCGCTGTGATAAGAAAATTGCGGTCGTTTAGGGATATGTACCTGCCCTCCTTCGCGAATCGCTAGCAGCGGAACTTCTCGGCTGTCGTTTCATTGGCTCTTCCGTCAAAAAACACCCACACGTCTATTGACAGCGTTAGACCGCAATACTATATTTCACCTGATTCTAGGCGCTCTCTCCGAGAGACTCACACAGCGTTAGCCTCCCGAGAAAGTTCTCTCTGAACCTACCGATTTCGGCTTGTAAAGTTTGTACAAGCTTTGAAAGGAGCTCCCATGCTCAAGAACCTTCTCCCTTTCTCAAAGCGACAACGAAAAGCTTCCATCCTATGGGTGTTCTTGCTGCTATTCTTTGCTCTTATTCTGATTCATTCGACTGATTCGGTCGAATCGCAAGCTCCGGCCGGAAGCACGAAGTTGCACCGTGCACGAATATCGCCGAGTCCGCCGCCCCTGCCACCGTGTCTGGCACCGACACTACAAACGATCTACGCGCCGACCGTTGGCGTTCCGGAGATTGCCAACGGCAGGATTGTCTTTAATAGCCGCGTTGACACGGTCACGGATGTTCAGACCACCTTTTACACTGAGGAAGGCTCAGCGGTAACCGGACCGGTCGTCCGCGTGCAGCCAGCCGAGATTCGCTACGTGGAAATTGCGTCTTTGATTCCGGCAACGCAACGCTGGCGAGTTCGCTGGGGTGGGATGTCTCTGTCTTATAGCGGAAAAGTGTTTGACATCTGGGCGCAGATCACGCTGCTCGGTGCTCTGAACTCCGGCAGTTCCGATGCTACGTTCTCGGTATTAAATGGCAGAGGGTCAGATACGCAGCAAGCACTTTGGTGGATGCCTCGCGGAGGTCGTGCAGTTATCGCATTAGGAAACAGCTCCGACACATCGATTCACACACAGCTCGACTTTTCTGACCATGAGGCGCAAGGCGTCGATATCGCGCCGCATGCCACTGAGTATATACGGCTGCATCCTGGCGGTCGCAATCACTCACGCCGAACGGATAATGGCACGGGCGAGTCGGTGCGCCTAACAACCGTCGGGCCAGCCGGTAGTCTGAAGGTTGCCGGACTCGTGCTGGCATCGGACAGCAGGCTTGTGAGCAGCATTCGATTTTACGACACGAAGAGCATGGTGCAGCAGCATTTGTTTGCCACGAACATGCCGTTGCGCGGATATGAGCCGCACATTATGGTAAGCAATACGTCTGACGCATCCGTTGTGGCGCAACCGCGATTTCGTCCGGCCTCGGGAGAAGGCGGAGCCCCGGTCGAATTACCTTCGCTGACATTGCAGCCGCAAGAAATTATCGAATTGGATTTGAATCCTTTGCTCGCGGCCGCGGTTGGCAGGAATGACCTCGATAACGTGAGTGTTGAAATTCTTAACTCGGGCGCGCCGGGCAGTTTGATCGGTGGGATTTTTGGAACCAGCCAAGGAACCAGCCAGACCTTTGACTTGCCGCTGCGCGATTCAGGAATCAACCGCACTAACGGCGGAGCTTATCCGTGGCGGATCGACGGCGATTACACCACGGTCGCATCGATAACGAATGTTGGCGATACTACCTCTCGCTTCGTCGCCCAGATCTATTACCCGAGCGGCACGTACCTATTCGCGCCGCGGGATTTGGCTCTAGGCGAAACTGCATTCTTCGATCTCAAAAAGATTCGTGACCGGCAGATTCCTGACGCTAATGGTGAGGTACTCCCGCGAGACGTTTCGATCGGGCAGTTTCGCTGGCACTGGTTTCCCAGTGCGAACCCGCCGCACATGATTGGTCGCGCAGCAATGGTAAGTGCTTCAGCCGGGATTAGTGCCAGTTACAGTTGCATGCCGAACTGCGGAGCCCATGGACCTCAGTATCTTATTGATGGCAACACAACGGTATTCGCAGGCGATTACGAAACAATGCAGACTCGGGAGGAATGGTGCGGCGCCAGCGGCGGCTGCAATACTTGGAATACTAACTTGTCTGGTTCTACGGTTGACAACACCTCGGTCGCCAACTTGACTGATGTGAGCAACGGTTGGCTGAACACCAATGGCCTTAGCGCCGGCAGCACTGATTGGTGGTGGACTTACTGGTACGGCTTCGAATACGACGATGGGTTTGATTGCCGTTATGAACAGGACGAGTACACTGGCAGCGAGCCGGCGGATGTGAAGAATCCTCCTGATCACCTTCTAGTCGTATCAGATAGCACTAGCGTGTTTTGTACCGGCGGCGCTCCCACTTCCACTTCCCTGCGCCGAGTGATTACCTATCAAGTGGTAGACCAGTATAACAATCCCATTTCCGTCCCTCTCTCAATTGGAGAAAGATTCTTTGTTCTGAATGATCATACGTGCGGCGCTGGTGCGCCGAATCCATCCAGTTGCAGGATATTTTCAAGCGGTCAATTTACGGATACACTTTTAGCTGGCTGTACTCCGATTGGAGGATCCTGTGGATACGATGTTCTTAACCAAATCGTATACTGCCGATCGTTAGCTGTTCCTAAACCGCTCGGAAGTCTCAACGAACAGGTTCACGCTGATCAAATTACCGTCAACGGGAACTCAACAAGTTTGCAGGGAACTTACATTTATCCATAAGGTGACTTTATGAGAAAACTCTTAGCTGCGATTGCAATAGTGACGTTCATTGCAGTAGCGTCCGCTCAACCCCAGGGACGTCGGGACACGTTCTCCATCACAGGTTACGTGCTTGACACGGACGGACATGTCATTGCGGGAGCCGAAGTTCATGCGAGTCCTGCTGATAGGGGCGGTTTAGAAAGCATGAGCCTTACAACGGCAGGGAGATTCAGCCTGTCGGTCGTGGGACCAGGAAGGTATTGGGTTTTTTCTTTCAAAGACAATCAGGGCTACAGAGAAATAGGCGAGGCGCTTATTCGCCTCGATCCCGAAGGCATTCCCGAGGTCATGGTTACGGAGCTGTCGCCGAAACAGATGACGGTAATCCGACTGCGGCCAAGAGCAGCTAAGCTAGCAATCAGACTTGTTGATGCCGCAACCGGGGGTCCTCTCGATCGGGCCCAGCTTATCTTAAGAAGTGAAGGTAATCCGAAGCGTCAATACACCAGGTCATTGACTGCATTTGATAAGAAGAATGGGGAAATCAATCTGTTACTCCCATCATTTCCGCTCACAATCGAAGCATCAGCTCCTGGTTACGAAGCCTGGTCTTATAGCGATGCCACCTCCCAAGGGCAATCTGCGACCTTGTTGTTGGCGCCAGAGGAGACGAGAACTATCACAGTTGGGTTGCGGCCAATTAAGAAAGCTCGGTAGGCCGACAGACCATCCATGAAACCTCACTCCCGGCACTTCTGTGCGATGGGTTTCGTTGGTTCTTCCGCTTAACAACAAGTAAACTCCGTGACATGAGCGCGCCGCGTTCAAATAAACGATGGATAGTTCACCAGCCTGATCTCAGCCAGGCCGCAGAGTTGGCTGCTGTGCTCGGCGTCTCTCCGGTTGTGGCTGGCTTGCTGATTGCGCGCGGCCACCAGAGCCCGGACTCAGCCCGAGCTTTTCTTACTCCCAGTCTCGATCAACTTCATGATCCGTACCTGATGCGGGGTATGACGGACGCGGTCAAGCGTCTGCTGCGCGCCATCGACAACCGCGAACCAATTCTGATCTATGGCGACTATGATGTTGACGGCACCACCGGCACGGCGGTCCTGTTGCGAGCGTTGCGCATGTTGGGCGGCACAGCCGGCTATCACGTGCCGCATCGCTTCACCGAAGGCTATGGCATTCAACAAGCAGGATTAGAGAAAGCGGTGCGCGATGGATATAAGCTGGTCGTCAGCGTCGATTGCGGCATCCGCGCGCACGAGCCGCTGCTGTGGGCCCGGGCTAAGGGACTCGACATTATCATTACCGATCATCACCTGCCTGACGAAGACGAAGGATCGCCACCGGCACTGGCTGTCCTGAATCCAAATCAACACGGATGCAATTATCCGGATAAGAATCTCGCCGGCGTGGGCGTGGCTTTCAAACTCATTCATGCGTTGTTCCGCGAACGTGGACGGGAAGCACAGGTGCCGGGATTTCTGAAGATGGTAGCGATCGGCACCGTGGCTGACGTCGCGAAGTTGTCAGGTGAGAATCGCGCCATTGTGGCTTTGGGTCTGGCAGATTTACCACGCGCGGTAAATCCGGGACTGCGCGCGCTGATCGATATCGCCGGTTGCGGAGACGATGGCGAGATGACCGCCTACGATCTCGGCTTTCGCATCGGACCGAGGATTAACGCGGCGGGCCGGATGGATGCGGCGCGGGCCGTCATTGAATTATTTGAGGCGAAAGAGAAAGCAGAAGCTCGGCGTTTGGCGGAGCACCTGGACACGCGCAATAGCGAACGCAAGGAAGTGCAGCGAGAGATTTTCAACCGGGCGATTGAAGAGTTTGAGAGCGGACCAGAACGCGCCGCCCAAACGCATGCCGCGGTGATCGCGGGCGACGGATGGCATCGCGGCGTGATTGGCCTGGCGGCTTCAAAGATCGCGGAGCGCTTGAATAGACCATGCGTGGTGATTTCGCTAGACGGCGATATAGGTCACGGTTCGGCGCGCAGCATCCAGGCCTATCAACTGTTTGATGGCCTGACGGTTTGTCGCGACTTGCTGGACAAATTTGGCGGGCACTCGCACGCGGCCGGACTGGCGATCCGGCGCGAACACATCCCCGAATTCCGGCGACGCTTGAATGAACATGCAGCCTCGTGCTTGACTGAAGAGGATTTAGAGCCGGTGCTCGCGATCGATTGTGAGGTTAGTCCGCGATCGATCGGATTTGAGTTGGCAAGGGATCTGAGCGCGCTCGAGCCGTTTGGCGCGGGCAATCCGCGCCCCGTTTTCGCCACGCGGGCATTTAGAGTTTTGGGCGAGCCGCAGATACTTAAGGAACAGCATCTAAAGCTCCGGGTTGCCGGCGATGACAACCGCCCGATCGAAGCGATCTGGTGGGGCGGCGGGGAAGAATCCGAGCGAACGCCAAAGGCCAATGACCGCATCGATCTCGCATATGAATTGGAAGCCAACCGCTGGCATGGCGATATCAGAGTGCAGTTGAATGTTAAGGACATGAAGGTGGCACAGAGTTAAGGAAGCGTCGTTTAGAGGCGGGCTACCGCCCGCCTTCCCGATCGTTTGGAAGCGGACGGCGGACAAGTCCGCCGTCTAAACGCGGAATGAGATTTACAGAAGGCGGGCGGTAGCCCGCCCCTAAACGAGCGAGAGACGCAATGCAGGCAGTAACTCGAAAGAAACGAATCAGCGCAGTGGACCTGCGCGCCCGCGTGCCGGCGATCGCGCGGGGGTTGGCGCTTTTCCTGCTGATTGGCGGCGCGATTTTTGTCGGCGTGTCTTACTACAAGATGCGCAACAACACGCCGTTTCGTTTGAAGTCTGAAGCGCCAGCCCTATCGAAAGAAATCACCGGTATCATCAACGGCTACGAACGCCGCATCACCAAGAAAGATCGTTTGTACCTTTGGCTGCGGGCCGCACGCGACATTTCTTATGCCGATGGTCATCACGAACTCGAGACTGTCAACCTCGAGGTGTTTCCTGAGAAGGGTGACAAGCCCGATCAGATCGTGGCAGACCGCGCCATCTATGACGAGAAAAGCGGATCGGGTCAGTTCAACGGCAACGTGCAAATCGAAACGCACGATGCTTTGAAGGTTAAGACAGATTCGCTCATCTATCACCAGGATTCCAAGATCGCCGAAACGTCTTCGCCCGTCACTTTCGAACGCGAAAATGTTTCCGGCAGCTCAGTCGGCGCCCTGGTGGATAACGAGAAGAAGCGCATGGAACTGCGCAGCCAGGTCGCGGTCACGGTCGCGCCGGCCGCTTTTGAAGACCCCAAAACCAAAACCACCAAGCCTTCCAAATTGAAAGGCTCAAGGGCCCTGCCGATCACGATTCATTCGGCGCAGGGTGTTTTCGAGCAGACGACTATGCGGCTGACTTTCTCGGGCGGTGCGACGGCCGAACAAGATCAGGACATCATGAGCGGCGACAACCTGACCGCGATCCTAAACGAGAAGAAGAAGCTGCAAAAAATCGAGATGCGCGGCAATTCTTACCTGCGCTCGATGGAAGTGGGACACGCTTGCGAAGCTCATTCTGTCGACATGGATTTTTTTCTCGATGACGACCAGCGTTTGCAGCGCGCTTACGGGTCGCGCGATATTCGCGCGCAAACTCTCAACGCGGATTCCGACATGCAGTTGAGCGGCGCGAACGGTTTGGAGTTGACCTTCCAGGCCCTGGGCGATCGCAGTCTGCTGAAAGAAATGCGCGCGGAGGGGCGTTCAGTCGTAACGCTTTCGGCTCCCAAGTCGCGCGCCAACGATCCGCGCAGCGCCAGCAAACGGCTGACGGCCGATGCAATCAAAATGAGTTGGCGTGCTACCGGAAAGGACCTGGAAAAGGCCGAGGCCGTTGGCAATGCCGAGTTGTACGTCGAGCCGGTGCAGAAGACCGACAAGTCGGAGCGTAAAACGCTGACTGCACCGCGCTTCGATTGCGACTTTTTTGAGGGCGGCAATATCGCCCGCAATTGCACCGCCACCGGTGGCGCCAAAGCGGTCTTCGATCCTTTTCAGCGGAACGACAAGCACGGAACCCGCACCATGACGGCGCAGAAAATGGCCGCCCTGTTTGTGCGCGAGACGCAGGACATCGATAAAGTCGACGCTACCGGTGACGCCAAGTTCAACGAAAACGATCGCAATGGAATAGCCAATGCCATGTCCTATGGTGCTTCTGACCAAACCGTGCGCCTGCGCGGAGGCGACCCGACGGTTTGGGATGCACGGGCGCGGACCAAAGCGGTTGAGATTGATTCGAACAATGCTACGCATATTTCATCGTGCCGTGGGAAAGTTCAGACGACCTATTACAGTCAGGAGCAGACGAACGGCGCGGCGCCATTTCGAAAAGTTAAGAGCCCGGTATACCTGCAGGGCGATCGCGCCGAACTCAATCATGATACGGGCGTCGCGACTTACTTTGGCAACGCGCGCATGTGGCAGGACGATAACTTTGTGCGCGCCGACACGATCACTTTGTTCCGCGAACAGAAGCAGATGGACGGGCGCGGCCATGTGCAGAGCGCGCTTTACCAGGCGAAACAAAAGACGGGAAGTGCAACCGCGGTGGTCCCGGTTTTTGCTACGGCTGAATACATGAAGTATTCCGATCCTGATCGGCTGTTGCACTATGAAAACAACGTGGACATCAAGCAGGCCACCGATCGCATGACCGCGGGCATCGCTGATGTCTATTTGCAGAAGGATGGGAACGAAGTCGAAAGTACGATCGCCCAGCACAACGTCGTTATCATCCAGCCGGGCAAGCGCGGCACCGGAGACTGGTGCCAATACACTAATGCGGATGAAGTGGCCGTTTTGAAAGGGAATCCAGCGCACGTCGAAGATGCCGAACAGGGAACGACTGACGGTAATCGTCTGACAATGTACCGGCGCGAGAATCGCGTGGTAGTAGACGACACCCGCGGCCCGCAGTCGCCCGGTCGCGTGCGTTCGACGCACAAAGTCAATAAGAATCCATGACCGTTCGAAAGAATGTTGAGTTTAGAGCGGGGCTGCCGCCCCGCTGAGAGTCGCATCGCATTCGTTTTGAAGTCGAACTTGCCCGGCTAGCGTGAGTGCTCCGGCTAAGCACGGGCGCGAGACATTCATAGAAATAGGCGGGCAGTAGCCCGCCTCTAAACAAATCGAGATTTTGAATTCTTCAATCACTCAACCTGATGCGCTCGGCCACTGGGGCCCTTATGGCGGCCGTTTTGTGCCTGAAACTTTGATGGCGCCGCTCGAAGAATTGACGGCAGCCTATGCAGCCGCGCGCGCGGATGAAAGTTTTAAAACCGACCTCGATCGGCTGTTGCGACATTACGCCGGCCGCCCTACTCCGCTTTTTCTAGCATCACGCTTGACCGAGCACGCGGGCGGCGCGCGCATCTATCTTAAGCGCGAAGATCTCCTGCACACCGGCGCGCACAAAATCAACAACACTCTGGGGCAGATACTGCTGGCGCGACGCATGGGCAAGAGCCGCATCATCGCCGAGACGGGCGCGGGCCAGCACGGCGTGGCGACCGCGACCGTCTGTGCGTTGTTTGGTTTACAGTGCGTCGTTTACATGGGCTCGGAAGATATGCGGCGGCAGGAAGTGAATGTCTTTCGCATGCAGCTGCTGAGAGCTGAGGTGCGCGAAGTTGATTCCGGATCGCGCACATTGAAGGACGCGATTAACGAGGCGCTGCGCGACTGGGTAACGAACATTGGAGACACCTATTATTTATTGGGAAGTGCGCTGGGACCGCATCCTTATCCGGTAATGGTGCGCGATTTTCAAAGCGTGATTGGCACTGAAGCCCGCGAACAAATTCTTGAGCACGAAGGACGCTTGCCTGATTGCTTGATTGCATGCGTGGGCGGCGGATCGAACTCTATCGGACTGTTTTATCCTTTCCTGTCTGACGATTCTGTGAAGATGATCGGCGTCGAGGCGGGCGGCACCGGCAGCGCGTTAGGTCAACATGCAGCGCGCTTCAATGCCGCGGGGGGTGGCAGTCCGGGCGTTTTGCAGGGCACGATGAGTTACGTGCTCCAGGATGAACGCGGACAGATTGCTAAGACGCACTCAATCTCGGCGGGACTCGATTACCCTTCGATTGGTCCCGAGCACGCTTTCCTTCATGACGCGGGACGAGTGGAATATACTTCTGTCTCGGATGACGAAGCTCTGGAAGCTTTTCAGATGTTGTCGAAGTTAGAAGGAATAATTCCGGCGCTCGAATCAGCGCACGCAATAGCGCACGGTTTGAAAGTCGCAAGCGAGATGAAGAGCGATCAGATCTTGATTGTTAATTTATCTGGACGCGGCGATAAAGACATCGATACCGTTCGTGGAACATTGGATTTCCCGGAGCCCCGCTAGGGGCGAGATATTTATAGACCCTCGCCATTTTTTGCATGCGGCGAGTTCCGTAGGGGCGAAACCAACATGCCGCTCCTACGGAGCTCGCTTGTTCAATTAAAGTCGGGAGCTATAAACATCTGGCTCCTACGGAGCCATGGATGTCTCGCATAGCCGAAATCTTTGCCGAGCTCAAACGCGACCAACGTCACGGTTTCATTCCCTTCATCACTGCCGGCGATCCGGATCTGAACACGACGAAGGAACTGATTATTGAACTGGCCCGAGCGGGCGCGACCTTGATCGAGTTGGGCGTGCCCTTTACTGACCCGATGGCCGACGGCCCGGTCATTCAACGCGCTTCGGAGCGCGCCCTGCGGCATGATTTTGGAATTGCCGAGATCCTGCAGACCGTCGCCGAGGCGCGTACCCAAACCGAGGTGCCGATTATTCTTTTCAGCTACTTCAATCCATTGCTGCAGTTTGGCGTGAAGAAAGCGGACGAGTCGAGCACCCCAGCCGGGCTGCCCCGCCGGGGACCCCGCACGTCCGCGCTCCCAGCTTTCGAAAAGCTTGCTCGCGAAGCGCAAGCCTCCGGCGTCGATGGCATCCTGGTCACGGATCTCGTGCCGGAGGAAGCTGTTGAGTTTGCGTCGGTCCTGCATGCGCACGATCTCGACATGATCTTTCTCGTCGCCCCTACTTCTACTGATGAGCGTCTGCAATTGGTGGCCGAGCGCGCCAGCGGTTTCATCTATGCCGTATCGCGGACGGGGGTGACCGGCGCTCGCGAAGATACGAGTGTTGAAGCTGAAGAGCTCGTCGCTCGCGTGCGCAGGTTCTCAAACTTACCCGTAGCCGTGGGCTTTGGCATTTCAACGGCTGATCAAGTGGCCGACGTTTGGCGGTACGCGGATGCTGCCGTTGTCGGATCGGCCATAGTCTCAGAAATTGAACAAAGCATTGGAGAGCCCGCACTTGCCAATCAGATCGGAAGGTTCGCGCGCTCGTTATGTGCGGTTTAGATCTGATCGAAAAATCCCCGAAGGAGTCTATATGCGCTTGATCTTAGTCAGTCTATTACTCGTCGTCGCAACTTTGCCGGTGTCTGCCCAGTGGAACAAGAATGGTGAGCGCGCGGAGGACGCGCCCGATCGTAAGGTGGTTGGCGGTTTTGGAGTTCACTTGTTAGTTGTCGAAAAGCCCCAGGAGTTTATTGAAGAATGGAAGAGGCCCGAAATGCCGAAGATCAGAGATACAAACAAGGCGACCAAAGGTGAATACTACGGTGTGATTGTACTTTTTGCCGGCTGCAAGCCTGACCAACTGCGCACTTGCAATGCTGAAGTTGACTACACGATATATAAACCTGACGGGACCTTTTATGCAGGGCGCAAAGACCAGCCGTTATGGAAAAGCCAGGCTCCCCCCGCTCAGAACATACAGCTGGGCGAGGCCATCCTCGCCGTCCGATTTGAAAAGAGCGACCCGCTTGGGGAATACAGAGTGAAAGCCAGAGTCCGTGATCTGAACGCTGATGTTTCGATTGATCTGGAAACAAAGATTCAATTGAAAAAATAGTTTTCTGTTGAATCGGCTGGTTCAAAACGTGAATTAACAAGGCGCATGATCGTTGCAACGATAGCTAATTTGTTTGTCTGGTTGAATTCTTACGGGTCATTTTATTCGCTCGACGGAGTTCCGATCTTAGAGTATTCTGACGTTTGATTTTGCGAGTACACGAACCGGGGTGGCCTCATCTTGGTAGCAGAGAGGGCTGCTGAGATCGCAAACGACAGCACTGCGGATTCCCAAACCCTCCCGAAAATATTCGCGTTTCATCCGTGAAACTCTGTTCCATTCTCGCTTGAGTTGTGCTATCCTCAGTTTCCTGTGGAATGCCCCGAGACGCAACTTAATCAAAAGAGGAGCAGAAGAAAGAGATGCCCGTTATGCCTGAAGACCGAATTGCTGACCGCAGTCGCGCCATCGAAGCCGCGCTGCTCAATATCGAAAAGAGATTTGGCAAGGGATCGATCATGCGCTTAGGCGAGCGTGAGATTTCCGATATCCCGGCGATATCGACGACCTCCTTGTCGCTGGATGCCGCC
>DATNNY010000248.1:0-3431 GCA_035601635.1 Pyrinomonadaceae bacterium
GTTCAGGAAGATTTGGCACGTTCAGTCGAACTGTCGAAGGGTTTCAAGTACGATGCGCCGCGCGCTAATGCCACGCTTGCGATTGCGCGCGCGATATTGGAGAAGCTGCCAGCGAATAGTGCCAGGAACTAGGCCGCTTCCAAATTCCGCTGATGAAGCCCGCAAATACCTCCAATACCTCGAACTTCCAATCGAGAATATTCAGACTGGCCCCTTGTCCTCTTACAAGATATCAGGCACTCCGACGGTTTTGTTTGTGGACAGCCAGGGAATAGTAAGGAGCGTTTGGTTTGGAGCGCAGACCGAGCGAGAGCAAGAGATGCGCGACGAACTTGTCGAGTTGTTCGACGAGAAAGCTAATAACTAAACGCTAACCAATCGGGACTTGCGATGTGAGCGTACCGTTCTGACCATCTTAGCAAAACCCACCAACCCATTCGTGATCACTTCCGTTTGAAATACTGCACCGCGCGCTCATGCTTCTCTGCTGCTGCTCGAGTAGGAAACGTACCGAGGTTTCTGCGCTTACCGGTTTTCGGATCTTTCTTGCGCGAATACAAACGGTATTCACCCGACTTCAACTTTCTAATCATTTTTGACGGTTTCCTTTCAGTGAAATCAATCGACAGCTTACATCAAACGCAGACGGGTCAATAATGATAACCACCTCCGATAGCAAGAAACGAAGGTCTCATCCAAGAACTTTTGCAACCAGCAATTCCGAAAACTGTTTTTTCCGCCCCACACGGAACCTCTTGAATCCGCCACGATTTGGAGCGACAATGCGCCCTGTCTTAGTTACTCGGGCCCGGCCATCCCGCGGATAAGCTACTCGGCCCCGGCAGCTCCGCGCCTAAATCGTCTTAACTCGCGGCCATTTTCTTCCGACAATCGGAACTGGAATATGATCGGACGGACCCTCTCTCATTACCGAATTCTCGAGAAGCTTGGTGAAGGCGGGATGGGCGTAGTGTACATCGCCGAAGATACTCTCCTCGGCCGCCGCGTAGCGATCAAAACTCTAACAGCGAGACGCGGCTCGGAGTCTGAGCATTTTCGCAATCGCTTTCTGCGTGAAGCGCGCGCCGTCTCGGCTCTTTCGCATCCGCACATCGCCACCATTCACGACTATGGCGAGACTGACGACGGCCAGCCCTATATCGTGATGGAATTGGTCAAAGGCCAGACGCTCGGAGATCTTATTCTTCTGGAAAAACTGACGATTCCGCGAGCTATTGAAATCATTAAGCAAGTAGCGGAAGCGCTCGCCGAAGCTCATCGAAACGGCATTATTCATCGCGACATCAAACCTACGAATGTCGCCATCAATGAGAGGGGCAACGTCAAAGTCCTGGATTTTGGCCTGGCAAAACAGCTAACCCTCGGTTCCGTCAGCGACGACGATCCCGAACGGCAGACGCTGATGAATACGCAAACGCAAGAAGGCGTAATCCTCGGCACGCCTATGTACCTTTCCCCTGAGCAGGCACTCGGCGTCGACGTTGACGCGCGCAGTGATCTATTTTCATTGGGAGGGCTGCTCTATGAATGTATCGCCGGCAAACCCCCGTTCTCCGGCAAGAACCCCATTGAGATTTGCGCGAAAGTCATGCGCGACGATCCGCCGCCGCCCTCACAACTGAACCCGAATGTTTCCCGGGAACTCGATCGGATCACTCTAAAGGCTTTGGCAAAGAAGCCTGAGGCGCGATTCCAAACCGCAGATGAAATGATTGAGGCTCTCGACTCAGCCCGTGCCAACATCGAGACGCACGGTGATCGCACGGTCACGCGCTTGATCTCTCCAAGCTTCGTCACGCATCCGACCGGCGCACTGGCGACTTTCTCAGACATCTTCAGGCGGCCGAGACTTTCAATTGGTTACGTTGCGGCCGCGCTGGTCGCAGTCGCCGCGCTGGCCTTCGGCGTTTGGTATTTGACTCGCGCGAGACCGCATAAGCCAACTGCCGAGGCCCAACGTCTCTACGACACGGGCGAGAACGCGTTGCGGGCTGGTTCGTTTTTCCAGGCCAGCAAAGCGTTTGAGCTTGCTATACACAGCGATGATCAGTTTGCTTTGGCCCATGCGCGCCTGGCCGAAGCCTGGATGGAACTGGACTACAGCGACAGGGCCAAGGATGAACTATTGCGAGTTGGCGAGTTGACTCCCGACCGTTCTTTGTACACGCCGGTGGAGGGACTTTATCTGGATGCGATCACCTCCATCGTGCGCCGGGATTTTCCTCGGGCTGTTGCCGCTTATTCAGAAATCGCGCATGTCCAGCCGGATCAGTCCCACGTCTACGTCGATCTGGGAAGGTCCTATGAGAAGAACAACCAACTGGACAAGGCTGTCGAAAGTTATCTCCTTGCCGTGAACCGGGATCCGCAAAACGCTACACCCTTTTTGCGCTTAGGCGTGCTTTACGGTCGCCAGCACAAGGTCACCGAAGCCAACACGGCTTTCGATAAGGCCGAGACAATTTATCAAGCCCTGGGCAATGTCGAAGGACGGGCCGAAGTAGCCCTCCAACGCGGCGTACTATTGAATGATATAGCCGGCAAAGTTTCGGAGGCCCGGACACAGTTGGAAAAGGCGCGCGACATGGCCAGGATAGTTAACAATCAATACCAGCAAATCAAGATCCTCTTCCAACTGAGTAGTGTCGCCATCAAAGAAGGCAAGGCCGATGAGGCGGTGCAGGATGCTCACGACGCCGTCGAACTAGCTCAAACCAATCAGATGGAGAGCCTGATTGCGCGCGGCTCGATTGAGGTTGGCAATGTCTACTTGGGACGCGGCGACTACACTGAAGCCGAGAAGTATTTCCAGCAAGGACTCGAAGCCGCGCAAAGGTATGGCGGTCGTCAGAACGAGGCGCGGGCGCGTTTGTCTTTGGCGAGCTTGTACATTCAGCGCGGCGAAACGGATCGCGGCCTGGAGTATGACGAACAGGCATTGGCTTTCTATCAGCCTGGGGGCTATCGCACGGAAACATCGCAGGCGCTGCTGCTGCGTGGCCGCGCTTACAAACAGAAGGGTGACTATAAGTCGGCACTTCAGTCTTTTCAGGACCAACTTAAACTCGCCGAGCAAACGGGCGATCAAGCGCAGATAGCTTACGCACACGGGAGCATCGGCAGTCTGCTGCTGGCCCAGGAACAATACGCTGAAGCCCGTCAGCATTTCGAGGAAGGCCGTGTGAGATACAACTCAATGGGTAACCAGCTTTACGAAGGTTACGCCTTGATGAATCTTGGCGCAGCACTCTGGAGGCTGGGCAGCCGAGATGATTCCCACAAAACACTGGAACAAGCATCGGTGATTGCCAAACAGAAAGGCGGCTCGTTCACCGGTCTGCAAGCGGCGATCGATCTGGTGGAGGCGCAGATTTCTTTGAATGAGCAAAAATTCGCAGATGCCGGCGCGA
>DATNNY010000249.1:0-4172 GCA_035601635.1 Pyrinomonadaceae bacterium
GTCTGTTCCACAAGCTGAAAAAACTATGGGAAGTGGAATCAAGATAGTTGTGGTTGGTGGCGGCCTTGCCGGACTGGCAGCGGCGATGAAGATCGCCGAAGCCGGTCACGAAGTCGATCTGCTTTCCGTAGTGCCGGTGAAACGTTCGCACTCTGTCTGCGCGCAAGGCGGCATCAATGGCGCGGTCAATACCAAGGGCGAAGGCGATTCAACCTGGGAACATTTCGACGACACGGTTTACGGCGGAGACTTTCTGGCGCACCAGCCCCCGGCGAAAGCGATGTGCGAAATGGCGCCGGCCATCATCTATCTATTCGATCGCATGGGTGTGCCGTTTTCACGTACGCAGGAAGGCCTGCTCGACTTTCGACGCTTCGGCGGCACCAAACATCATCGCACTGCCTTTGCCGGAGCTTCGACCGGCCAACAGCTTTTGTATGCGCTGGACGAACAAGTGCGGCGTTATGAAGTTGGGGGCCAGGTTAAGAAATACGAAGGTTGGGAAATGATGTCTCTGATTCTCGACGACCATCAGGTTTGTCGGGGCGTCGTCGCGATGAACCTGCGCTCGCTCGAGTTGAAAGCTTTTCCTGCCGATGCCGTGATCGTCGCAACCGGCGGTCCGGGATTGATTTATGGCAAGTCTACCAACTCGATGGTTTGCACCGGCAGCGCCGTTTCGGCTTGTTACCAGCAGGGCGCGAAATATGCCAACGGTGAATTTATTCAGGTGCATCCGACTTCAATTCCGGGAGAAGACAAGCTGCGTTTGATGAGTGAGTCGGCCCGCGGCGAAGGCGGCCGCGTGTGGGTCCCGCGCGCCAAGGGCGACAAGCGATCCGCCTCATCGATTCCGGAAAAGGAGCGTTGGTATTTTCTGGAAGAGAAGTACCCCGCGTACGGCAACCTTGTGCCGCGCGACATCGCTACCCGCGAAATCTTTCAGGTGTGTTTGTCCGGGATGGGCGTCAACGGCGAGAACCAGGTCTATCTCGATCTGACGCATATTCCGCCGGAGACTCTGGACAAGAAGCTCGGCGCGATTCTGGAAATCTACGAAATGTTCGTGGGCGACGATCCGCGCCACGTGCCCATGCGTATCTTCCCCGGCGTGCATTATTCAATGGGCGGCCTCTGGGTTGATTACCAGCAGCGCACAAACATCTCGGGATTGCTCGCGGCCGGCGAATGTGATTATTCCATCCATGGAGCTAATCGCCTGGGAGCTAATTCATTGGTCAGCTGTGTCTACGGCGGATTTATCGCGGCGCCTGCGGCGATCGGTTGGGCCCAGGGTGTCGAGCGCAACGGCCAAAATGGCTCGCACTTGTACGAACAGGAAACGAAACGCCAGCAGGAAATAAACGACAAACTGATTGCCCAAAGCGGCCACGAAAACCAGTACAAGCTGCACGAAGAGATGGGCCGGATCATGACCGACAACGTTACTGTGGTGCGCTACAACGATCGTCTGAAGCAAACCGACGATACCCTGCGCCAGCTACAGGATCGTTACCACCGCATCTCAATCAACGACTCGAATTTATGG
The DNA here is from genome assembly GCA_035601635.1 of Pyrinomonadaceae bacterium. GTDB lineage: Bacteria > Acidobacteriota > Blastocatellia > Pyrinomonadales > Pyrinomonadaceae > UBA11740. The sequence continues at coordinate 1,550 of DATNNY010000249.1, forward strand.
GCGACGATGGCGTTGCCGCATGCTCGTCACTTGAAGAACATGTTGGATCTGGCGCGAGTGATTACGCTCGGAGCACTCAATCGTAACGAGTCGCGCGGCGCTCACTATAAGCCTGACTTTCCCGATCGCGACGACCCCAACTGGCTGAAGACAACCCTCGCCGAGTACTCAGGCGAAGGACCGGTGTTCTCGTATGAGCCGGTCGACGTTTCTCTGATCACTCCGCGCAAACGCGACTATTCGCACGAGAAGAAAGAGACGGCGAAAGCTTAGACGTGAGCGCCGAAGGCGCGACAGGTAATAGCCCCGGCGTAAGCCCGGGGAATCCAGAGTTCCCAATAACTACGAGCCCGCGAAGCGGGCGACACAAATGAGGACCCTTCGTTGGGCAGCAGTTACATTTTCTTTCGCCCCTTGCGGGGCTCTAGGATTTGTTCAATGACCGCCTTCCCCCGGGCTCACGCCCGGGGCTATTTCATTTCGCTCCTTCGGAGCTTCTGCTAATGAGCAACACAGTCGAGATTCATATCAAGCGGCGGGCCGGCACTGACTCTCCGCAATACTGGGAAGAGTTCGAAATTCCTTATCGTCCGAACCTCAACGTGATCTCCTGCCTGATGGAGATTCGCAAGAACCCGGTCACCAAATCCGGCAAGCAAACCACGCCGCCGTCATGGGACATGAATTGTCTCGAGCAGGTGTGCGGTATTTGCACGATGGTAATCAACGGACGGGTGCGGCAATCGTGCTCGGCGCTGGTCGATAATCTTGATCAACCGATCAAGCTCGAGCCGATGTCCAAGTTTCCCAACGTCCGCGACCTGATGGTGGATCGCTCGCAGATGTTCGACCATCTGAAGCGGGTGCATGCCTGGATCGAACTTGATGGGACTCACGATCTCGGACCCGGACCGCGCATGGATCAGGAAGACGTGCAGGAGCGCTACGCCTACTCACGCTGCATGACATGCGGTTGTTGTCTGGAGGCGTGTCCGCAGTACGACGAAGATCATTACATCGGCCCGCAGGCAATCGCACAGGTGCGTCTCTTCAACATGCATCCGACCGGAACTATGAATCGCGATGAACGCCTGGAAGGAATCATGGGCGAAGACGGGATTACCAACTGCGGCAACGCGCAGAACTGCGTCAAGGTCTGTCCGATGGGTATTCCGCTCACCAAAGCGATCTATGAAGAGAATCGCGAGACGGTGCTTTATGGGTTGCTCGGGTGGCTGAAGAAGTGATTCTGTGTGAAACGGCCAATAGACAAGCTGAGAGATCTCGTTCGAGAAGAGAAATATCAGATCTCGGTTCATGCAAATGAAGAGATGGCGAACGACCTCTTGGAAGCAATCGATGTTGAGAACGCTATCCTTACCGGATCGATTACAAAAAGGTTCACCAAAGACCCACGAGGAACGCGATACGAAGTGACAGGTGAAGCGTCTGACCGTCGGACAATGGCAGTTATTTTGTAGGATTGTTACCGCTGACTGGCTTACAATAGTAACGGTGTTCGCGCTTGATATTAACGAGCCATGAAAAAAGATCCTTGTGAATTCTGTGACGGCTTTGTGGAAGAGACTGTCACACGCGTTCCTTTCCATTATCGAAGGGAAATCATTTACGTCGATAATGTCCCGGTTAGAGTTTGCAAAAAATGTGGCGAGCTCTACTTCCCCGCGGCCGTCTACAAGCGTCTTGAAAAAATCGCGGCGATGCGGAAGAGCATTCGGACGAAGATAAGTTTTCCGTTGGCGGACTATAGGAAGGCATTGACATTGGAAACTCGCTGATAGTCTATTCGGTTTGGAAACAAAAAGGGCGGCGGATCTAAACAGATCTGCTGCCCTTCTGTATGAGCGAGGATAAGAGTTACGGATCTATGGGATTCGACCAGAACCCCCACAGTATTTGCAGTCTTGATTTCCCCCGCAACCGCAAATATCGCCGCGCTTTCTTCTTGACGTACGATGAACGATCTCCGGTCTAACCGGATCATTCTCATGATTTATCTTGAACCAACACTTATGCGACTTTGGATCCGTTATCGTAGAACCACAACCGCATTTGTATTTGAATTTCATCGGTATGTTAGATCCCCAAAACGTCAATCAATTCCTGCACCGACGCCGCGCTCTTCTGCAAAGCTATGCGTTCTTCGGCAGTCAAGGTAATCTCGATCACCTGTTCCAAGCCTCGAGCGCCGAGTTTGCAGGGCACGCCGACATAGAGTCCGTTCACCCCGTACTCGCCTTCGAGATAAGCGGCGCATGGGAGGATTTTCTTCTTGTCTTTCAAGATCGATTCAGTCATCTCGACCGCCGCGGCAGACGGAGCGTAATAAGCCGACCCGGTCTTCAAGAGATTGACGATCTCGGCGCCGCCGCCGGCGGTACGTTTCACGATCGCGTCGATTTGCTCTTTCGACAACAACTCGGTAATGGGAATCCCGGCGCAGGTCGAGTAGCGCGGCAAAGGCACCATCGTATCGCCATGGCCGCCGAGCACGAACGCAGTTACATTCTCAACCGAAACATCCAGCGCTTCCGCCAGAAAACAACGCATGCGCGCCGAGTCGAGCACGCCGGCCATGCCAATGACCCGATGCTTGGGAAAA
>DATNNY010000250.1:0-4337 GCA_035601635.1 Pyrinomonadaceae bacterium
AGTGCCGGTTGCGGCAGGAGTTGTAGGCAATGGTCGTATAGGCGCAGTCCTCGCAGCGCGCGACATGGCCGCCGAGGGCTGCCGTGCGGCAGTTCTCGATCGCCGACATCACCTTCAACTGCTCAAGGCTCACATGGCCGGTGTTGGCTCTGCGCCATGCCGGGCCATGGTCGCGGAAGATACCCGCAACCTCCAAAGCCGGGCGCGACACGCGCGCCGCGTCAGCCGGGGCGCATCCAGTATGGGCGGCGGACTGAACAAACTCGGTAGTTCTACGCTAAGGAATCGCGAGTCTCCGCTACACCAACCCAAAAAAAGGCGAGGCCGGTCAAACGAGGGAACTGCCGCTAGGCCGCCCGGAAGACTGTGACTATCATATGGCGAGTCTTCGTTGATTATCGTGCGAAGATTGTGCAGTTGTGTTGCGATTTGGTAACAATCTTTAATAACAGGGCGCCGCCGGCGTACAAACCGAGCGTCCGATGGACGAAGAATACGCGAGCTTCAGTAATGGGTTCGGGGAATGGTCGCCTAAGTTCGCAGAGTGCACAACGAATAACACGCGAGCTTTTATGTTGAGCCGCAATGGCTCACGAGGCGATGTAAGCGGTTTCGTTAGGCGCGGTTCACGCCATACCAAAGTTTTTCTGGGAGGGGTCCTTTGCCGTGCTCGCTAGCGGCGAATCGGCGTTCCGCTGGTACAATCGTCGTAGCCGACTGAGTCTGTTGCGAACACTGCAGGCGGGCATCTAGCTATGGATTTTGATACCTATTCCCGATCAAAGCGGGCCGACTACGCGGTTCTCGCCGACACCGTGGCATCGATTCTTCGAGCCGCGATCGCCGCGCATCCGGTCGCGTTTAGGCTGCAGCTTGCGCAGGCTCGCGCGAAAGACCCAGAGTCCCTCAAGAAGAAGTTGGAGGACCGTGGACAGCTAGGAACGACGACGCTGGCGGAAGAAATAAAGGACCTGGCCGGCTGTCGCCTCATCTTCTATTCGAATTCAGACGTCACCCGCTTTCAGCAAAGCGGCATTGTCACAGACAACTTCGACGTCGATTGGGATCGCACGAAGATCCACCACCCGGTGCCAGGCGATGGTGACCCGAAGAGCCTCTTCATTTCCGACAATTTTGTCGTTTCCCTTAAGGAGGATCGGACAAAACTGCCGGAGTATGCGCGCTTTGCAGGCCTTGCCTGTGAGGTGCAGGTCCAGACGACTTTGAACCACACGTGGTCCGAAATGGAGCACGACATTCTGTACAAGAGGCCGAAACTAACGGGCTTCGGTGGGAAACTCTTTGAAGCAATCGAGCGGCGCTTCGAGACGATCATGAAGACGTACCTGCTTCCCGCGGGCTATGAGTTCCAGAAGGCGATCAGTGATTACGATCGTCTGATAAGCGGCAAACAGTTATTCGATAGCGGCGCGCTGAAGGCACTTTCAGACTGTGCTGACAACAACGCACGATTGGAACTTCTTGAGCGCTTCCGCAACTACGTCTTGCCCAATTACGACGATCCGGTGAGCGTCTATCCCGAGATCAAAGACAGCATCATCGCGGCGATAAAGGCGGCACGGCTGACGAAGCCGCGGGAAATCGAGACGCCGGGCGGCAATTTTCCTGGGGTGAGCGTTGAGCGTGTCGTTAAGGTCGCGTCCGAGATTCTAGGGCAAGTCCGGTATGTCTCGATCGAGGGGACGTTCGAGGCGATATGCGATGTCTTTCCCGGCGCGTTGGACGATACAGAGCGCAAGCATCTGCTTGATCTTATCCATGAGCTCGCTGTCCACGAACTGGAGGTCTGGAAACGGGCTGGACCGATGGTCCAGGTAACCCTTGTGCGGAAGGTCCGTGACTTTGACGAGGATCGTGTGCCGCCGGTCCTGCCGGTTCTTCTGAAGGTGCTCGAAGAGGCCTTAAGCACCGAAGTGCAGGGAACCACAAGTACTTATAATACTATGACCTTGCATCGCGGCTCAGTCGTTGCCAGCGATGCGTTGCGCGAAATGCGCTCGGAGGCGATAAGTATTCTCTGCAACCTTTATCGTTCTGCTGGCTCGGAGGATGAGAACAAGCAGATCAAGCGAGTTCTCTTTGCCGCCACGGCAATGCCAACGTCGACCGGCTACTCGAATCAGTTGCTTGCTGATGTGCTCAATGATAGCGCTCGCGTGGTTGACTTCTTCAGCGACCTCGCTGGCACCAACGATTACGAGATCATCCAAAGTGTCGAGCACCGGCTTCTGTGGATGCACCGACGAAACAAAGGAATTCGAACCGCCAAGGACATCGATGCCGCGGTTCTAGCGGCCGTCGACTGCTTGCATGAGAGCATACAGTTGTTCCGCACGCGCGTAGAGTCGAATAAAGGATTTGTAACCTACAAGACATTGGTTGGTTTCAAATCGGTCTTCCCGCCGATGTGGGAGAGTGAGGGCTTCCGCTATGAAGAAGAGCAGGAGTATCGCAGCAAGCGAATCGACGACCTGGTGGCTGACGTTACGGAGAAGAATGCCGATGGTTGGTTCGCAATCATTAATCGCTGCGCGCAGACAAAATCGGATGATCTGGCAACCTTCCCGAGTTTTGGGGAATTTCTTCAACGGCTCGGGCGCGACAAGCCTTCGATTGTGCTTGGTTTTATTGATAGGTTGGAAAAGCCGCTGACGGGGTTTCTTGGCATCATGCTGTCGGGTTTGGCGCAGAGCAGCCAATCCGCCGCGCTCGATACCCGGATAGAGGAGTGGCTTGCCGAGGACCGGTACCTTGTTCAGATCGCCCACTATTTCAAATTTGCACCGCGGTTGGATGGGGCAATGTTGAAGCGGCTATTTGAAGCCGGGATCAGACTCAACGACGAAGACGTGATCGTGCACGTTCTCGCCACGGCCTTTCGCCGGTACAAGGACGGGACAGCGGCCTTGATTGACGAAGTGATCCTACCGGGGGTCACGTATTTTACAAACAAGCAGGATGCACGATGGGTCAATCTTGCTTGGTTTGTGCCGAAAGCCGACTCTTTTGTTCGCGATCTGACGGATCACGGCGTGGAAGTTATCCTCCAGAGCCTCTTGCACGCGCCTCACATCGATACGCACGCCGAATTCATCCTCATTCATATTGCCAACGCTCGTCCGACGCGAGTGTTCGATTTTTTTGTGGAGCGACTGAAGTTTTCAACCTCGTCGGACGCGGTGGGTGCATATGACCCGATACCGTATGAATTCTATGAGTTGAAGAACCGCTTCGAGGGAATAGCCGATCATGCGGTCGATACCGCGCGCCGCCTGTTCGTTAGCGGCGACGTTATGTTCCAGTTTACTGGAGGCCGTCTCATTTATGCGGCCTTTCCAGCATTGTCGGATGCGCTCAATCGAAAGCTGATGTCACTTGTGGAGACCGGTACACACGAAGATCTCGAATTCACGATCAGAGTTCTGTCGAGCTATCGTGGCGAGCCATTTGTTGAACCACTGTGCAATGAAATCATTCGTCGGCTGCCCGCAGACGATGGGTTGCGGAATAACGTGGAGCTGGTTTTACAGGCAACGGGTGTCGTCACCGGTGAGTTTGGATTGGTGGAAGCGTATAAAGGCAAGCGGAATGCGCTGGCGCCATGGCTCTCGGATACAGATGAAAAGGTCCGATCGTTTGCCCAGGAATATATAGCGAGCCTCGATCGTCAAATCGCGGCCGAACAGCGTCGCAGCGAAGAAGAGCTAGAAATGCGGAAGCGGCGTTACGAGGATCTCGAGAAGGGCGATGAAGAATAGCGAGCAGTTCGCAAACTCCTCCACAAAGCGACGGTTCTCAGACGGCTTTTCGCCAACACTCTGCTTACATACCGTCGCAGCCACCGGAACGATGCTTCCAGGTGGTTACCCGGATTTATTCGGCGCGGGATAATTTAGGCTCTATTGCCCTGTCTCACAAGTTTTAAGAGCTCCAGGTACTTCCGTGTTTCTCTCACGGCTTGGGAAATCGATACCACCGGTCATCGTCAACTACGTGAAACAAGTCAGATCGCTGCAAGCAACAGTAATCGCCCTGACGGTCAGCTTCGAGGACGTTCCGCGAATTCGATCAAAGACTGCGTCCGCGTAGATGAGCTTGAGGATGGATTTTGGCATGTGACGGTTCACTTCGGGTTCGTCGAGATACCGGATCTCCCGGCTGTCCTCACCCTCGCTAAAAAGGACGGTGTGCCGGTCCTAGACGAAGCGAGCTACTTCATCGAACGCTACGACCCCATCAGCCGCAAACATCGAAGTTACCTCTCGCGCTGGCGCGTGGCGCTATTCTCATTCATGTCGCGCAATTCAGCGCATGCT
>DATNNY010000251.1:0-27878 GCA_035601635.1 Pyrinomonadaceae bacterium
CAAACGACAGGGGCGCGGGACCAGAAGCAATTCTTTTCTGAATGATCTGGGTCGACCAACTCTTGCCAGGCAGCATCAACCTCAAAAGCTTGAGCCGGTCCGACGAGAGACCACCAATAGAGTTGGACTTAACAGCCATGAGAAGTATTCAGATGGAAAACGACGTGAGCGATTAGCTCTTGCGAGGCAAGGGCCTCTGAGAGTGTTGCAGCCTGCGGACAGGAACTGCGGGGGTAGTCGCTGATTTGAGGAGCTCGCCCCGGTCCAGGCGGAATGACTTGATCAGGCGAGTTATGTCGCTGTTTGGTGACGGTATTAAGTTGGCCGGACGTTCCTTGAACGCCGTTCCCGGAATTTGCGGAAATCCGTCGCTCTGGCTCACGAGCGTCATCTTTACTGGCCAGGGCGTTCTTGTCTCTAATACGAGATCGATGCCCTCGATTGGAATCGCGTCATAGCGAAGCTCCCACGGCCTGGCTTGCGCGCCTTCGATAACCTTGGGCTTGTCGTAGTCAATGCGCTTTCCATTGATGGTAGCGGACACCACCTCTGCCCCAAGCTCCAGAAACATAACTACCACGCGTGCCTGTTGCGGTGAACTAATCTTAAGATGAAGCGCGCGCAGATCATCGCGCGTCTTAGAGTCGATCACCTTCACCTCGTCGGGTTTCAGGTTTAAGTCGGGGGCCCGGCTCGATAGAAAGGGTTTGGTGTTGGTTGGAAAGTGGTTCGGCAAAAGCTTTCTTTCGGGCATTGAGGAAAAAAACTGCGCACTCCATTCGTCCGGCGTGCGGTTAGGACTCACCCACAGAGCTTCCTGGGTATTCGTGTCCGGGCTGTAGCACACGCTGTAAAAAACGGTGTCAGCGCGGGGAGCATCGTTGCTGAAAGCAGGCACAGCGTTGCCAATGACCAGGAAGATGACGCTCACCAACGCCGCGGTCATCGGTAGTGCCCATTTGTAACCACGCGCAATAAATTCCAGATAGGGAATCAATAGCCCCAGCAAGAGTAGACACATACCGATTATCAGAAGCAGCATTCCCAGATTTAGTCCCTGAAATAAATTCTGAGTGGTGCCGGTCATTAAAATGATTCCCGGCACAGAACCGAGACAGAGCACTATGGGTGAGAAATAACGCGAGGAGCTCTCCCGCCCACGAAAGAAGACAAGACCAAGTGCTAACAGGCTGAACACCAACGGCCAAAGCATCAGGTAGCTCGCTTCCGGTAGATACAGACTCAGCAGCACAGTTAAGAGCAGCCACCCGAACAGGGCGCCTAGCGTCAGGTTGTGAAATGTAATCCAGCGATTCAGAAAGAGATAGAGAGCGGACGCCAAAGCCACCGCGAGCGCGACGAAACTGACAATGTAAAGATTGGCGTTGGTTAGGGGTGAGTAATCGTTGTGCAATGTGGTCAGCAAACCCCACAACAGCCACACGGCGACGTCAATGACCACCAGGCTCAAAATAAAGCTGGCAAACCCCAGCAGCATCCCCTTGATAGTCAGCTGCTTCTTTCGCCGTCCCAGATATACAACGAACATGAACAACACGAGGGCCAGAATCGCAAATGGTTTTACCCATTTGGCCGAATAGGTGATGAGAGTTGAGCCCCAGATATCAAAGTAAAGAACATTGGCGGCCTGCCGATTTTCCAGACTCAAGTTTCCGAAGTGCCGCGCCAGCGCAAGCGCGTACGAGCCGCCGTGTTGAACGCTGCGCTCGTCAATTTCCTGCAAATTATCGCGTTGGGAATGGTAACGAATGGCGTCATCTATGTAAGCGAAATTGAGTCCTGCAAGTCCCGCTCTTTTGAAGACCGTCAGGTCGGTGTCGTTAGGTAAGAGCTTATAGATCGAGTACATCAGGGAAGTGGAGAATGGGTGAGGAACGGCCTTAGCATACTCGTTAATCAGCCACCCATTCTGCTCGCTGGTCTCAAACATGAAGACCGGACCGCTGGCCCCGCGCGCCTCGAAGTTAAGTACCAGACCGATATTGCCGGCCCAGGGGTGTTCGTCGACAAAGGCCCGGGCGCCCATCAGCCCTATCTCTTCACCATCGTCAAATAAGCACACTATGTCGTTCTTTAACGGCGGTCCCGCTTTCAAAGCTCTCATCGTTTCAAGCAAGACCACCACGCCGGACCCGTCATCGCTAGCGCCGTTACCGTTAGGCACTGAATCATAATGCGCTGCTAACATCACCGCCTTTGCAGTTGGATCCTGTCCTTTTAGGCGTCCCAAAATATTGCGCACAGTCGCGGCACTGGCTCCTCCTGCCCGAGTACTCACCGCCGCCGTGGCCGTCTGAACTTCCGGCTCCAGGTTTAGTTTTTTCAGTTCGTCGACGATGTAGTTCCGGACCTCAACCGCGGCTGTCGAACCGATCGGATGGGGCCTCGCGGCGATCACCTTGAGATGCTCCATGGCGCGGCCCGAAGCGAATTCCGTCAAGGGAGCGCCCGCGGACAACGCCGCCGGGGGTCGTTGTTGATATAGAGTCGCAAAGACAACAGCAGCGAGGAATAAACAAGCCGCAGCGCTCACGCCAAGGTCTGCCAGGCGCGTATCTGCTGAATTCGAGGTCGAAATCCTTTTCATACTTTCACCTTTCTTGCGATGCAGCCGATCTCCGCCAATGGGATCGTCCAGTAAGGGACAGCGTTATCGGCGATGGCTGATAAATTCCCCAAAGAAGACTAAAATCAGCCCGCTGCTGAAGTTCCCTTCAGAGGATCAGTTTGTGATTTAAGAATCGAAAGGACCAGGGATGATGACTCTGCTCTTGGTGAGACAGACGTTCTTAGTTACCTAATATGTGAATTCCTTGCGGCCAAACAGCCTTTCGGCCACCAGGCCCCGACGTGAACATTCTTCCACGAGCTTGTTTGAGGCCACGATCGGATTGGAATCGTTCGCGTATTTAATACTCATTACATAATTCAACCAGGGCTCCTGCCCCATCGCGTAGACATAGACCTGCTTGCAGTTGAATTGATCGACTATTAGAATGCCCTTTTCGTAATTTGAACCCGAGAGCCGTCTTGACTGATCCATCTTTCGGTCCAGCGTTTTCGTGATCAGTGGCCCGTATAGCCAGGACAGCGGCGCGCCGTCACACTCCATGCCCAGGAATAAGACATCAATCTCGCCGATAAGATTGAATAGATGTTCGTACACCTTCGGCTCGAGGTTGTTTGAGTCGGCTGCGAAGAGAAACTTCTTGCCCTTCAACTCGACGAGGTGAGCAATCTTACTGCCAATGTTCAGATCGGCATGCTCTCCCAAAAACGGCAAACCCGTGATCCGCCCGCCTTCGATCTCGATGGTCTCCAACTCTCCGATCTCGAGGACATTCTTGAATCCAATATTTTGCAGCACCAGCTTGAGAGACGGATCCTGCAAACATCCCGCCTGGTTTCTGGGGACGATGATGTTTTTCACTTTGTGTCTCAATTGCAGGAGTGTCTCGAACATGATGTGGTCCTGATGACCGTGAGTGATTAAGACATAATCGATCACCTCCGGCAGGTCCAGATAGGTGTAACGCTTTATGCCATTCTCGTATGTATAGCTCAGCGCCGGATCAGTGAAGATGAACACGTCCGGTGTTTCGAGAGAAAGGCATGCGTGCCCGTAATAGCGTACCAGCACGTCGTTGCCGCTATGACGCTCGTGTTGAGGCGGCTTCTGCTCGGTGAGAAAAGTTGAGAACAACTCTGTTCTCCCCAACTCACCTCCCAACAACTCGTTGACATAAGTGAATTCCTGCGGGTGCTCCTTCATTCTGAACAACTCGTCAACGACCGGATGGTTAAACGGGATATTTAGCGTTACCGACTTGTCGTCGGACAGTCTGGGGGTACTCAAGGCGAAGGGCCTGTGGTCCTGGTTGATTGGCGATAAACAAATCGATTGGGCGCCGAGATCGTAATAACGGCTATGGTACAGCAGGGCCTCGATGAACTTGATCGAAGGGTTGTTATTCAGATCATAAACAATTTCGACAAAGCCCCGCAGGTTTTCAGGTATCTTCCGATAGAGAGGTTCCAGGCAGTGTCCTTTGGCCTCATTTCTTAAAATCTCATCCAGCGCTTTGATGGATTCAGCCAACTGAATCATAGGCGCATATTGCTTCATGGTTGTCTCGATGAGCGTTTTGACTTCAGCCACCCTCTGACCCTGATAGTCGATGAAGGGACCGCCAAGCATCGCAGGGTTCTTTACCGCGCTGGCATGAACCATCGGCGCGGCAACATAGGACCTCATGATTCTCAAATGAGAATTCGCGATGTTCATGGCAGCCGTGGCTGGTGCGACGAGATGCGACCACGCATACCAATGATTGAACAAGGGTTCTACCTGCACGTTTTGTTTGAGATAAAGAGGTGTCATTTTCATGCTTTCGTCCCCCTTGTGTGCTCACCGCCAGTTAAAGATTAGATCTAAGCCGCCGCAGCGGAGCGGCGGGTCCTCCTCCAGCTATGCAGGCGGAATTTAGTGGGGGCCCAGTTTGCTTGTGGCACGCGCTTCTTGACTGCGATTCACGGGCGCTACTTTCTCAAAATGATCCACTACCGGGATTTGCCATCGCGTGTTTCAGACTGCGCGAGATTGTCTCCAGGATCGAGGTCCGATGCGGATGCAAGAAGAAATGGCCTCCGGAAAACATCTGTAAAGAGAATTTTTGACTGGTCTCGGTACTCCATGCCTCCAGGCGTGTCTGGCTCGTTTCGCAATCCTGCAACCCGCCGAATCCAGTGATGGGGCAGGGCAGCGGAGGTTCACTTCGATACCGGTAGCTTTCGCATACCATGAAGTCCGCGCGAACCGTCGGAAGCATCATCCGCATCAGTTCAGCATCGTTCAAAACTTCACGCGGCGCGCTCTCAAAACGTATCAGATGGGCAAGTAGTTCCGCTTCGGGCAGATTTGCATAGTCCGTTTGCGCGTCACGCGTGCGTGGTCCGCCACAGGCACTAATGAACAAATGAACCGGTAGCAAACTGTGCTCCCGGTACAACAGCCGGGCCGTTTCGAAGGCAATGAGAGCGCCCATGCTATGTCCGAAGAACGCGAACGGCTTATTCAACAAGGGCAGCAATGCTGTAGCAACCGCATCGACCAGAGGCCCATGATGCGAGACTGGTTTTTCGAAAATCCGAGCGCCGCGACCTGGTTGCTGAATGCCAAAGACCTCGATGTTGCGCGGCAGCTCGCGGGCCCACGGCCGATAAGTGTGCGCTCCACCGCCCGCGCAATGAAAACAGAAAAGGCGCAGGCTCGCTTGAGGGTTCGGCCAATAGTTAGTTACCCACGGACTTGAGATTGACCCATTTGTCATAACCGACTTTTGCCTGATCCATCCGCAACCTCATAAACGACCTGGAGGTTTTAAGCCGGAAGATAAGAGGGGTATCCGACTGAAACCTACTTGCGGAGCAAACGGAATTTTGCGTTTGGCTGGGAAAGCACTGCTTCGCTTACTCCGCCCGCGGGATCTATTTGGAATTCGATGCTGTAGCCTGGGGTGTTCTTGAAATGAAAGACACTATACTTGCCCTCGACTAGTTGATAAACCCGCTGCTCCGGCGAGGTAATGAGGAACTTGCCTTTAGCGTCCAAAGCAATCCGAATCATCTCGCCGTTGCTTTCGTAGTTACCAGCACACTTTCTGAAAAATTCCTGATCCGACTCCTTAGGTCCTGCCACCCGCGCAAAGATTGTCGGCACCGGCTTGGACAGCACGAAGCCCGCCCATTCAACTCCCGCACTGGGGAGCACCGAAAGGCGATCAATCTCGCCCTTCGGGTTAGGCAGAAAGGTGAGGTGACTCTGATTAAATAACTCGCCGGACACCACGAAAGTATTCTCCTTCACCCGCTCCAGAGCCGACGCCAGCCCTTTGAAGCTGCCGCTCAAGCCGTGCTCGCCCTGCTCGATGATGAGGATACCGGCGGGATGTTGGTAGATCCCCGCAAAGTCAGCGCCGGCTGGCCTGTTTGTATGGCTTTGAAGATCAAATTCGCCCGCGATAGCGTTGTTAGATCCAGGTTCGGCAATTCGGGTATCATCGAGGCGCAACAGTTCCTGCCCAACGATTTGCCACGAATCGAAGCCATTTAAGTCGAAGAAGATTCTTTCTCGCTTGCTGACAATCACATTCTCAAGCACGCAATAGTCGAGACCTGTCGCCAACAAACAAAGGAGGGCATCTTGCGGAGTCTCAACAATGGGCATACCCATAATGTTGAAAGATGTGTTCAGGAGCATCGGCACGCCGGTCTTTTCGTGAAACCGTTTCACCAGATCATAGAAACTTCCGTTGGCCTCGCTGGTGAGAGTTTGCACCCGTCCGGTCCCATCGACGTGCATTACTGCGGGTGTTAGGTGCTTCTTGTCTTCCTTGAAGCCTGCAACGCGTAGCATATAGGGGCTCTCGGCCGAGAAGCCCTCCCACTCAAACCAGTTGGCCGACTCCTCGAGCAGGATGGCGGGAGCAAAAGGGCGAAAGGCTTCCCGAAATTTCACTTTGCGGTTGAGAATATCTTTGGCATCAACTCGTCTTGGATCGCAGATGATGCTTCGTTGGCCCAGGGCCCTCGGACCCAGTTCAGATCTGCCCTGAAACCAGCCGATTGAATTACCGGCGCACAACAGTTCGACCGTATCTGAGATGAAATCCGTCGTCGGTACCACCTCAACACCGGGAGTTTCCGAAATCGCTTCGGAGATTTCCACCGCCCCATATTTCCGGCCCAGGGCATCATGGATCAGTTTTCGCCTTTCATTCTTTTTTACTAACTGCCACAAACCGTAGTAGGCCGCCCCGATGGCGGGTCCGCTATCTTCGGCGGCCGGAATAATGTAAATGTTCTTGAAAGGAGTTTCCCTGATGAGTCTCTCGTTAGCAACGCTGTTGAGCGCCACGCCGCCGGCGTAACATAAGTTGTCGCTTGGATGGAGATCGTGAAGATGATTAACCAGGTAGAGTAATGCTTTCTCGAGCGCCGCCTGGGCGGAGGCGGCGAGGTTCCCATATTCGACCTCATGCAAGGGCCATCGTTCTCTGTGTTGAAACCGGAACGGTACTTTGTCACTAAAGACAAACCGGCCATCGATAAGCTCGTAGAATTCTTCGGGTGGAATGTCCGCAACTCCGAAGGGCGCCAGGCCCATCACCTTCCCGGCGTCAAGCGATTCTCCGAAAATCTGCTCAGCAGCGGTCGAAAAGATGGTGCCTAAGCTGCGGAATTTGGCCATCGCCGGTCCGTTCAGAGTGAACCAGTCATAGCCCGCCGTGGCGTGCTTCTCGATCGGGTTGATGGTGGTGTCGGCCGCGCCATAAAGCGAAACAGTTTCCCACCCTTCACTGATCGGTTCTTTGAGTACAGCGATCTCTGCCGCTGTCAGATCCTCGATGGTCGATCCTATTCCATCGACTACCAGGACTGCGGACTCTTCAAAACCAGAGGTGGCAAAGGCGCTGACTGCATGAGCAAGGTGATGCGGGATAACCAGTGTCTCAATCTGGTTTTGCTGCACCCGCAAGAACGAATTGAGTTTGAGATCATGCATTGGAGAGCGGGCCTTGCCGGTTACTGTCAGGACGACCAGATCCAAATCCTGAGGTTTGATGCCTGCATAGTCCAGACAATACTCCAGGGCCAATGAGTGTTGTGCCCCGTAAATCTTCCGCCTCTTTTTTCGCGTGAGGCGCTCCTCCTGAACTGAAACAATCAACTCGTGACCCCTCAGTAGGCAGACTGCGCCGTTGTGAGAGGCGCTGATGCCCAGAATCAATGGAGAATGATTGTTGGCCATGACGGCTCGGCTACTATCTATACTACCCAGCGATGATTTGCGGAGGGCTCAGGTGGCGGCTATCGAATCCGCATGCTTAATCGCGGCAAGGTCTTTAGGCCACATTTCATCCAACCGCGGTGGCTGGTCGTTCACCCTGTTGACGAAGATTGCGCGCCACCTCCGTAAGTACAGGCCACCACTGCAGGAGTTGACCAAATTTCAGCACCAGGCGTTGGGTTAGTTCACGCGCTTCATTAATGCTGCGACCGGCGAGCAAATCAAGCGGCACCGCGGATTCCTGGCTGATGAACGACTGTCTGGCCGTCACAATGAACTGCTTCACATCCCGCTCCCATCGCTTCGTGGGTTTGTCGTGCTGCTCTAACTGACTCTCCAGATGCAATATTAGCGCGCCAATCTCATTGATAACTTTTAGATATGACACTTCCGCGAACTGCCTGGAGGTCATCGTTCCAATCCGCTCCAGATAGTCGCCGAGACTCTGCATTTTCTTCTCGCTGTGCATGGCCTCTTGCCCAAAGTCATATGATTTGACCAGTATCGCAATGAAGGTCGCGAGAGAAATTCCCGATGCGCTTCTGGTAATCTCGCCAGGCCAAAACGAGCGCGCCTCAGTGGGCGTATGAAGAATAATGGAAGGCAGATAGGCAACATAACTGCCATTCAAACATTGAGGGAGCATGGTCCCAAATACATAGTCTTCACCGCGCGCGACCGGAATGAAAGGCGGCAGTAAGTGACGATTGTCCAGTCCGACAAAGGTGGTCATCAGATTGTCGGCGAGGTCGGTGATTGTTAAGCAGTCAGTGGCTCGCAGAATTTCTCGCCGAGTGCACGCGGCCAGGTATTCCGGTTCCGTGCTCGTCAGTCTCTTGAACGAGGCGCCGGTCAGGAACAGGTAATTAGACGGCGATCCCCATCCGGAGTCCCCGGCGATACCGTTCGCGGACACCAGGATCCGCCCGGTGCCGGCCTCCAGCTTCCGCAGAAAACCATAATCCACTTCGGACAAGTCGACTCGAGTTTTTCCAATCGAGTCGGCAATCAGACTTCCTACTCGTTTGCCCAGTACCGCTTCGTGGACGGCCAGGAAATCCGCGTCGATGAAACTCAGCGACCGCATCGCCGCTTCACGATCAGGATAAGTCCAGACGTCGCAAGGATGGGTGGCGTTGAAGCGCTGCCCGGGAACGAGTGCGATGCCGGTATCCATCTCGCGCATCGCGAGCCGGCACTCGGTATCGTCGTCGCCGCTGATGATGAGGTCGCCAATCGTGTGCAGTAAGAGGGCATTGCGGTTCGCGCCGATGGGAGCCAGACCCGTTCCTTCAATGTCAAAGAGCGCAAACTTAACGATCTCCGAAGGCACCTCTCCCGTATCGATCAGCTTCTTCGCATACAGAAGTTTCTCTTCGAGTCCGGCGTAGAAGATTTCGACTTTGTGTTGTTTCTTTAACGCTCTTAAGATACGTCGGTATTCGTCTCGCACAGTTACACTGGGAGAATCGTCCATAACGACGAAGTCGTTTACTCGCCCGTGGCGTTTGCTGTTCTCGATGTAACCGGTCAGGCCTCGCTTTAGGAGTTCGGCACGATCGGCGGTTACGAATCCGACCGTAGCTACTAGAGGCAGGCGGGGTTCAGCGGCAGACTCGCGCGCGATCCTTTCAATGACTTGATCGTAAGAAGTGAGGCAGCCTTTGTTTAGCAATATCTCTAACCGCTGCCTTATTGCTTCGGACGAACCGACGCGATTAGGAAGATTACGGCAATAATCCGCCGTATGCTCATCAAGCGTCTTAAAAGTGCGGCACGACTCTAACAATCTGACGCCCTCCCAACTAAGGAACTCCGTGGTCCGGCTGGTTCTGGAATAGACTAGTTCCTGGCCGTTTCCGAACGGCACGGTCTCGATGTCCGCGCAGCGAAAGCTTCCTCCGTTAGCGGCGAAAGGTTTCCCATCCAGTGGCGGCTCGGACAAAACCTCCACCCGAGTCTTGATAAGGTTTAGTGGCTCATCGCTTCGATGCAGGTCGCTCTTGCTCCGGACAAGCAGAGCTGCCACTTCTTTGTCAGACAGTTGTTCGAGGCGATCGAGCAATCCAACAAGCCCTTCCACGTTTTCCTGCGCGTTGTCTTCGATAAACTCCGCCAGGCCAGCGATGGTGGGCGTTTGGAAAAAGTTTTGAATTGGTATTTCGACCCGAAACGTTTCTCTAACGCGAGTGATTACCTGTGTGATCTGAAGGGAATGTCCTCCGATCTCAAAAAAGTTCTCGTGGATATCAATTTGGGCGATGCCCAAGACCTCTGACCAGATAGCGCATAACTCCTCCTCGAACGGACTGCGGGGGCCGACGAAAACATCTTCCGCCGTTACAATCGTCCGGTCGGGCGCCGGTAATGCGGAACGATCGACTTTACCGTTCGGCTTGAGAGGAAGCGTATTAAGGAGCATGAAGTGGGAGGGAATCATGTACTCAGGCAGTCGAGCTTTTAAGAAAGCGCGGAGTTCGTCGATATCAGATTTGTCAGACAGGTCGCCGACAAGGTAGCCCACCAGTTGTTTGCCGCCTGCCGGGTCATTGCTGGCAGTGACCACGACGTTTCTGACCGCTGAGTGTTCCAGGACCACTTTTTCGATCTCCTGCACCTCAATTCGGAAACCCCTAATCTTGACCTGATAATCGACGCGTCCGAGAAATTCGATCTCTCCGTCCCGGAGGTGACGCGCTATATCTCCCGTTCGGTACAAACGGGCTCCCGTCTTCGGGCCAAACGAGTCGGGGACGAATTTCTCAGCCGTCAGGTCAGGACTGTTCAAGTAGCCACGCGCCAATCCGGCGCCGCCAATATACAGCTCGCCCGGCACGCCGGCAGGCACTGGCTGTAGATCGCGATCCAAAATGTAAAGCCGAGTATTGGCAATCGGATTACCGATAGGCACCGTGCGTCGCTCAGGATCAGGTACGCACTTCCAGAAGCTCACATCAACGGCGGCTTCAGTCGGGCCGTACAAATTATGCAGCTCGGCATTCATGCGGGCGAAGAACCGCTCCTGTAGGTCATACGGCAGCGCTTCGCCGCTGCAAATAACCCGGCGCAGATTGCTACAGTTTTCCGCACCGGGCGTTTCAAGAAAAACCGAGAGCATGGAGGGCACAAAATGTAATACCGTAATCTTTTGCTTCTTGATTAGTCGCGCAAGGTAGAAGCAATCCTGATGCCCCCCGGGACGCGCCAGGACCAGTCGCGCGCCGGTGAGCAGGGGCCAGAAGAACTCCCAGATGGATACATCAAAGTTAAATGGCGTTTTCTGCAGGACACGATCCGCTTCTGTCAACTTATATGTATCCTGCATCCATAGCAAGCGATTGCAAATGCTATGGTGACTAATCATTGCACCTTTCGGTTTTCCCGAAGAGCCGGACGTGTAGATGACATAGGCGAGGTTGTCCGGCCGGACGCCGCTCTCGATGTTCTGTTGTCTCTCGAGAGAGATGGTCTCCCACTGTGAGTCCAGGCGGACAACCGGGGTCGCGCGTCTAGGAAGAACTTCGATGAATCTCTCCTGGGTCAGCACCACACCTACGTCTGAATCATCCAGAATCTCGCTCATCCGCGCTCTTGGGTAAGACGGATCGAGAGGCAGGTAGGCCCCGCCGGCCTTGAGAACACCCAGGAGGGCGACAACCATTTCGAGAGATCGTTCCATGCATACTGCAATCACCGTCTCTGGCCTGACTCCCAGTTCGCGAACGTAGTTTGCCAGTTGATTGGCTCGCTGATTCAACTCGCGATAAGTTAGCTCCTCAGCTTCAAACGTTACGGCCACCGCATCGGGCGTGAGCTCGGCTTGTAATTCGACCAGTTGATGGAGGCAGCAATCCCCCTCATAGTTTATGTCAGTGTCATTCCAGTGGTAGAGCAACTGATTTCGCTCGAAGTCCGTCAACAGGGGTAATGTCGAAATATGCTGTTGAGGATTGGCCACGATTGCTTCCAACAAGTTGCAAAAGTGACCCGTCAATCTCTCCATGTCGGCAATCGAGAAGATGTCTGTACTGAATTGCAGGGACGACAACAGCCGCCCTTCGACCTCGGTCATGACAAGCGTCAAATCAACCTGGGATACCGGCTGGTTGAGGGCGATAGTTTCAAGTTGCAGCCCGGCTAGTTCTAGCTCGGCGCCATCGAAGTTGACTGCAAAGGCGCCAAAGTTTTTCTGATCCTTTAGCTGCGACTGCTGCAAAACGAACATGACCTGGAAAAGCGGCGGGATGCCGGCATCACGGGCGGGATCCAATCGTCTCACCAGCAATGGAAATGAATAATCCTGGTGGTCAAGGGCGGCAAGAACGGTCTGTCGCACCTGTTCCAGGAACATCGGGAGATTCGGATCCCCGGAAAGATCTGCCCTCATTACCAAAGGATTGACAAGGTAACCTATCAAGCCCCGCCATTCTGCATCGCTGCGACCAGCGGCGGGCGAGCCGACTAGAATGTCTTCCTGGCAACTGTAGCGATAAAGCAGGATTTGAAATGCCGCCAGCAGGGTCATATAGAGCGTTGCGCCGTAAGCAAGACCGACCGCTTTGAGTTTTCGCGTCAGGTCTCGGCTTAACTCAAACGGAATGGATCCTCCCTTATAGGATTGGACCGCAGGTCGCGGCCTGCTAATAGAGAGGTTCAGCACCGGCAAGTTTCCTTCGAGTCGGTGTTGCCAGTAAGCCCAAAGGCGCTCGCCGACATGGCTGGCTAACATTGTTTCCTGCCGCTTAACAAAATCGGAGTACGGACGCGGTTGCGGGGAAAGGGCTATTGTGGAACTCTTTCTGATCGCTTCGTAAGCGATGCCTAACTCGTGCACCAGAATTGCGAGCGACCATGAATCGGCAATGATGTGATGCATTACCAGCGCGATGACCGTCTCACGCTCGGAGATTCTGAACAGGAAAACCCTGAGCAGCGTGTCGTGTTCAAGATCAAACGGCCGCTGCGCCGCATGATTCAATTGATCAGTCAGATAGAATGAACTCCAGCCGGAAGCATCTTCCTCATGAAAAAACAAATCCTTGTGCTGCCGAATACACTGGACTGGCGTCCCGTCCCTGGTGGTGAAGTTTGTTCGTAGGGAGGAGTGCCGATTGATGAGGAATTTGAGCGCCTGGCGGAGGGCCTCGCAGTCGAGATCGGCTCTAACGCGCGCTGCACCAGCAATGTGGTAGGGCGATACTTCCAGGTCCATCTGCTGGAGAAACCAAAGCGCACGTTGCCCGTACGAGAGGGAGCATTCATCACTTTCAGGGATTGAACTTGCCGCCATTGCGGAATCTTCCCCCGCTTTTAGTGCGCTCTTGGCAATCTCAGCAATCTCAGTGATGGTACAGTCTTGCAGGAAGACTCCGATTTGTAAGGTGACGCCCCATCTCATCTGGAGGGCGTGTGCGAACTCTATAGCCAGCAGTGAATCTATCCCGTAATGCGCGATTGGCACATTGCTGTCGACCTTGTCGAGGTCTTCGCCCACACTCGAAGCGACTAACTTGATCAAGAAAACCTTGATCTGGTCGACCGTCGACGCGGCAGAGGCGCCCACCAAGATCGCGTCGTGTCCTTTGCGCGCGGGTTCCAGGCGCCACTGTCCCACTACTTCCAGTGTCCCATTCGAGTAGGCGTCTCGGCAGAGATGTCGCTGGATCTTACCACTCGATGTATGCAATATGCTTCCAGCTTTGATCAGGACGATGGCATAGATTTCCAGTTCGTGAACTTGGACTATGGCTCGGCGTATATTTTCAAAGGTTGTATTGAGGACCGGATGTCGCTGCATGACTTCCTGTACCACTACCAGGCGCTCGCGACCGCTGACTTCGACCGAAAACGCCGCCCCCTTGCCGGGGCACAGACCGGGCTGTGATTTTTGCACTGTGGCCTCAATGTCCTGCGGGTAGTGATTCAGACCTCGAATAACGACGAGGTCTTTGATCCGCCCGATGACAAAGAGTTCCCCTCGATGAATAAAGCCGAGGTCTCCTGTCCTCAGATATGAGTCGTCGTTGCTGTTAGCCAGATTTGCGTTGAAGGTGTGTTGTGTCTCTTCGGGGCGATTCCAATATCCTTGGGTTACCGACGGACTTGAGGTCCATATCTCCCCGATCGTATCGGACCGGCATTTCTTGAATGATGAAGGGTCAACAATGGCCAGACCCGCGCCAGGCGAGGGAACACCGCAGCTGACTAGCGTGCGAGCCGTCGAAAGAGTGCTGTCGATTACGAGGTCTTTGGTTAAGCCGGGCGCGTCAACGCTGATCGTTGCCACTTCCGCGACGTTCTTCGCGCCGCAAACAAATAGCGTCGACTCGGCGAGTCCGTAACAGGGAAAGAAAGCGGCCCGCTCGAAACCACAAGAGGCGAAGGTTGCCGCGAACTGTTCGAGAGTGTCGTGGCGAACCGGCTCCGCCCCGTTGAAGGCAACCCGCCAACTACTCAAATCCAAAGTCGAACGCTGCTCGGCCGTAATCTTTCTGGTGCATAAATCGTAAGCGAAGTTTGGTCCGCCGCTTGTGGTCGCTTTGTAACGCGAAATGGCCTCCAACCAACTAACCGGCTGTTTCAGAAAGGCGACCGGCGACATCAGAATGGCGGGCACACCCAGAAAGAGCGGTTGAAGTACTCCGCCGATCAAACCCATATCGTGATAAAGCGGTAGCCAACTCACGATCACGGCCTGTTCAGTTTGCTGAAAGGCGCTGCTGATCATCGCTTGATTGTGCAGGAGATTGCTATGGGTCACGATCACACCCTTGGGGGCCGTTACTGAGCCGGACGTATATTGCAAGAGTGCCGTCGTATTACCTTCAACCATGGGATGCGACCATTCGCCGGCGGCGTCCAGGTCCAGATGATCAGTTGCGAGCCATTTCAGCTGGTCCAGACCGGGCACGTCAGCGAACAAGGCCATAGTCCTCGACCGAACCTGAGTTGTCGTCAACGCGATCTTTATTTGTGCATCAATGAGAATGCCCTGGAGTTTCTGCGGCGTGCGGTTGAGTTTTGGTGGGTAAGCGGGTACCGCGATTGCGCCGGCATAAAGACAACCGAGGAAGGCGGAGATAAATTCCAGCCCCGCGGGATAGAGGAGCAGCACCCGATCTCCATAGGCTTCCCGGTCTTGAAGCAAAGCAGCGATGGCGCGCGCACGTTCATCCAACTCACCGTAAGTGATTTTCGTTTCTTTAGAGTCGGTCAGAAAAGTGTAGGCTGTTTGCCCGGACTCCAGGAGAGCCCTGCGGCGCAAGAGCCCAACCAATGTCTCTGGTTGACTTGTCATTGCTCGAATTCAGCGATCAAAAATGGCGGCAAAGTCCCACCGGTCTGACAATCTCGGAAACCGTAATAAATTTCGGCGAGAACAGGTTGCCTCCGAAATGAAGCGCGGGCGTTTCCAGGCAGCACTTACAGTTTGAGACGAGATGAAGCGGCAGCTCAAAAGTCATTCGCTCGTTGCTCGAGCATATCGTCGATAGACTGCGAGGGTTTGCTGGGCCATCTTCACTAAACTGAAAGTATTGATGACATGCTGCTGACCAGCACGGGCCAATCGTCTCGCCTTCTGCTCATCCTGCAACAACTCGAGTTGAGCGCTTGTCAGTCTTTCAACGTTAAGCAGATGTGGTCCATGATCCCTTGCGTGTACCGGGACCAGCAGACCCGTCTCGTTGTTCCGAATAATCTCTGCCAGACCGCCGACCTCGGTCGCAATAACCGGTAGTCCCGCGGCCATTGCCTCGATGGCCGCATAACCGAACGGCTCATAAAGGGATGGTACGATCGCGATGTCGGCTACCTGGTAAAGGTCAGCGAGACGCGTGCGCGTGATCTTGCCGAGAATGATCACCTTCTCCCAAACGCTGGCCTGATTTGGAAACATTTCTTTCATCATCTGCCTGAGCCGCGCAACGGTCCAGGTGTCGGGCGCAAAATCAGGTTCTCCGGCTACCAGGTAGCGAACGTTGGGCCGGCGTTTGATTACTCTTGCCGCTGATGCCAACAGCTCGTAGATACCTTTCTGAGGACAGAGCCGACCGGCGAAAATTATTATCTTCTCGTCACGCGTGGCAAAACTTTCACGGAGTTTGCAAAGCTCTTCGGGGCTCATGATTGACTTCATAAACGGTCCTGGGTCTAGTCCGTTGTAGACCATTTCCAGCTTTTGGGAGGGAGTTTGATGAGTGGTTCGGATGAGATTTACCATTGAGTTACTAACTGTAATCAGCGCATCTGCACCCCGACAAAGTTCCCTTTCCTGTTTGATAATTTCCGGCGGGGTCATTACTCCCCACGACCCTTGCACCGGATGTTGAAGCAAGTGAACTGTGGCTACGACTGGAATCTTGAAGAGCTCTCGCAACTGTTGTGCGGCCGGAAAGCCATGCCATTCGTGGCAATGAATAATATCCGGGCGCTGGTTGTATTCGACCAGCAGGTTCTTTGCGTACTTGACGCATACCTGATTGAGTCGAATGAACCTTTGCATCAAGGTCCCAGGACCATGATTCGGCGGGCCGCCGTTTGCCGAAACCAGATGCACCGTCAGGTTGGGGGCATGATGAACTTTGGTTTCGCCGCTCGAAGGCGCGAGCACAGTGACCTCGCAATTAAGGCCGCTCAGCCCTTTCGTCAGCTCAAAAACATGGGTACCAAGTCCACCGACAGTTTCGGGTGGATATTCAGAGGTAATGAACAGGACCTTGAATCGTGGAGTAATGAAAATGACTCCGGTCTGCTAAATGGCAGGAACGTGACGGCTGAACGTCTGTCGCTGGTTCAGGCTATCAGGGCCGGCGAGAAAACTGTTTGGTCGGAGGCCAGTTGTCCGTAATCCAGTTTGATGATCCGGTCCGCTACATGGTAGTACCGGTCATCGTGGCTAATGACCAGGATCGTCTTTCCTCTTGACTTCAGCTCAGGCAAGATCTCGGAATAGAAAATTCTCTTAAAGAAGGGGTCCTGGTCTGATGCCCACTCATCGAAGACATAGAAGGGCCGGTCCTCCAGGTATGCAGTCAACAGTGTCAAGCGCTTGCGCTGGCCGTAGGAAAGCCCCGGGCTAATTACGATGCCGTCCTTGACCTGAACTTTGTGATCGAGTTGTAAGCGGGCCAGGTATTCTTTAGCCTGCGCGTCGAGATCGGTTGTAGCCGCTCCCGGAAGACGCTTGAAAAGGTAGAAGTCGGAAAAGACTGCCGTAAAGAACTGGCGATATTCCTCTCTCGTTTCGTCTGTAACGGCTATGCCGTCAAGCTCGATGCTGCCACTCTCCGGAATATAAAGCCCAGTCAGAATCTTGCCCAGAGTAGATTTGCCGCTGCCATTCCCACCTACCAGGAAAACCAATTCGCCGCGGCCAAAACTGACATCAAGCGGACCCAGCGTGAAGGTGCTATCTTCCTTTTCCCCAAGGTACGCATGCGAGACACCCTTCAATTCGAGGCAGCCCCACTCCGCCTGGGAAGCTGATAGGTCTGAATTGTCAAAGCTCTTTTCAGGAGTTAGTGACAATCCCAACTCTTGAAGTCGCGTCAAAGCCACTTGTGCCTGCGTAAAAGTGGGAATGATGCCCAGCAGGTAGCCGATCGGTCCCATCAAAAATAGAATGATGAGAATATAGCCGGTAAAGGCTGGACCGTTGACTTTCGTAAACAGCGGCATCACGAATAAGATCATTCCGATCAGCAGGAAATACAGCAGCCGCCCCCAGGTTTCTGCCATAATTTGAATTGACGTTCCGAAAATCATCAGCCGCTTCAACTCGACCGCTCCCGCCGTCAGGTCTTTTTCCAGGAAGTCTTCGCGCCGGTCGCGATGTAGCTTGAGTTCTTTGTTGCCTTCCGTGAGCGCATGGAAGTGACCGAAGAGAGTCTCCATTTCCCGGCGCGCGCGTCTCATGTAGCCCGTAGCCTTTCGAGTGGGCAGCCAGTAGCTGAGAACACCCAGAAACATGAAGGCCAGCAACCCCAGCAGCAAGGGCTTCGACAACCAGTTGACGTAGATCAGACACGCAACCAGAGTGGCGACGTTAACGCAAATCATCGGCACGCTGAAGAGGGACTGCGAGAGAGTATTGGCGTCACCAGTCAGCGCCGTTAGAAGGCGGGCCACGCCGGCCTCTTCGATTCGCCTTAAAGGAGCTCTGAGGATCTGGCGACAAAGTTTCAGACGCAGCTCAAAAACAGCTCCCTGTGATAGCCGCAACAATAAAAGTTGCGAAATGACATTAGTAACCAGGGTCATAAGACAGAGGCCCACAAAACTTCCCATTAAGGCCGGCGGCGAGATATCCGAATTGGTCAGCGCCGCATTTATGAGCGCGATCAGACCAGCATTACAGAGACCCCCAACGATCCCAATCAGGGTGATCAAAACCACCGAACCTTTTGAGTTGCGCAGAAGAAATTTGATTATGTTCATCATTGCCCGCTCTGCTTACTCACCTTCTAAGTATTTCCGCCGTCTGCCAACTCCGCCATGGCCACCAATATGTTCCTGGGGCCGGTGAAGGGTTCTCGCCCATGCGACACCAGCATGTTATCCACCAGCAAGAGGTCTCGCTGCTGCCAGGAGAAACGGCATGCTGACTGCCGATAGGCCGCCCTGATTCCTTCCAGGACAGAGTCCTCAATTGGTGATCCGTCACCGTAATACGTGTTGAAGGGAAGATCTTCTTCCGCGAATTCTTTCATAAGCATCCGGCGCACATCCGGCGCTAAGCTGGAGACATGAAAGAAGGCGGTATGCTCAAACCAGACCGACTCTCCCGTCTTAGGGTGTGCGACAATGGCCTTGAAAAACTGCCGGGTCCGCAAGCGGTCGTTCCCTTTCCACTCAAATTCGATGGCATGCGTTCGACAGTAGTCTTCGACCTCGATCTTGCTGGGAGTCTGAAAGGCTGTTTGCCAGGAAAGACCGATTCCAGGATGGTAATTATGCAGGTACATCACTTTGTTTTCGATGAATCGTTGTCTGGTGCTTACCGCGATAAGTTCGAGGACCCTGCGACCGTCGGCTATTAGCGTCGAGCCCCCGGTTGCCGCCGGCTGGGCGCAGAAGAAAAACAGCTTCAAGGGCCAGTTGTGAGAGTAAGACTGCTCATTATGAAAATGTATGTACTGGTCCGCAGGGTGATCAGTTGAAGTATAAATACCCCGGTTGATTTCAGAGCGCGGCGAAGAACGCTCGCTATAGTCCAGCAAGTGAGGAGAAATGGCCCGGGCGAATTCTTCAAACCCGCGCGCTCCTTCGATATTGAAACCACGAAAAAGAATTGCGCCATGCTTGAGTAACTGATCCTGAATGTACTCGCCTATGCCGCTGACCCATGCCACCGCATTCAGATGATCCACCGCTGGTTCGACCACCAGCGGAAACTGGCGCGCGTCCAAATAGCGGCTCTCCACCAGGGTTGACGGCGAGAGCCTGACTGTCTTGCGCGAGAAGGTGGGAAGCGTACGGCGGCTCGGCTCGAATGGATCTTCGACAGTCATCTCTTTCTTTCTTCTCCAGGCGGCCTATTCATGTTCCCGGTAAGCTCTGGCGGGCAGGGGTCTGTTTTAATTTTGCTCTGCGTCATCTCGGCGTTGAAGCTTCGATCAAACCACTCACCGCGGACGAAGAGAATCAAAACGAGCGCAGAGAAATTTGAAGTCAGGTTGGGAAAGCGAGTTTAACTATGGCTGAAGAGTTCGGCCATCGCCACTAATATTTTTCTGGGGCCGGTAAAAGGTTCGCGCCCGTGCGACGCCAGGACGTTGTCCAGCATCAGCAGATCGCCCTTCTGCCAGGTAAAAGTAACCGCAATCTGTTGATATGTGGAACGGATCGTTTTGAGAACGGAACTCTCAATCGGCGAGCCGTCGCCGTAGTAAGCATTGCGAGGCAGATCGTCACCTTTAAACTCAGCCAGCAATGAGTCCCGCACTGCCGGTTCCAAATTAGAGACATGAAACATATGCGCATGGTTAAACCAAATTGTTTCTTCAGTCTTCGGATGAGTCGTGACCACCTGGCGGACCTGGCGGGTTCTTAGACGGTGGGCGTCCTTCCACTCAAAGTGAGTGCCGGCCCGGCGGCAATATTCCTCGACATCGGATTTGTCTTGGGTCTGAAAAGCATCCTGCCAGGAAAGATCGAGGCCCTGGCCATAGTTGCGTACATACATGACGCCTTTACTTAAGAATGTCTCTTTAATCAGCGGATCGAGCCGCCGCATGAATTCTCGGTCGCAGGCTATCGGGGTCGAGCCCCCCTTTGCCGCCGGCTGGACGCAGTAGAACCATATTTTCATTGGCCAGTTGTGCGAATATGACATCTCGTGATGAAGGGGAATGTACTGGTCGGCCGGGTATTCAGTCGAGGTGTAAATATTATCGGCTACCTTTATGCGCGGCGCCGCGCGCTCGTTATAGTCGAGCAATTGCGGCGACAAGGTCCGGATGAACTTCTCAAATCCTTCAGGCCCTCCGATCCTGAAACCACGAAAAAGAATGGCTCCGTGTTTGAGGAGTTGTCGTTCGATGTACTCGGCTGTGACACTGGCCCATGCTACCGGGTTCAAGTGCTCCACGGCAGGTTGCAGCACCAGGGGGAACTGCTTCCCTCCTTGTAAGTAGCTGCTCTGGACCAAGGCCTCCGAAGAGAGGCTGACTACCTTACGTTTGAAGGTCGGTCCGCCACTGTTGGTAAATTCGGGCGCGTCCGGGCGGCTCATCTGATCTCTGTCCCCCGATCTTCGTCTACTGCGCCAAAGGCACTTGCCGAACCCTCTTTCATGACGCCCAATGGAAGACGCTTAGCACTCCTCAGCATAGTCAGGTTGGCGCCCTCCCTATTTCTTCTCACCGAAACAAGCTCCTCCTCTTCTTCCTGGGTAAGCATTTGGAGGCGGCTGATTCGCGCTTCCGGCTCGCTCACAATGCTCTTGAGCAGCGTCGCGAAATGTTCGTGCATGCGCTTGACGGTCTCGGCCTCAAAGAGAGCAGTGCTGTAGGTCCAGGTGGCGCGCAACCCCTCACCTCCGCCCTCCATCATCCACAGGGTCAGGTCGAATCTCGTGACATCAGTTTCAAGAGTTACCCGGCTGAGCTTCAGTTCGCCGAGTTTCAATTCTCCCAACGGCGCGTTATGCATTCCGAAAGCTACCTGGATAACCGGTGAGCGACTCAATCCTCTCTCGGGCTGCAGTTCCTCGACCAGCTTCTCGAAGGGCACTTCCTGATGGGCATATGCCCCCAGGCAAATCTCTCGCACGCGCCTGAGCAGCTCGCGGAAAGTTGGCTCGCCCGACAGGTCCGTCCGCATCACCAGCGTGTTCAGAAACAAACCGATCAAAGGCTCGGTTTCAGTGCGAGTGCGACCGGCGATTACGGTCCCAACCAGAATGTCATTCTGTCCACTATAACGAAACAGGAGGAGTTGGAAAGCCGCGAGCAAAATCATGTACATCGTCACGCCTTCCTGCTGGCTCATTCGCTTGAGACGCAGGCTGATCTCCACCGGCAGCTCAAAAGACAGGTGAGCTCCCTGATAACTCTGGAGGGCGGGGCGAACGCGATCAGTTGGCAAGGCCAGCACCGGCAAATCGCCGCCCAGACGTTTTCGCCAATAGGAAAGTTGCCGCTCCAGCACATCGCCTTGCAGCCATTGTCGCTGCCAGATCGCATAGTCGGCATATTGAATCGGTAAGTCAGGAACCCCTGCTCCGACGCAACCGTTGCTGTGCTTCTGGTAGAGCGTACTCACTTCACGAATCAGTACGCTCATAGACCAGGCGTCCGAGACGATATGGTGCATCGTTAGCAAGACAACATGCTCGTTTGTCGACAGTTTGATCAAATGCGCGCGTAACATCGGGCCCTGGGACAGGTCGAAGAGTTGCCGCGCTTCGAGGCGGGCAACGCTGCTAGCTTCGAGTGCTCTCGTATCTTCTGACAAACCACTGAGATCCAGCACCGGCAAGCGAACTTCGCCGACGTCGCCGATGACCTGCACAGCGTGCCCATTGACGCTGGCATATGTAGTCCGTAGTATTTCATGTCGGCGAACGATTTCGCTCAACGTCTGCTCAAGCGCGACCACATTTAATTCACCTTCGAGCCGCACCGCCGCCGGAATGTTATAGAAAGAAGAGTTTGTTTCCAGTTCGTTAAGAAACCACAAGCGTTGTTGTGAGAACGACAGCGGTAACTCTCGCTCACGCGCCGCCGGCACAATTGGAGGAGCGGCCACTCCCCGCGCCGCCTGTAGCGCGTACGTCAACCACCAGCCGAGTCCGGCTACGGTAGGACTCTCGAATAGACGCGGCAACTCGACGTCGACTTCGAACACTACGCGAATCCGGGAGACCAGTTGAGTCGCCAGCAATGAATGGCCGCCTAACTCGAAAAAGTTGTCATTCACGCCCACCCGCTCGACGTTGAGCACCTCTCGCCAAATACTTACAAGTAGTTCTTCGACCGGAGTGTGTGGCGGCTCGTAGCTAGTGTCCAACCCAGCCCTGTTTTGAGTTCCGGTAATGAGCGCTCGCCGGTTCACTTTGCCGTTGGGCGTCAGCGGCAACTCCTCCAGCAGCACAAATGCCGCCGGGAGCATGTACTCCGGAAGTTTTTCGGACATATGGGCGCGCAGTTCAGTTGCCGTGGGCTGCTGATCGGTTTCCGCCGGAACTACATATGCGACCAGTTGTTTGTCTGCGGCCGCCGCGGGACTGACTTCGTCTTGATGTCCCACCGCGCTTGACCCCTCAGAGCTCGCCTGGTCTTTCATTAGTACTACACAGTGGCGCACCTGCGCGTGCTCGGACAACACCGCTTCGATCTCACCCAACTCGATCCTATATCCGCGACTCTTGACTTGCTCATCCACTCTTCCCAGGTACTCAAGCACGCCGGCGGGCAGGAATCGTGCCTTGTCTCCCGTGCGATACATCCTCGCTCCCGCGATTGAGTTGAAGGGATCCGGCAGAAAACGCTCAGCGGTCAAATCCGCATGGTGGAGATAGCCGCGTGCTATGCCAGCTCCGCCGATATACAGCTCTGCGGAAAAGCCGGCCGGCATCGGTTGGAGCTGCTCGTCCAACAGATAGACCTGCACATTATCAATTGGGCGTCCTATGGGAGGCGAGACCCTCACTCTTTCGTCCTCAGCCACAAGGCAACGCCCCAAAGTTGCACAAACGGTTGCTTCGGTCGGCCCATAAGCATTAATCATCCGGCGGTCCTTGCTCCATTGCTCCGCGGTCGCGGCATCGCATTGTTCGCCGGCCACAATCAGAGTCTGCAAAGCAGGCAGGGGCGCGCACTCCAGCAGGCGCAAGACTGACGGCGGAATGGTCAGGGTGGTAATCTCCCCATCGCGTAACAACTGACAAAGCGGGCCGCCGGGCAGAAGCGATGCTTTCGGGGCGAGGCAGAGCGTCGCCCCGCTGAACAGAGTCGTGAAAATCTCGGAAACGGACGCGTCGAAGCTCAGGGAAGCAAATTGCAGCACCCGGCTCTGTGGCCCAACCTCAAACGCCTTGATCTGAGCGGCCGTCAAATTACTCACGCCGCGATGCTCGACCAAAACTCCCTTGGGCGTACCGGTGGATCCCGAGGTGTAGATTGCATAGGCCAATGAAGTCGCGGTCACGGGGCTATCGAGGTTGCTCACCTGCTGCCGGGTAATTTCTTCGTTGCGATCAAGAGAAACGGTTTGACCCCAGAATGGGGGCAATCGATCAAGCAGGTGATCCTGGATTAGCAACACAAAAAGTCCCGCGTCTTCCAACATGAAAGAGAGACGCTCCAGCGGATACTCAGGATCCAGCGGCACATATGCACCTCCCGCCTTAAGTATCCCCAAAAGCCCCACCAACATCTCGACCGATCTTTCCACACACAAACCGACCAACACTTCCGGCTGTACTCCAAGTTCGCGGAGGTAGTGCGCCACCTGGTTGGCTTGTTCGTTTAACGCTCGATAGCTAAGGTGCCGGTCTTCGTAGCGGACGGCAATCGCTTCCGGAGTGCGCGCAACCTGTGCTTCAAAGAGTTGGTGGATGCAAATGTCCTGGTCGTAATCGCGCGCCGTATGGTTCCATTCGCGCAGCATCAGCTGCTGCTCATCCAATGGCAGTGGACTGGAACGGTCATAGCGCTCATGCGGATCGTGGGCCATCAGTTTCAGAGTGCTCGCGTAGCATTCTGCGATCGTTTCCATCTGCGTCCGGCTGAGCTTCGTCAAATCTCCGGAGAGATTGAGCTGCACCCGCGAGAGCGTCAGGTTCAAGCCAAAGTTGGCGCCAATGGTAAAGTTAGTTTCAGCGACCGTAGTTCCACCAACAATCGCTACATTCTGATAGCTCTTGACACTTTCATAAACGTGAAAATGCGTGTAGTTAAAGACTGTCTCAAAGAGAGACTTGCCGCCATGGCTTCTTTGCATCTCCATCAGCGGGTAGCGCCGATACGGCAGCATCTCCCATTCCGCATCGAATACCTTGCGCGCCAGTTCCACCCAGGTCTCTCCATCCAGACTCATGCAAAACGGCAACGCGTTAAGAAACAATCCGATCACCCGCTCGCCATCGGCCTCTTCTTCGCGGCCATTTGAAACCAGTCCGGTGATTACATCCCGCTGCCCGCTGAGCAGACTGACGACCCTGATATGAGCGGCCAGCAGGACGCTCTTGAGCGGCACGGCCGCCAGATGAGCGAGCCTTTGTAATCCTTCCAGATCATCACCCGTGACCGGCACATCAAGGTGGAAAGCTCGCGAGCTGTCCGGATCCGGCGCGGCGATGAGCCCCAGACCTAATCCCCGGTAGCTGTTGCGCTGAAGCTGTTTATGCCAGTATTGCCGACACTCTTCGGATTCCAGCGCCTGACGCTCCAAAGCTACATAGTTGCGAAATAGCGTTGTTGGAATCGGATCGAGCTCGCCTTGCAGTTCACCCTGGAGTGAAAGATAGCGCTTGAACATCTCTGTCAGTAATAGACCATCGCTCCAGCCATCGAACAATGCATGCGGCGCGCTAAAGCTAAACTGAAACGTTTCTTCGCTTAGTTGATAGAGGTGAAAGCGCGTCAACGAGCGACTGGTCCAATCGAAGTGCCGTATCTTTTCAGTATCAATCCAGTCCTTGACAGCCTGTTCCTGCTCGGCAACGGTTAAGCCCTGCTGCAAACACTTATACTCGATCTCCGTGCCGCCGTTTTTGTGAACCAGTTGCAGCGGTTCGCTGTAGCCGGTCAGCGCAAATGAGGTGCGCAGCATTGGATGGCGCTTGACCACTTGCCGCACGGCTGTCCGCAGAGCAGCGAAATCCAACGAGAGTTGCATGCGAAAACTGATGATGCTGTGGTAAACAATGGCACTGTATTCACTGTGAAAGATCATGCCCGCCTGCAGCCTCGTCAGCGGATACGCATCCTCGACGTCCTCGGGTATTCCAAGACGGTCTTCAGCGGTAATGAGACAGAAGGGCTGGCTCTCTGGTTCATCCAGGGCCGCCGATTCCTGTACATGATAGGCCTGCGCCAATTCGTGAATCGACTGATGCTGAAATAAATTCTGCAGCGTGAAGTTCAGACCACGATCTTTCGCGAGGGCGAGTACCCTAATACTTAAGATTGAATCTCCCCCAAGAACAAAAAAGTTATCATGGACGCCGACTTGCTCGACACCGAGAACTTCACTCCAAATTCCCGCCAAGACTTCCTCGATCATTGTGTGAGGTAGAATAAACGCTTCTTCGGTCTCAAGCCTTGTGTGGTCCGGCAACGGCAGTGCCCAGCGATTCACTTTTCCGTTCGCCGACAGAGGCATGGCATCCAACATCACGAACGAAGTTGGGATCATGTAGTCTGGGAGTTTTTCTTTCAGGTAAGTTCGCAGCGCAACGGCGTCCACGGGCGTTTCGGGATCGGCGACCAGGTACGCCACCAGGCGTCTGTCTCCTGGCTGCATCTCGCGCACCATCGCCAACACCTCACGCACTGCCTCGTGCTGGCCCAGCGCGAATTCAACTTCGCCCAGCTCGATGCGGAAACCGCGAATTTTTACCTGATGATCTATTCGACCGAGATATTCCACGTCTCCGCTCGCCTGGAACCGTGCCAGGTCACCGGTTCGGTAGAGACGGTCTCCGGGCTCATCGCTGAACGGATTGGGTATGAATCTATCGGCTGTCAGGTCTGGGCGATTCAGATACCCTCGAGCCAGCCCAGGTCCCGCGACGTAAATCGCGCCTGGGATTCCCATCGGAACTGGCTCTAACCGTTTGTCGAGCAAGTAGAGTTGGAGGTCCGAAATTGGTCGTCCGACGCGGCTGCCAATATTTTCGTTCAAATCGGCGATGCTGAGGGGCCGTTGGGTAACGTGAACGGTAGTCTCAGTGATCCCGTACATGTTGACCAGCCGGGGCCGTTCTGCTCCATGCTTTTCAAACCATGGTCTCAAACTTTGAAAATCAAGGGCCTCACCCCCGAAGATAATCAGGCGCAGAGCCAGATCATCTCCCGAGCCCGACTGCGCGGGTATCAACTGTCGAAAGGCGGAAGGAGTCTGACTCAAGACCGTGACACCCTCGTCGTAGAGCAAGCGATAGAATGTTTCGGGCGAGCGGCTAACCGGGTAGGGAACAATCACGACTCTTCCCCCATAGAGCAGTGCCCCCCACAACTCCCAGACAGAGAAGTCAAAAGTAAATGAATGGAAGAGAGTCCAGACATCCGTCGGACCAAACTGGACCCAAGATTCCGTCGCGGCAAACAGACGAGTCACATTCGCATGGGTGATCAGAGCGCCGTTTGGCGTACCGGTCGATCCTGACGTGTAAATCGCGTAGGCCAGGTTCTCGCTGGACATCTCGACGGAAAAATTCTGGTTGCTGTGCTGGGCAATGTCATCCCAATCGGTGTCCAGACAAACAGCATGAAGCGCTTGCCGCGGCAATGATTCAGCAAGTAACTCCCGTTTCGTCAAAATGATAGTTGCCTCAGCATCTTCTAAAATAAAGGAGCGACGCTCTTGTGGGTACATTGGGTCGATTGGCAGATATGCAGCTCCGGCTTTCAGGATGCCGAGGATTCCAACGACCATGTCGAGCGACCGATCCATGGAAATTACGACTAACGACTCCGGCCCCACACCCAGATCTCTCAGGTAATGCCCCACCTGGTTGGCCCGCTCGTTCAGCTCCTGGTAACTCAGCTCCTCTCCTTCATAGCTCACCGCAATCGCTCCCGGCGTCCGCTCCGCCTGCGCCGCGAACAGCTCATGCAAGCACTCCTCCCCCCCGTACTCCCGTCCGGTATCGTTCCACCCCACCACCAACTGCTCCCGCTCCTCCTCGCTCAGCATTCCCAGCTCGCTCACTGCCACTTCCCGATCCCTCACTATGCTTTCCAGCAGCCGCTCGTAGTGCCCTATCAGCCGCCCGATCGTCGCCTGCTCAAACAGGTCCGTGTTGTACTCCACCGTCCCGCTGATCATTCCCCCTATGTTCTCACTCACCGCCACCGTCAGATCAAACTTCGCCGTTTCACCGCTCCCGCGCACCCGGCTCAACTTCAATCCCGGCAGCCGCAACTCCCCGCTCGGCGCGTTCTGCAGGATCAGCTTCACCTGAAACAGCGGCCCCCGGCTCAGGTCCCGCTCCGGCTGCAGCTCTTCCACCAGCTTCTCGAACGGCACGTCCTGATGCGCATAGGCCCCCAAACATACTTCTCTTACCCGCCCCAGCAACTCCCGAAAGCTCGGCTCTCCTCCCAGCTCCGTCCGCAGCACCAACTGATTGATGAAGAACCCGATCAACGGTTCTATCTCCGCCCGATTCCGATTCGCGATGTCGGTCCCCACCACGATGTCGTCCTGTCCCGTGTAGCGGGAGAGCAACACCTGGAAGGCCGCCAGCAAGGTCATGTACAGCGTTACTCCCTCTTGCTGGCTCAGTTCCTTTAACGCCGCCGCCAGTTCGTTATCGAACATGAAACTAAGGTGCGCC
>DATNNY010000252.1:0-5479 GCA_035601635.1 Pyrinomonadaceae bacterium
AAACTTTTCCTGCAGGCAATGATTCAATCGGCCGTCGCGTTTCATCATCTGCAAATTGGCCGCCCGGGCGCTGCACGGCGCATGTACCTGATGGCCAAGGAAAAATTTGCGCGCCTTGACCAGCCGGTGTTCATGTCGCTCGATCTGGCGGAGTATCAGGGACAACTTGATCGCGCCCTTTCCTGGCTTTTATCAGTTCCCGATCCGCGGGAGATCGAGCCGCCCGAGATAAGGCCCCCAACCATCAGTCTCGTAGCTGATGTGACTCCGTTTGCATAGGATAAAGGGTTCCTTTTGAAGACGATCATCGTACGTATTCGGTTATTACTGATGGGCCTTTGGCTGGGAGCAGCGGTGTTCTTTGGCGCCGCGGTTGCTCCGGCAGTGTTTTCCGTTTTGCGCGGGGCTCAGCTATCAAACTCAAATGAACTTGCAGGCATGATCGTGCAGCGCGTACTGGGCGTGATTAATCGCGGTGGTTTCGAGATTGCTCTTTTTCTGCTCGTCACCGGATTCTTGATTAACCAGAAACAAAGCCGGCTCGTGCAATTCGCTGAGATGATTTCGCTGGCGATAGTCGCTATTATGACCGGCGTTAGTCATTGGGTAATTTCAGCGCGCATGCTGGCTCTAAAGTCGGCGATGCAAGCGCCCACCGATCAGATTGCCGCCAGTGATCCGCGGCGAATCGCGTTCGACGCCTTACACCACTATTCGGTGATGGCGATGGGATTGGCGATCGTGGCTGGTCTGGTCGCGTTTCTAATCATGGCTCGGCCGAGATCACTAACTGAGTCAGAGGCCCGTGAGTGAGGGCGCGATGAGCGAGGCAGTAGCCCGACCGGAAGGGAGGGCTCCGCTTCTAAGGAAAACGCAGTGGATGTTATCGAACAACAAAACACCTGGCGCGAGCGCTATGCCGCCTGGAAATCGAAGTCTCGGACCGGTTCCATGGAAAGCCTCGACGGCTATCCCTTTGTCGAAAACGCGCGCGCGCCGTTTACACCGCTGCGTCGCTCGCTGTCTATGTTGAATCTGGCACTGATCAGTTCAGCCGGCGCGTACATTGACGGCACCGATCCGTTCGACACCAGCGCTCCGGATGGAGACTGCACGTTTCGTGAAATTCCCGCCGAGATCGATCCGAGCGACCTGGTCTTCTCCGCGCGCGGGTACGATCCAGTATATGTTCAGCAGGATGTTAACGTGCAGGTTCCGCTGGCGCGCCTGCTGGAGTTCGAAAGCAATCGGGTAATTGGGCAATTGAACTCCGCTTTCTGGAGCTTCTGCGGATTCATTCCTGACGCCGCGCAGCTGGTCGAAGTCATGGCGCCAAAACTTGTCGAGCGCCTGAAGCATTATGAGGTGCAGGCGGCGCTGTTGATTCCGACATCTCGTCTTTGTCATCAATCGGTGGCGTTGGCTGCGCGGGCAATTGAGCAGGCCGGCATTCCCACCATGATGTTGAGCGTTGAGCGTAGAGTGATCGAACAAGTGCATCCGCCGCGCGCCGGGTTTTATCGCGGCCAGTTCGGCAGCGTCGCGGGCCAGCCGAATTGGCCCGAGCATCAACGCCGAGTTCTGGATGAAGCACTGCGCTGGATCGAATCCGCCAGTCAACCCGGCCACAATAAACTCGCAGTTGAACTTGAAACCCAGGTCGAAGCCGCGCGCGGCGAACGATAGTCTCTTTGGCGGCACGCGCATCTTGCGTGTGATTCACGGGCCGGACGCCCGCGCTACGCAATTCACTTCCGAACATGAAACGCACAATCGTCCGATCGTTAATATCCATCATCGCTCTGCTAATTGCTTATCTGGTCGCGTGGCCGGTTCCCATCAATCCCGCAGCCTGGACTCCGCCCACAGCGCCCGAATTAGCCGGGATCTATGCCCAAAATTCTGAGCTTTCGAAAATAGAAAGGCTAAAGGTCGACGGGTTTGCGCCTGAAGACGTCGCCTTCGACCCTCAGGATCGAATCTATTGCGGGACCGAAGATGGACGCATCTTTCGTTTTCAGTCAGACGGCACCCGTCCCGAGGTTTTCGCCAACACTCAAGGCCGGCCCCTGGGACTCATCTTCGATCATGACGGCCACCTGATTGTGGCTGATGCGATTAAAGGGCTCTTATCGATTGCTGGCGATGGAAGCATCTCGGTTTTAACCACAGAGGCTGATGGAGTGCCCTTTCGCTGCACGAACGACCTCGATGTGGCGGCGGACGGAACCATCTACTTCACGGATGCTTCTTATAAGTACCGACTCACCCAACTCAAAGACGATCTGCTTGAGCATCAACCTAACGGCCGCTTCATGGCTTACGATCCGCGCACCAAACAGACGCGGGTCCTTTTGCATGATTTCTATTTCGCGAATGGCGTCGCGGTCAGCCCGGATCAATCCTTTGTATTGGTGAACGACACCGGCAGTTATCGCGTGCAGCGCTTTTGGCTGACCGGGCCGAAGCAGGGACAGTCAGACATATTCATCGACAATCTCCCCGGATTTCCCGACGGGATTTCTTCAAATGGGCGGGACACCTTTTGGGTGGCACTAGTTAACCGTCGCGACACCGCGCTCGACAGCATACTTCCACACCCTTTCATGAGAAAGGTAGTCTGGCGCATGCCTTCTTTCATGCAGCCGAACATCAAACGCTACGCGTTCGCGCTGGCTCTGGATGCCAATGGTAAGGTGGTGCAGAACCTTCAGGATCCTTCACCGCAGTGCTTCGCCCAGATTGCCAACGTGGTCGAGCACAAGGGCATGCTCTATTTTGGGAGTATCGGCGAACACGCGATCGGTCGCATGCCTTTGCCGAATGCTCAATCCAATAAGTGATGTGTTGTACGTAGTGGCGGAGTCTGATTTGGTGTCGTGCCTTCTTCCTGGCTGGCCAAAGCGATCCACGAAATCACACGAAAAATAAAACGAACTCCACCAATTCTTCTTCGTGTTTCTTCGTGGATCGTTTTGCTGACTGGTAAATTCTCAAAGCATGAGACCACTAAATACTCCCACGAACATCCATTTATTGGCTCTGAGACGTATACTGATTGTGAACTGACTTTCGTTCATTCTATGCGGACGATTCGGCTTTTGGAGGTGTTTACATGTCGCGTACTCTATCGGTAATTCTCGCCGCCAGCCTTTTTACGTCTTTATCCGCTTGCCATGCGGCCACGGCTGCCGTGGGCAAAGCCTTACCGAACCCAGTCATCGACGCACCGCTCGCAACCACTAAAGGTGAGCAAACCGCCGTTATCGCGGGCGGCTGCTTCTGGGGCGTACAAGCCGTGTTCGAACACGTTAAGGGAGTAAACAGCGTTAGCGCAGGCTACTCGGGAGGCTCGGCCGACACAGCTCACTACGAAATGGTAAGCGAAGGCAATACCGGGCATGCTGAGTCGGTCCGAATCAAATATGATCCATCGCGGATTTCTTATGGCCAGCTGCTCAAAGTGTATTTCGCCGTCGCTCACGATCCTACCGAACTGAATCGCCAGGGACCAGACACCGGCTCGCAATATCGCTCGGCCGTCTTTTACAGTAATGCTGAGCAGAAGAACATCGCCGACGCCTATATAGCTCAACTCAACAAAGCCGAAGTTTTCAAGCGGCCGATCGTCACCCAGGTCGTTGCGCTCAAAGCCTTCTACGAAGCCGAGGCCTATCACCAGGACTACGCCGTCCATCATCCGGACGAGCCCTACATCGCCGTCAACGATCTCCCGAAGGTCGCCGAACTCCGTAAGCAACTTCCTGAACTGTACGTTGGAAATTAGTTTGACGGTCCGTCGAACCCTTCGATTCGATCAATCGAGGAGCGAAATAAGCCCCCCGCGCTCGGTCCCATGAATTTGTTCGGGTGATGGAGATTTTAGCGCGACGCAGCATAAGGAACGCGCGTTTCGGCAGGCTAGTCTTCCAAGCTAATCAATCCAGCCTTGATCGCGTAATGAACCAATCGCGGAATATTGTGCAGATCTAAGCGTTCCATTAGATTTGACCGATGGGTTTCGGCTGTCTTTACGCTAATATTCAACATTAGAGCAACTTCTTTAATCGAGAACCCACGAGTCATCAGTGCCAAGACCTCGCACTGCCGCGGCGTTAGCCGTCCAAGGGTCGACCCCCCAGCGCCTTCATGCTTAAATTTGTTCATTGCTCATGACCTTGATCAGGCCGGAGTCCCGCCCTCGTCGCGCTACCGCATCGCAAAGCCATCGTGAGGCTTATAGCACCTGGTAAGACTTCTGGCAAGGCCCAGCTGCACTTCAACAGCGGAACTAAAGGGAATTGCCGAGTTCATTCACGTCTGAATTTCCGGATGGCAATATGTGACGAAGTCTTCCCTGTCGAGGTGAGTATCGCGTCTACCAAGTGCCTACACACTCGCGACTGCGTCCTTTTTTATGTACGAGGCCTGTTGAGCCAGTTAAGTGAGAACAACGTCAGCATCAGCTGATGTCTATCAGTCCAGCGAAGTCGCCATGGATTCTTTTGAGTTACTTCCAACGATAATTGTTGGGAGGTAAATCCACTGACTCATTAGCTTTTTCTCAGGCCTGACCCCAGGTTTAAGGTTTAGACCGGGCCCACCGGCAAGGTGCATAAGGTTTTTGAAGAAGTGTCAAAGCTCCCGCGCCGTCAGCAAGAGAAGATCGTCGAGGTCGTCTCCGCGCTCGTCAGTCAGTTCGCGCAGAGCAGGCAGTGAAAGACTCAGCTCATCGGTAACGGGGAAGGTGTTGAAACGGGAATGGCATTACCACTATTTGAGAGAAGAGGGAGAAGTGAACATCTCGGTTTTGTAGAACGTTTATCAGAACTGCCGCGGTAACGCAAATGATTGTCTTTCGCTCGCGGCCCGTAAGTCAATGGATTGGTGCTTAAGGGCACCATGTGCTGGTTTCCTGCAGAGTCGCGCACAATCTGCGGGCCACGGTCATTTTTCGGACATTGATCCGCCGTTCCATGAGCGAGATTGTTCAAGGCTAGACTGCAATCTGTTGGTATACCGTCAAGGATGCAAGAACTGTTTATGGCATATCCAAACGAGGGTCCCAGTCCACCGTAGCTGGCGGCGATAGGAGGAATCGCGCCCGGAGGAGGATAAGTTGGCGCATGCTGCCATTGAATGTAATTCCGATTGGATCGTAGACAGCTTTCGTGTCACCTGCTTCGCTCAACCCGAATGGGTCGATGTGTGTCCAGCTGAGACTTGAACCGTAGGGGCCAGCACTCTGCACCACCTTAAGCAATCCGTCCACGTCGAACACGGTCGATGATTTGTTGCCGGCATTGTTGAGTCGCGTCAGGACTTTTCCTCCCAACACCGACGATCTCACCATGAAGGACCTCCATGCAGGGTTCTCCTGGGAGTCCTCGATCATCGACTGTCCATCGCCATCGAACCTCGAGATGTAGGTCGAAACAGAATTGTTGGCTATTTTTGTTTCCTTTACCTGGGTCATTTG
>DATNNY010000253.1:0-3016 GCA_035601635.1 Pyrinomonadaceae bacterium
TGTTCCGCTGTACGCCCAAGTGGCGTTTCCGGTCCATCTCAGCAAGACTTTCACTTATCGGCTGCCCCAGTCTATCCAGCATGTCGCGCAGGTCGGCGCGCGCGTTGTAGCCCGGCTCGGTACAAAACCCTTAACCGGTTATATCGTGGCGCTACTTCCCCGTCTCCGAACAGGATCCAGCCTAATCGAATCAGAGATCAAGGAAGTTCAGGAATTGCTCGACATCGATCCTCCGCTGACCGCTGAAGTGCTGGAGATCACGCGGTGGGTGGCGGACTATTATGTGGCGCCCTGGGGCGAGGTCATGCGCGCGGCACTACCGGGAGGAATTAACGCTACCGTCGAACAAGTCGTTTCGATCACCGCGAGGGGGCGCGAGGCACTTTCCAAGTCCGAAGCAAGCAGTGTCGGCACCGTCAGAACCAACGCTCTGCGCTTACTGGCCGCCGAAGGAGAGTTCGAGCTAAACGCGCTCTGTCTAAGAATCGGCGCCGCGAAAACTCCACAATGGCTGCGAGACATGGAAACGGAAGGCCTGGTCGAGCGCTCGTATAGAACTCGTTCGACGGTGACGCGAGCCAAGCGACGCAAGGTCGTGCGTCTGGTTAATTCTGATGGAGATGAACTGCAAACCGACAACAAACGGGTGACGCCGGCGCAGCAACGCGCCATCGATGTCCTCCGCGCTCATCAGAACACGATGGCGTTAAGCGATTTGGTAAAGAGGGCGAGCGTGAGCGAATCGGTCGTCCGAACACTGGTCAAGCGCGGGGTCGTGGTGGAATTTGAAGAAGATGTCAGGCGCGATCCTCTATCGCGAGCAGAGTTACCAGAGGCGGAAGTTTTCAAGCTGACCAACCCACAAGCGCGCGCCTTGCGATCTATTGAAAAGCGTTTAAGTGAAAGGGTCTTCGCGACACTTCTGTTGCATGGCGTGACCGGGAGCGGTAAGACCGAGGTTTACATTCGCGCCATGCAAGCAGCGATCGATCTCAATCGCGGGGCGATGATGTTGGTTCCTGAGATTGCGCTGACACCGATCCTCTCGAGACGTTTGCGAGCGCACTTTGGCGGGCGGATCGCGATTTTTCATTCTTCGCTGTCAAAAGGCGAGCGCTTCGACGAATGGTCGCGCCTGCGCAGCGGCGAGGCGCGGGTGGTGCTGGGCACGCGCTCGGCTGTGTTTGCGCCCGTCCGGAATCTTGGTGTCATTATCATCGACGAAGAGCAGGACTCGTCTTACCGTCAGGAGGAATCGCCTTTCTATCACGCCCGCAACACTGCAATCGTGCGGGCTCAGAAGGAATCCGCGGTGATCGTTTTGGGCTCGGCCACACCTTCTCTCGAATCATTCCATAACGCCCGGGGAGGAAAGTATGAGTATCTGCATCTGCCCGAACGGGTAGCAAATCGTCCCATGGCAAGCGCCGAGATGATCGACATGCGTGAGGTTTTTGCGCGTCATAAGAAGCCGGCTGTCTTTTCCGAGGAATTGATCAAAGCCATCGCCGAGACCGACGCCCGTCGTGAACAGTCCATCATCCTTTTGAATCGTCGGGGCTATTCGAGTTTCATTCTGTGTCGCGCTTGCGGCGAATCGATCAATTGTCCGAATTGCGACGTGACGCTCACTTACCATCAAACTGATCGCACCCTGGTCTGTCACTACTGCAATCACCATCAGCGCGCGCCGACGCAATGTCCCACTTGCGCCAGCAAGTACATCTATTACGTCGGCGAAGGAACCGAGCAGATTGAAGAACTTCTGCGCAATCGTTTTCCGACCATGCGCATCGGGCGAATCGATCGGGACACGAAGTCGCGCCGGCACCAGTTTGAAAAAACACTCCTCGACTTCGGCAAGGGCGAGCTGGATTTGCTCGTCGGGACGCAGATGCTGGCGAAGGGTCATGACTTTCCGAACGTTACTTTGGTTGGCGTAGTCTCAGTTGATGCGGGATTGGCTTTGCCGGATTTTCGCGCCGCCGAACGGGCCTTCCAATTGATCACTCAGGTTGCCGGCCGCGCCGGCCGCGGTGATTTGCCCGGACGCGTCCTGATTCAAACCTACCATCCCCATCATTATGCCCTGCGACATGCGTGCGCC
Organism: Pyrinomonadaceae bacterium; assembly: GCA_035601635.1. Lineage (GTDB taxonomy): Bacteria > Acidobacteriota > Blastocatellia > Pyrinomonadales > Pyrinomonadaceae > UBA11740. The sequence goes on from DATNNY010000253.1 coordinate 2,108, forward strand.
CAGGATTACCAGGGATTTTATGATGAAGAAATTCGCCATCGACGCAATCACGGCTATCCTCCGTTCGTCGCGCTGGCTTTGCTGCTGGTGCGGCATAAAGACGTGACGCGAGCGAACGCGATCGCGCATCAATTGCGAAACTCTCTGGTGGAAGCAAATCGCGATCACGCTTGCCGCGTACTCGGTCCGGCGCCCGCGCCCTTCGCGCGTCTGCGCGGCGAGCATCGCGTGCAATTGCTAATCAAATCGCGTAGCCGGAAACAAATGCGGGCGGTGATTGATTCGGCACTGCAGACAGTCGAGAACGTCGGAAACGATTTGCGTTCAGTGACGGTTGAGATCGATCCAGTTAGCATGATGTAACGTCGTGCGTAGCGCTCGCAATGAAGTCAGTACCACCCGCGTGAGCGGGAGGGTCAGGCACTCGATCTTAGCCATAATGAAGTCGATCAACTGAATTGAATGTTGATCCCACCCGCTCACGCGGGTGGTACTGGCTTCATATTCCGCGTTCGTGTTATCGCCAAACCATAATTTATTGAACCCCGACGTTGACGCGTGCGCCGATCAAGCCGAATACGCTAAACTCACACTCATGAAACTTTCCGAACTTGCCGAGCAAACCGGGGCTCGCTTTGTCTCAAGCGACGCGGATATAGAAATAAAAGGAGCCGCCGGACTCGATCAAGCGCAGCTGGGTTCGGTAACTTTTTTGTCGAATCCCCGCTATACCTCACGAGTAAACAGCACTGGCGCTTCAGCGATCTACGTCGGCGAAGATACGGAAGTCCCCCGCTCAGACATTGCCGTTTTGCGTGCAAAGGATCCCTATCTCGCGTTTACTCGCGCGTTGATTCTCTTTCACCCGCCGGAGTTGCTTGAGCCGGGAGTTCACCCTTCGGCGGTGAT
>DATNNY010000254.1:0-25176 GCA_035601635.1 Pyrinomonadaceae bacterium
CAGGCCCGCAAGATCGTCCAGAACGCCGGCATTCCCATCTACATCGTGGGCACTGGGCAAATGTTCGTGAAGAAATTTGGTGACAACATGGATCCGGGCAGAGGCTCGAGCATCCGCGGAATTCCAATTGATCGAATGACCTTTCTGCAGGCCGATAACACGATGAAGACCTTCGCCAAAGAGAGCGGCGGCACTTTCTTTCCCGTCACTTTCGAAGGCGAGTTACCCTCCGTGCTCGGCTCGATCAACGCCATGCTGCGCAGCCAGTACAGTCTGGGCTTCAAGCCTGAAGATGTTCATGACGGCAAGTCGCACAAGATCGTCGTCAAGGTCGACGTCGATGGCGATGGCCAATACGATGACAAGGCCTATGTGGTGAAGGCCCGCGAAATTTATAACGCGCCCAAGCCCGACGCAGCCAGCAATAAGGCGACGGGCGGGAAGCAATAAGCGTCCGGGGCAGTAGCCCGACCGTCAGGGAGGGCGTGATACAAACCAGGGCGGAGACTCGAATGATCGAGCCTCCGCTTTTACATTTCTTACTTTCACCGCGCTCTTGAAAGCCGTCAGTCCACGCGTTCTTAAGTTTCACGCCCTCCCTCACGGTCGGGCTACTGCCCCGCGTACTGCCACCTTCTTCTGCTTGCTCTGGCATAGGGCCCACGTGTAAAGTACCGTTCGTCACACCCCTACAATTCTCCCCGTTTTGCCAAACTAGTCGGAGGTCAGTAACTGATGTCTAGCGAACGCATAGACCCTGTCGAGGCCGCAGCCGCGGTCGAGTATCCGGACCGCGTAGGATTTAAGCCGGACAATCCATATCTCGAGAATTTTCGACCGTACATTCCGGCTAATGTGAGCTTGCGCGAACTCACGCTGCTGCCGCTGATCATGGGCACGTTTCTCGGCATGGTGTTTGGTGCTTCGTCACTTTACCTGGTCTTGAAAGTTGGACTGACGGTGAGCGCTTCGATTCCGGTAGCAGTGATCTCGATCACTTTGTTCCGGCTGCTTTCGAAACTTGGTCTTCGCGACGCCACCATCCTCGAGAACAATATTGTGCAGACGGCGGGCTCGGCGGGAGAGTCGATCGCTTTCGGTGTCGGCGTGACCATGCCGGCGATCATGATCCTGGGATTGGATCTGGAAGTCACGCGGGTGATGCTGGTCGCGCTGTTGGGCGGACTGCTGGGCATCCTGATGATGATTCCGCTGCGGCGCGCGCTCATCGTGGCCCAGCACGGTTACTTGAAGTATCCGGAAGGGACGGCCTGCGCGGAAGTTTTGAAAGCCGGTTCTTCGGACGAGTCGCGACAGGCCGCGGCCACGGGATCATCTCAGCACGCGGGAGCGGTGGACGAAGCTGAGAGTACTGGAGCGAAAACCATCTTCGCCGGATTGGGCGTCGGCTTTCTCTATCAGGTCCTGATGACTGGATTGAAGAGTTGGAAGGACACACCTGAAAAAGTCTTTGGCGCGCCCTTCAAGGCCGGCTCAATCTCGGCTGAGATTTCTCCCGCTCTATTGGGCGTTGGCTACATTATCGGCCCGCGGATAGCTTCGATCATGTGCGCCGGCGGCGTGCTCGCTTATCTGGTTCTGATCCCCGCAATCAAGTTTTTTGGATCGGGAATGACCACGGCGCTGGCGCCGGGCACCGTACCCATCAGCGAGATGGGTCCGTCGCAAATCCGTGGCGCTTACATTTTGTACATCGGTGCCGGCGCCGTGGCGGCGGGTGGAATTATTAGTCTGTTTCGATCGCTGCCAACCATCTGGCACGGACTCAAGGGAGGGCTTGCTGATCTCCGTGGCGGTCAGGGCGCCGCAGCCAACTCACCTCGAACGGATCAAGACCTTTCCATGAAACTCGTGATCGGCGGAATCCTGGCCCTCATCGCGATGATTATGGCTTTCCCGCAACTGAACCTGCAGTGGAATATCATCGGGGCGATCCTGATTATAGCCTTTGGCTTTCTCTTCGTTACCGTCTCGTCGCGTCTCACCGGAGAGATAGGGTCTTCTTCAAATCCAATTTCGGGCATGACTGTCGCGACTTTGCTCCTCACGTGTTTGATATTTCTGCTGAGAGGCTGGACCGGGCCCAACTACTATGTCACGGCGCTATCCATTGGCGGAATTGTCTGTATCGCTTCTTCAAATGGCGGAACTACTTCACAGGATCTGAAGACGGGATTTTTGGTGGGCTCTACGCCCAAGTATCAGCAGATCGCGATTCTGATTGGCGCGTTTGCTTCGGCAATCATCCTGGGGCCAATCCTGCTGGTGCTGAATGATTCGGCCACTGTTTACGTGCCGCGGCTGAGCTTTGAAGCGGCAACCAAAAGCGTAAAGGTGGATCCAGCGAAGGTGAGTTCTTTACCAGCCTTCACCGATCAGATCAAGCCTTTGACTCCCGGCAATTATCGAATCCTGAAAAATGACGCGGCCGCGCCGGCGGCGGCGGGATTGGATCCTGGCGAGTACCTCGTCGACGGCAGCGGAAATGTCGTTTACAAAGTCCAGGAAAATTTTCCGGCCACGCTAAGAGTTGATCCGGCGCAAGCCGGTCAACCGGAAAAACTCAAAGGGCCCCAGGCTAATCAGGATCCGTCCCTCTACCGGCCTTTCCATAAGACGGAGACCGAGGGCGGTCCGGCCGGGCGTTATCTCGTTAGCGACCAGGGCGTGCCGGTCTATCTTGCCGATCCTGGTATCAACGGCATCCACAAGACGCGGCCGGACGGATCGCAGGTGACCAAGTATGACGCGCCCAAGGCGACCCTGATGTCTTACATCATCAAGGGCATTCTGAATCGCCAGTTGCCCTGGGGTTTGGTATTGCTGGGTGTGATGATCGCGATCGTGCTCGAGATGAGCGGCATTCCTTCGCTCGCGTTCGCGGTCGGCGTTTATCTACCGCTGTCGTCTTCGAGCCCGATCTTTATCGGTGGCATGATTCGCTGGGGTGTCGATAAATATTTGCGGAATAAGCTGAAACACAAGAAGCTTACTGAGGATCAGCTGGTAGCTGAAACCGATAAGAGCCCCGGCGTTCTGATGGCCTCAGGTTATATTGCCGGCGGCGCGTTGGCGGCAATTGTAATCGCAATCCTGCAGGGTGTGCCGAGGCAGGGATTGGTAAACTTCAACAAGACCGTCGAAGACTGGGCGACTGCCAGGAACCCAATGTTCTCCGGCGGCAACTCGGACTTGTTATCGATGATACCGTTTCTTATCCTAATGCTCCTGTTGTATCTGGTAGGACGCGAAGTAATTCTTCGCTCGAAGAGCGCGGGAAAAACTGGCTAAGCCGCTGGCTCAGTCAAACGTTTTTCCTGATTGCGGAATCTGAGTTCCATGAAGTTCGAGGCGCGCTTGCCAGCCAACACCGCAGCGCGCCTCATATTTTGTTAGCTAAAAGGAAAGACAGCCCATGTTTCAAATTCGGTTTCGCGGTCAATCGACTTTTTTCTCAGTAGTAGTACTCGCAATAGCATTTTTTGGATCTCTTTCTGCTGCGCTCGCCCAGACCCAGCGCACGCCCTCAGAAACGGTGCGCGCATTCTACAAAGCCATGCACGATCATCGCTTCAAAGAAGCCTGGGCTTTGACGATTTACAGATCGGCCGTCGACGGCCTTAATGCGGAAGAGATGGAGGACTTGCGTCCGGACTTTGAAGAGAAGGCTGCGGCGATCCCGGATCCAGTCGAAATTTCGGGCGAGCAAATTAGCGGTGACAGCGCAACGGTTTTCGTCAAGGTTCCCCTCAGCGACAGCACTCCGCAGAACACTTCTCAACCGGTCACTCTGATCAAATCAGGCGGGGCCTGGATCATCGGCGACGAGGCCAACCAGGCAATCGTCAAGAAAGCTGGTCGCAGGTTCTTCCTCGATGCGCTAATCACTCAACACCACAGCGACATCGAAGACTTGCTCAAGCGCGTGATCGCGGTTCAGATCGTCTATTCCCAACAGAATGGTGTCTTCGGGAACCTGGCGGTGCTAATAAATGCCGGGCTGGTTCCCAAAGCTGCCGGTGATCCGAAGGAACTCGGCTACAACTTTCGCGTCACGGTTGGGCGGGACGGAAAGACTTATCTGGCTGGAGCCGAGCCCGTGCGTTATGGTCACACCGGGAAGCTCTCGTACGGGATGGATCAGACAGGCACGATTAGGAGTCTGGACAACGGCGGCAAGGCGGTCTCCGCGCCAAATTAATCAGCAAACCGGGAATTTCAGATTTCAGATCTCAAATTTGAAATTTCAGTATTTTGATTTAACTCTGAAGAGCTAAATTGCCGACTTCTGCGACCTCGTCAAGACGCGAGCTTTTCTGAAAACTCCGAGAGAAGCCCTTTATTTAAGTCAATTTTCCCGCTTCCCCATCAAAGCGGGCGAGGAAGCGGTGCATGTACCTTTGCCGTTGGCTCTTTGAACGCTCAGGCTTGTAAAAATTTGTTGGCCTTATCAGTGACAAACCGTTAGAATACAACCCGAGCGCCCTTTGCGTTCATTCTTGCCGTTCCCCTCTCAAATCGATTCCAAGTCTTCTCCGCCCTCCCGCTCGAAAGAGGTTGAACAATGCCAGAACTAATCCGTTCAGTAGTTTCCCGGATGCGGATCTATGTTAAGGATCGACGGCGGTCGCCGAGACTTCAGGTGCGCTTACTGTTCTCGGTTTCAGTTTGCCGCAAGCCAAATGGCAACGGCTTGTCACAGCGCGGCCGCCCCCTAAAAGGACACACCCGTGACATCGGCATGAATGGCATGGCTCTGAACGTGCCGCAAATACACGTCGACGGCCATCATCTTGCTGCTGGAGGAAGTGAGTTGGAACTGAGACTCGAATTGCCCGGCGGGGTCGTAGACATGCGCGTTGCGCCGATACGTTATGAACGTTTGGATGAGGCTGAACTTGGGTGCGTTTATCTGGTTGGAGTTCGCATCGTGCATATCGAAGAGGAAGACCGCCAGCGCTATTTGAGTTTTATTGCGCGCGGCGTCGAAGGAAAGTTCTGAGTTTATTCGGCCACCGACCCGGCGGGGCAGTAGCCCGACCGTCAGGGAGGGCTTGAGCGCGTCGCGCTCTGGCGGACAAGCTCCCAGCTACTTAAATATCAACCAGCCGAAAACCTGCGGCACGTGAAAGGCGGCTTCCTTTGTGCGCGTCGGCTGCCACGCGAGATAGCCACGTCCAGGATCCGTTCCCACACAGCGAAACAAGTTAGTGCGCCAGCGCTCACCGCTCTGCGGCCCATGAATCCAATGGTTCCATGGAATGCGCATCCCAATAATTATTCGATCCCGCTCGACCTGCGCGGCTGTGGTCATGTGCGATTGAAACTCCCAATCTGATTCGCGCTGCTCGGGCGTCCAGTGAATCGCCACGTCCAACCATTCACCCGTCGGGGCGGCTTCAAACTCGAAATATCGTTCGATGACGTGCGGATCGGGGGCAATGAAAATCTCGCACACGTCGCGATCCCAAAGCCCCATGGTTTTCTTCGCGGTTTGCGGCGTTGCGCTGACGATTAGCGGCTCGGCCTGATGACAGACGAAGCGAATGTGCAGCGCTTTGCTCGACCAGAGAATTCTGGCTTCGCAATGACGGGCGGCGGGCGCTGGATCTCCCGACCAGTAACGATCAATCGTGACTGGGTGCGCCTTGCTCCATACCGCGCTCTTCAGATCAGCAACTGGCAAATCAGTCGGGACGTAAAGGGCTTCGATGATGCTATCAGTGCTCATTTTCCTTCTATCCTACATGCCGGAGGCACGAGATGTTTCGGACGGGATGAAGTCAGTATCATCTGCGTCAGCGGGTGACGGCCGTTCGTCATCCCAGCACGTTGAGTCCTTGACCCACCCGCTCACGCAGGTGGTACTGACTTCAATACGTCGACAATCTCATTCGCTGAACTGCACCCGCGGCGCTCGCAATCGATACGTTGGTTGCTCTTCCTCTTCATCGTCTTTGACGGGCGCTGGTCGCGCGGGATCGGAATACTGCAACTTATAGAGTCTCCAATACAAGCCCTGGAGGGCCAGCAGGTCCTGATGCGTGCCCTGCTCGCGAATCTCCCCGTGATGCAGGACGATGATTTTATCCGCCCGCTGAATCGTCGACAGCCGGTGCGCGACCACGAGCGACGTGCGATTGCGCATTACCCGATCGATTGCCAGCTGAATAAACTGTTCGGTTTCCGTGTCGATTGAGCTGGTTGCTTCATCCAGGATCAGCAGGGCGGGATCGAAGGCCAGCGCTCGCGCAAACGAAATCAACTGTTTCTGACCCACCGATAATCCTGCGCCGCGCTCGCGCACTTCGGATTTGTAGTCGTGCGGCAAGCGTTGAATGAAATTATCAGCGCACACTTCGGTGGCTGCCCAGCGAACGCGCTCGTCGGAAATATCTTCGCGCCCCAGACGGATGTTGCTTTCAACCGTGCCCGTGAAAAGAAAGATGTCCTGGAGCACGACGGCGAAGTTCTCTCGCAGCGACTGCAACTCCCAATCGCGCACGTCGACGCCATCCAGCAGGACGCGGCCTTTCTGCACGTCATAGAAGCGCATGAGCAGATTTGTAATCGTAGTCTTGCCCGAACCAGTATGGCCGACCAGCGCTACGGATTGTCCCGGGCTTACGGTAAAAGAAACATCTTTCAAAACCCAGTCCTCGTCTTTATATGCGAACCAGACATTTTCGAATTCAATGCGACCCTCTGCGCGACCCGTCTTAAGCGGGTGGGCGGGAGTCGTAATCGCGATTGGAAGATCGAGCGCCTGGAAGATTCGATGTGAAGCCACGACCGCGCCCTGCAACACGTTGTATTTGTCTGAGATATCGCGGATCGGCTGAAACAGAAAGCCCGAGTATTGAATGAACGCGACCAGCGCGCCCAGACTCAGCGCGTGGTTCATGACGCGATAACCGCCGTACCAGATAATGAGCGCGATCCCAACCGCGCCGATGAAATCCACCAGGGGAAAGAAGACTGCGTAGTAGAAGATCGTGTCGATGTTCGCGTTGCGATGCTGGTTGTTGATATCGGCAAAGCGCAGCAAAGACTTTGCTTCCGCATTGAAGATTTGCACAGTCTGCGCCCCTGAGAAATGCTCCTGCAGAAAAGCGTAGATGCGGGCCAGGCGCGTGCGGACCATGTCATATCCGCGGCGCGCGCCCTTGCGAAACCAGGTGGTCGCGGCGAAAAGCATCGGCACCGTCAATAACGTAACCAGCGTCAACCGCACGTCCATCCAGAGCATCACGCCGATGATCCCCGCGATCATCACCAGGTCGCCGAGCAGATCGGTAACGCCGGATGTAAACAGTTCGTTCAGGGCGTCTACGTCGGCTGTCAATCGGCTCATAATGCGGCCCACGGGATTACGATCGAAGTAAGCAACCTCCTGATGTTGCAGCTTGTCATAGAGTTCGCGGCGCAAGTCGAACATCACGTACTGGCCGATGGTGTTCAAGAGCACGACCTGGAAATAAGAAAAAACAAATCTGACAAACTGCGCGCCCAGATATACCATCGCGAAGAGCGTGATACCCTGTGTTCTTCGCGGCAGGATGTACCAGTCAATGGCGTATTGAGTAAACTTTGGCTGGAGAATGCCGAGCAGATTCAGCAGCAGCGTCAGAATTAGTGCCGGGACCAGTAGTCGCCGATACGGTCTCAGGTAGCGCAACAACCGCCGCGCTATCTGGAAGTCATACGTCTTGCCGATGGCTTCTTCTTCGTGAAATTGTTTGACTGCGGTAGACATGCTTTTGAAATTTCAGACTTCAAATTTGAGACAACTCTCAGGTCGCCGCCAGCTCTTCTTCCAGCAACTGTCGCTCGTAAAGGTCCTTGTATTCGCCGCCGCGGGCCAGCAGTTCATCGTGCGTGCCGCGTTCGATGATGCGGCCTTCATCCAGAACGCAAATCAGATCCGCATGTCGCACAGTCGAAATGCGATGCGAAATGATAATGCTGGTGCGCTCGCGCATGACACGCCGAAGCTGGGCCAGGATCTTTTCTTCCGTGTAAGTATCGACCGAAGAAAACGCATCATCGAGAATCAAGATCTTTGGCTCGCGCAGAACCGCCCGTGCAATCGCCGTGCGCTGTTTCTGTCCGCCGGAAAGAGTTATCCCGCGCTCGCCGACAAGGGTGTCAAACCCGTCAGGAAAGTCGCGCACATCATCGGTTAATCCGGCGATGCCGGCGGCCTGCTCGATTTCTTCGCGCTCGGCCTGTTCCGCACCAAAGGCAATGTTCCGGTCCAGCGCGTTACTGAAGAGAAAGGTCTCCTGCGGTACATAGCCGATGGCCGCGCGCAATTGCGCCAATGGATAATCGGCCACCGCAACGCCATCAACAAACACACTGTTTGGCTCGGCTTCAAGGACGCGGGGAATCAGGTTCGCGAGCGTCGATTTGCCGCTGCCGGTGCGACCGACGAAGGCAACCGTCTGGCCGGCTTCGATGGTCAGGTCGATATCCCGCAAAACCGGATCGCTGTTCGAATGATAACGAAAAGTCAGTTGCCGAAATTCTATGCGGCCGGTGAGCGGCGGTTGCGCTTTGACCTCAGGCGCATCGGCGATCGCCGGCTTAATCGACATGATCGCTTGCATTCGCTGCCAGCTCGCGGTGCCGCGTTGATAGAGATTAACTACATAGCCAATCGCGATCAGTGGCCAAATCAACCGCAGCAGATACATGTTGAATTCAGTGAACTGGCCAACGCTGATCTCGCCGCGCACGGCCAGAGGCACGCCCGCCCAAATGATCAGCACGAACCCGATGCCAATCAGAAACGTCATCAACGGCCGCATCATGGCGTCGATGCGCACGAGGCTGAGATTCTTCTGTGCGTACTCCCAATTTAACCGATTGAAGGCGCCAATCTCGGAAGCCTCCTGCGCATAAGCCCTGACCACGCGAACGCCGGTAAAGTTTTCCTGTGCGCGCGCGGTGATCTGGGCAAAGAAATCCTGAATCTTCTCGAACCGGATATGCACCTGCTGGCCAAAGACCTTTACCGTCAGTGAAACCAGCGGCATGGTTAAGAACAAGAGCAACGTCAACTTCCAATTGATCCTGAACAGCAGCGGCACCAACACGATCACCGTAAACGCGGTTTGCAGCGAGTACATGATCATGGGGCCGACAAGTTGGCGCACGGCGGAAAGATCGTTTGTCGCGCGGGCCATCAGGTCGCCGGTGCGATGCTCCTGAAAAAAAGATTGCGGCTGATCGACCAGCCGGCGGTAAAAATCCTGGCGCAGGTCGTATTCAATGTGGCGTGAGATGCGATTGATAATGCTGCGTTGCAGGAAGAGAAAGAAACCACCCACGGCGCTGAGACCCAGAACCTTGAGGGCCGCTACTGTCAGCCTGGCCCAGTTTACGTCAGTCCAATTGGCATCAATCGCCCTGCCGACAATCAAAGGAATGCTGAGGTTGACGAGCACATAGCAGAGGATGCAGGTGATCGCGATCGCCAGCGAGACTCTGTATGGCCGAAAATAGCGAAGCAATTTGCGCAGATCAGTCATGCGGCAGAGACAGAAATCCCTCGACCTCCAAACTAATGGCAAGCGTGAAAACTTGACGCCTGAGTTTAGCAGGATTGGTTATGAAGTTCTGACTCTGGGATTCTAGGTGAGATCAATGAGGCCCGCAAAGCGCTGGATTATCAGGGAGGCTTCACATGTTCGTATCGAGAATGTCGAGCAATGGATCGTCGGAAGAAAAGATCGATTTGCCATCGCCGCCGATCGGGTCAAAAACGCAAACCCGATTTCTACCTGAGCGTTTCGCGCTATATAGGGCGGCGTCCGCGGCCACGACGAGTTCCGTTCGAGTCTCGCCATGTGAGGGAAAAGTCGCGATGCCCATCGAAGCGCTAAGCTTTCCAAAACCTGGGATGTGAATACTTTCGATCTGCGCGCGTAGCCGCTCTGCGATGATTTGCGCGCCCTCCGGATAGGCCTGCGGCAGGATCAGCGCAAATTCGTCCCCGCCAAAGCGGGCGGCCGAATCGACTCCGCGCAGTTCCTGCTTGAAACAGTCAGCCAACTTTCGCAGGGCCCCGTCGCCGGCGTCGTGACCCGCCGAATCATTCAATTGCTTGAATCGATCGAGGTCGAGCATGATCAGCGACAAAGGCTGGTGCTGCCGTTTGGCCATCGACAGCTCGCGGTCGAACTGCATCTCAAAAGAACGGCGGTTATAGCACCCGGTTAAGGCGTCGGTCAGAGCTTGTTGCTGAATCTGGGCGAACAGGCTCGCGTGATTTACGGCTACTGCCGCCTGATTGGCGACGGTCCCCAATAAAAGAATTTCGTTTTCGCACCAGAGCCGCGTTTGGTCGGCAGCTGTGATCTGCAAAGCGCCGATTAAGCGCTCATGGAAGATTAGCGGTACGACAGCGCTGGGAAGCGTTCCCTCTCCAGAGTATGTTTCGTCATCCGTATCCTGAATGACAGCCTCTGGATGCTTAGCCAAATCCACGCAGTGCAGATCAAGATCGTTGATGATCTTCTCCTGGTTCGCGTTTGTGTCTTCTGACTTGTCAGCAAAATAAAAATAATTCAAGGCTTGATCTGATGCTTCACCTTCGACCCGCAAAGCACAGCTCGCGACATTCAGTGCGGTTCCGACCTCGTCGACGGTCTTTTGCAGAATGACACCCAACTCCAACGATTCCCGAATGGCGGTGGCAATTCGATTGACGGCAATCTCCCGGCCGGCCTGCTCTTGTAACAAATGAGCCAGCTTGGTGGTAACGCTGACCGTTAGTTGCAACGAGGTAGCCTTAGGCATCGAAGTGCGCACGGCTGATTCGAACTCTGCCGCCTGATACGGATGCTGAGCACTGACCCGAGCCATCAGATACTCGAGCGCCGAGTAAACAATGTCCGGCTCAAAGGTCCAGAAAACCTCATCGCCACCCAAACGTCCGGCCTCTGCCCGGCCGGGCACGGTCGCCAGCAAAGCCGAAAAGCGGGCATCGGCAATGACAACGAAATGTTCTTTGAACTGATTGATCTTCGATTGCGGCAGGAGCACCGGAGCTACCACCAGCTGGGGACCAACACCGGTGACCAGCTCGTTGAGCTCATCGGCCCGGTCGACAAAAAAGAAAGCGTGCCGTTCGCCGCGCGCGAGATCGCGGACGCGGGCCTTTTCCCGGGCCAGCCGCTTGCCCGACAGGGGCAGGCTCTCAATCACCAGCGCGTTGAGGCTGTTTTCCAGCACAACGTCTTCAAAGTAACGATGCAACTGGACAATGGTCGAATAGGCACACTTAACGGGGGTGAGTTGACGCGCATGTTGCGCCAGAAGTACGTCGTAGAGTGAATACATCTTTCAGTTTTGCTGGGAAGCGCGGGTGAAAAGGTTGGGGAACCGAGCCAAGACCATTTTCGCATTTTCACGAGTGTCTTGTCACGGAATTTCTTGGGTTTTTTCTGCGAAGAATTCGTGCGTTTCCGTCATTTTATTGAAGTTTTATATAAGTGGTCACGGCGGTCGCCAATAAGATCTCCTGATCATTGGTGACTTCGACGGCAAGGACCGTCAAACGTCGCCCGCTGCGGATAATTCGCGCCCTCGCTGTCAGGCGACCGGTGTGGGCGGGCCGCAAATAATGAACGGTCAAATCGGTGGTCGTTACGCGTTCGTTGATATCGAGTTGAGTGAGGAGGGCGAAGGCCGCAGCCGTATCGATCAGTGAGGCAACCGCTCCACCATGAACCACACCCTGGTACTGTCTCAGATCGTCGCGGACGTCCAGATGAATACTCACTACTCCGCGGCCTACTTCGCCCAGCTCGAGACCGAGTAACCTGGCATAAGGCACTGCCGCGAATGCTTTGCGGGCTCGCGCAACGCGAGTCGGATCCAAATCATTTTCGCTCATGAGCGGTAACCAGCATCCGTCGGCTCGACGATGACCGCGGTGCCATAGGCGATCACTTCGGTAACACCGGTCGAGATCTCAGTTGTGTCATAGCGCATGCCGATGATCGCGTTGGCCCCGATTTCTGAAGCATGTTGGATCATGATTTCGAATGCATCCCGCCTGGTTTCTTCGCACATGTTGGTCCAGAGAGTTATGTTGCCGCCTACCAGAGTCTGGAATGACGCGCCGATAGTGGCAAAGACATTACGCGAGCGCACCACGATGCCGCGCACTACGCCAAGGTTCTGCGTGATGCGATAGTTTGGCAGTTCAAATGCTGTTGTAGCCATTTGATGTGACACTGAGTAGCGCCGGGCACTGACCTCATAGGGCACGCGCTGGGACTGGGGATCGATGTTCATATCTTTGAATCCTTTATTTCGATTAGTTCGGAGTTCCGCCTCAAACGGTTCATCTTTCACAAGCCGCTTAACACTAACGTCGATATAACGCAGTGCGTCCCTTCGCGGTTTCCCCTTCTCCGATCTTTTTCACACGGGGACGCCAGAGGAAAATCTCGAGGTCACATTTTCCGCCGGTGAATTTGATTCCTTCGGCTTCCAGCATTCGTTGTTGTTTGTCGGCAGGTAGGACTACGCCACCGGTCGAACAACGGCCTTGCGAGTTGATGACGCGATGCCACGGCGTATCGGCATCAGCTCCGTGCATCACGAATCCGACGGTCCGCGGCGTGTAGCCCTGGCCCAGAATGATTGCGAGCTGTCCATAAGTCATAACCTTTCCGCGCGGAATTCGACGAACCAACTTGTAGAGACGTGCGCGATACAGTTGATCGGGTTTGGGTTTGGTTTCAGCGTTGTTCATAGGCCCTATGTCCTACATAGTTCTCAACACCGCTCTTGCCGGAGAGCCGTCGCCGGCCCCCTCGGCAATCTTCAAAGGTAGACAAATCAATTCGTAATCGCCGGCTTCAACTTCGCTCAGGTTAAGTCCTTCAACTATGACCACGTTCTGCGAGAGCAGCGCCAGGTGCGTGCGATGATGGCCGGAGTGAAACTTTTCAATCGAAAGATAGTCAGTGCCCACCAGTTTCACGCCGAGGCCGACTAGTTTCTCGGCTGCCTCGGGCGAAAGATGAGTGAAGTCTTTGCGAAAGCCCTCATTCCAAAAGTTGGAATTGCGAGTGTGGAACAACACGCGTCTAACTTGATCGAGATCGCATTTGGCCAGAAAGTCCAGGCCGATTTCCATAATGTCATCAGGCACTCGGATCACTCGTGCCCGACCAATTAACGTTTCCAGAGATAGCGCGTCGATCTTGCGCGCTCCCTCGATAAAATGCGCCGGCGCGTCGACGTGTGTGCCGGTATGGGCGCCGAAGGATAGCGAAGAAACATTCGCGGAGTTGCCATTCGCCAGGGCGGACCAGGCTTTGATTTCGACGCCGGGGTCGCCCTCGTAAACCGGCATTCCGGAATGAATAGGAACTGTAATGTCGTAGATTGCCATGTTATGTGGTTAGGGTTCGCCCGACAAATATAGACGTAAACCGATGCCGGGGAAAGCCGGTAGGTAACCGCTTGCGGTAGCAATCGGGTCTGACACGGAACGCCACCCACTCGCTAACGCGAGCGGTTCGGTACTTGTCGCGCCTTCGGTCCCCGTTGAGTTTGCGGTAGGATTTATTCGACCCGATGACGAAGAGTTCTAATGATCGTTTTACTCGAATTGCGGCGTCGAGCTATCTCAACACCGCCCCACTGATTTGGAGTTTCCTATACGGCTCAAGACAGAACACCGTAGAACTGTTCACCCATAAAGCTCCCTCGCGCTGTGCCGAGATGCTGCGCACCGGTGAGGTCGACGCCGCGCTGGTACCCGTGATCGAATATCAACGCATTCCGGACGTCGTGATCGTTCCAGACGTTTGTGTTGGCTCGCGAGACTCTGTGCGCAGTGTGGTGATTGCCAGCAAGCAGAATAACCTGAAGAAGATTAAGCGCGTCGCACTCGACAATTCATCGCGGACTTCAGTTGCGCTCGTGAAGATCATTTTTCGCGAGTTTCTCGGCTTTGAACCGGAATGGCAAGTTGCTCCGCCTGACCTCCGAACGATGCTTGAGCACAACGACGCCGCGCTCATCATCGGCGATCCGGCCATGAAGATTCCCCGCGATAAGTTTCGCGTGTTTGATCTGGCCACACTGTGGCACGAGTTCACTGGCCTGGGATTCGTGTTTGCGATGTGGATGGGCGCAACCAGCCAGGTGGAGAGAATTCTCGCCATCGATCTCAAAGCCGTTCGCGACGAAGGATTGACACACCTGGATGAGATCGCGGCCGGCTACGAGGACCAGGCCGCCCTCTCACCCGCCGAGATTAAGGATTACCTGACTGGGAACATTGCGTTTCAGATGGACGAGAAAATGATGAAGGGTCTGGAACTTTATTTTGAGTTAGCGCGCAAACACAAATTGATCGAAAGTGCTAAGACGCTGGAGTTTTCAAGCTAGTCTTGATTTGGCCTGACCGGGATGTTTACCTTGCGTTGAGATCGCTTTGCCTTGTTAGCGGCGCGAATAGGGGCCAATTTCTCCTGAACTTCCCGCAATCGCGAAGCGATAACCATCTTCTCAGAAATCGGCCGCTTGGCTTCATTCTTGCGATGTGCTTCTTTGCGCTGATAAAGCTCAGCGACGTTTGGATATTTTTTCATGAAAGAAAGCGATCTCGAAATTCATTCCATTTACCGTTCAGGCCATGTCTCTGCAGTATGTCTTCCAGTACCTCGGAATTGATGGCGTCCTGCGAACAGAACATTTGAATACGAGCGAAATCCTTTAATCTTCCCAGCTTCAACATCATTGCGATCAAATGTTCTGGCTGAACGACTCGCACAGGCACGCCGTCCAGATATTGATCCTGGGCGTTGAGATAAGCTTCGCGCTCAAGAGGACTAGTGACAGGAAGAAATTGCACTGGCCAGCCTTCAACTACGATCCCCTCACCCCTAATCTCACTATATCCGCGAGAACTTAGATATTTCCAGCCCGGCAACTCGGCTATCAGTTTTCCTTCGAGCTCGGGAGTGACAACTAATACATCTATATCTTGCGTAGAAAAAGGTTCGACATAAAACATCGCGCCCACCGCGCCCGCTAAGGCGTAGTTTTCAATCGCGCCGTCCGCAACCATCTGATTTAACACTGCGAACGTTTCCTTCATCGCAGCATCTACTTTGCCATCAACACTTCAATCTCTCCCGGATCCTTTGGCACTTTATGAGTAAGCACGCGCGCGCCGTTCTCAGTCACCAGCACATCGTCCTCGATCCGCACGCCGATGCCGAGGTATTTTTCCGGCACGTCCTGGTTGAATCCTTCAGGAATTCGCGACGTGTCAGGCGAGATGTAAAGACCCGGCTCGATAGTCATGACCATGCCGGCTTCCGCCGCGCGTGATTCGCCGTTGAAGTAGTAGCGGCCCGCGTCGTGTACGTCGATGCCGAGGTAATGGCCGAGGTTATGCATGTAGAACTGCAGGTACTTCTTTTCTTCGATCAGTTTCTTCGGATCGCCCTTCAGCAAACCCAGACGCACCATTCCTTGAGTCAACATCTCGACTGAATGCGTCTTCAGATCCTCGAGCCGCACGCCCGGACGAACCATATCAATGCAGGACACTTGCGTCTCCAGCACCAGGTCGTAGATGTCGCGTTGGGCCTGAGTGAACTTGCCGTTGATGGGAAACGTCCGCGTAATGTCTGAAGCGTACCCTTTATATTCGGCGCCGGCATCCACCAGCAGCAGATCGCCGTCCTTAAGCGTGCCCATGTTGGTGATGTAGTGCAAAACGGTGGCGTTCGCGCCTGAGCCGATGATCGAAGTATAAGACGGGCCGGCCGAGCCGTGGCGGCGAAAGACCGCTTCAATCAGAGCTTCGACTTCGTATTCTCTCATGCCCGCGCGCACGGCTTTCATCGCTTCGACGTGGGCCTCGGCGGCGATGTCAGCAGCGCGTTGCATAATCTCGACTTCCGCATCGCTCTTGAGCACGCGCATCTCATGAATGATCGTGGTGGGATCGATGATCTTTGCGGGTGGTTCAAGCGGTTTGCGATTCGTCTCGCGCATCAGGCCAAGTTGGCGAATGATCTTTGTATCAATCTCGGGACTGCCATTGCCAAAGGCGTAGTAGAGGCTTGTGGGCCCATCGAGAATCGCGGCCAATTTTTCATCGAACTCGCTGATCTGGAAGGCCTCGTCAGCCTGGTAGTCGCGCACTGCGCCTTCGACCCCGGCCCGGTAGCCATCCCATATTTCGCGCTCCGGATCGCGCGGCCGCACAAACAGGGTAAACTTCTTTTCGGCTGATGGAGCGATGATGGCGATCGCGTCCGGCTCTTCGAAACCAGTTAGGTAAAAGAAGTCCGAGTTTTGGCGATAACGATAGTTCGTATCATGCGAGCGCACAGCTTCGCGGGCAGCGGGAATAATGGCGATGGAATTTGGGTCCATGCGGCGCATGAACTCGGTCAATTGCGGTTTGAGCATCGTATCTCCTCGAAAATGAAAATTGGCAGTCGTATTGTAGCCGAGAGAAGTGCGCGGCGGAAACCGGCCGACTCTGCGTTCCTCTGCCAGAACCGCTGCGTTCTCTGCGGCTATCGCTCGCGTTCCAATTCACAAGGCGCGGGCCAGGAAAGAGTTTCTCAACGCAGAGGACGCAGAGGTTCGCGCAGAGGACGCAGAGGATTCTCCTTTCATTGCTCCTGATTCTGCGCGATAATCGCCGCGATGGCCCAAACGATGACCGCTAGATCCTCCGGAGCAGAACTCATCTCTCGTAATCCCACCACCGGTGAAGAGATCGGCCGTGCGCCCCAGACGATGCCCGAAGATGTTGCTCGGGCGGTCGGACGAGCCCGAGAGGCGCAACGTCAATGGTCTGAACAATCGTTCCAGCAACGCGCTCGTTTGATTATGAAAGCGCGGAAGATCATTTTGCGGGAGATGGAAGAGATCGCACAGCTAATCTCGCGCGAAACCGGCAAGCCCGTGGCTGAAGCGATCTCGATGGAGCTTGCGCCGACGCTCGATCTGATGCAGTACTTCGCACGTAAAGGCGCGCAGATGTTGCGACCGAGACGCATCAGTGTTGGTCAGTATGCGTTGATGGGCCGGTCGTCCTATGAGATTTACAAGCCGCTCGGCGTGATCGGGATCGTTTCGCCCTGGAACTTTCCCTGGGCTACGCCGCTTGACGAAGTAGTCATGGCTCTCGTGGCAGGCAATACAGTTGTCCTTAAGCCCAGCGAGCTGACGCCGCTAACCGGGCTCAAGATTAAGGACGTTTTCAAACGCGCCGGACTGGCGGTTGGAGTCCTGCAGATCGTTACCGGCGATGGCTCGACTGGCGCAGCGTTGGTGGGTGCGGGCGTCGACAAGATCATGTTCACCGGCAGCGTGGCCACCGGCAAGCGCGTGGCCGAAGCCGCGGCGAAATATTTGACGCCGGTGGTGCTGGAGCTGGGCGGCAAGGATCCGATGATTGTGCTGGATGACGCGAACGTTCCCAACGCTGCTCGGGGAGCTGTCTGGGGCGCCTTTGCAAATTCCGGGCAAGCTTGTGCGTCCGTCGAGCGCTGCTACGTTCATGAAAGCGTCGCAGAGTTGTTTATCGCTGAGGTAGTCGCGGAAACGAAACGTTTGCGCCAAAGTGTCGGCGCCGAAACGACTGCCGATTTGGGATCGATGACGAGCGAGCGCCAATTACTGGCGGTGCAAAAACACGTCGACCAAGCGATTGATAAAGGTGCGACTGCGCTTACCGGTGGCGATCGAGTCGCCGGTACCGCGGCGCCTTTCTTTCCACCCACCGTACTGATCAATGTGAACCAGGACATGGACGTAATGCGCGAGGAAACCTTCGGGCCGGTGCTGCCCATCATGATCTTCAAGACAGACGAAGAGGCCGTCCGCTTGGCGAACGACAGCGTGTATGGCCTCACTGCCAGCGTCTGGACCGGCAGCATAGCGCGTGGCAAGCGTCTGGCTGAGCGTATCGATGCCGGCACCGTAATGGTTAACGAAGTTCTTTACACCCACGGGATCGCGTCAACTCCCTGGGGCGGAGTTAAGCAGAGTGGCCTGGGCCGTACGCACGGCCGCGCGGGATTACTGGAGTTGGTCAGCGCGCGGCATATTCATATCAACCGGGCCGGATTCCTTCCTGATCTCTGGTGGTTTGGGTACAACCCGGAAGCCGGCCGGCTGTTTCGCGGCTTTGCCCGCCGATTTGCCTCTGGATCAGTCTTTCAGACGATGCTTTTGCTGCCGCAAATGATACGACGCTGGCTGGAGCGGCGCCGTTGAGATTCGCCGAGCTTCAGGACAATTGAGGCTGAATTCAAGATTTTGTGTTAATGCCCGGTTCAAGAAATGAATCTTCGAGTTCCCAGCCTCACGTGGGGATCAAATCGCAAAGTCACATGAACGCTACCAACATTCCGGCAGTTTACTGTCAGAAATAATAGTAACCATGGGGTATAGCGCTTTATGAACGAACCATTGCGATAACCATCGAGACCATGTATAGTTCTCCATCCTACGGAGCAAGACAGTAGCTGCTCGATGCTCAAAACTCTTAACGTCTATACAATTCTGGAGGGAAGATGAAAAAAGTTTTTGCCTTACTAATCGCGGGAGCACTGTGCGCAATTGCGGCTTCGCCGTTTTTGTCTTTCGCGCAGAGTGATACTGCTGAACAGCGGCGTGCCGAGATCATTCGGCCAGATCATGAGGACGTATCTCCTCCGTTACGAGAAATTGCACCTAAGAAACATGTCAGCACTAATCCCGACCACGAAGTCAAACGCTTTGCTGTTCCAACCGGGAACGAAAGAGACCAGCTGGCTGCGAAGGGCATCGCGCCCAGCTCGGTAATCATTACGCCAGGCCTTGGGTTTGATGGCCTGGGCGTCGGCGGTGGTTACACCCCAAACGCTGCGCCTCCGGACACGAATGGATCGGCCGGTGCGACGCAGTACGTTCAGTGGGTAAACGAAGATTTCGCAGTCTATGACAAAGCAACCGGCTCGCGAATTTACGGTCCGGCAGCCGGCAACACGCTTTGGAGTGGATTCGGCGGGCCTTGCCAATCGTTTAATGACGGTGATCCAATTGCGCAGTATGACAAAGCCGCCAATCGCTGGGTGATGACCCAGTTTGCGGTTTCCTCTCAGCCGTACACCCAGTGTATTGCAGTGTCGGATACCTCGGACGCAACCGGAACTTACCATCGTTACTCGTTTTCTTACGGCAGAAACTTTAACGACTATCCCAAGCTTGGTGTTTGGCCTGACGGCTATTACGTCACCTACAACATGTTTAGGAATGGCCGCAGCTTTATCGGTTCCCAGGTTTGCGCGATTGATCGCGATGCGATTCTCGGCATTGCCGCGCGGGCTGTTACCCAACAGTGTGTTCAGTTGAGCTCATCCTTCGGCGGTCTCTTGCCGTCTGACCTCGATGGTTCGATTGCGCCACCCGCCGGCACACCAAATCTGCTCTTGAACTTTGGCAGCAATTCGCTGCGACTCTGGAAGTTCAAAGTAAACTGGACCACGCCTTCAAGTTCGGCCTTAACGGGCCCGACTACGATCGCAGTTGCCTCATTCACGACCGCCTGCGGCGGTGGCGCCTGCATACCTCAAAGCGGGACCAGCCAGCAGCTCGACTCGCTGGCTGATCGTTTGATGTACCGTCTCTCTTATCGACACTTTGCTGACGGTCACGAGGCATTGTTAGTTAATCATTCAGTAACTGCTGGCGGCGGTAGCGGTGTGCGGTGGTACGAGTTGCGCAATCCGACGGGCGGCACGATGTCCACGGGCACCCCGGTTCTTTATCAGCAAGGCACCTACGCTCCTGACACGCTCTATCGTTGGATGGGCAGTGCGGCGATGGACAAGGTTGGCAATATTGCCGTCGGTTATAGCGTTTCGAGCAGCGGTATGTTTCCTTCAATCCGCTTTACGGGCAGAGCGCCAAGTGATCCTTTGGGCACCCTGAATATCCCTGAAACTTCAGTATTCAATGGTGGTGGATCCCAATTGCCAACACTCAATCGTTGGGGTGACTACAGCAACCTCAGCGTCGATCCGGTTGATGATTGCACGATGTGGTACACCACTGAGTACCTCAAGACGAACGGGACTTTTAACTGGAGCACCCGGATCGCGAACTTCAAGCTGGCTGGTTGTCAGTAACCATCGGCTTTTCTTAATCTGAGGCCGCCCAAGTCTTGAGCTTGGGCGGCCTCTTCGTTTTTTGCTCAAGCCACACCAATGACTGGACCTGCGATGGCTAATCGAGTATTGGCCAAGCCGGTCTTCCTGTTCTTGCCTGCCCATTTGGTAGCTGCTCACGTTGAACCGGTCTTTCAGACGATGCTGTTGCTGTCTCAAACGATTCGCCGCCTTACGGAATGCAGGCCTTGCAAAGAATTTGCTTGCCAAAAATATTTGCGGTGCTATACTCCGCGCCACTCACTGCTTTGACTCGGTCGCCCCCTACGAGTTTTCGATACAATTTACATTTTCGGTTCGAGGGAGACTCTTCCTTGAAAGCATTATCGGCATTCCAACCTTCGGTTCCCGGCGCATAACCGATAGTCAACGAATTTGGAGGACATGAAATGAAAACGCGACAACGATGGATGATAGTAATTACGGCAGCTTTGCTGCTCACCGCGGTAATGCTGTTGCCCCGAATTATTGAAGCCGGGCGATCCAAAGCGTCGCATGCCGAGAAGAGTCCGTTAGCGGCGCCTGTGCTCCCACCCAGTTCTGGCCAGAATCAAAAGAGCAATGTCATAGTCGGCGCCTCGGTTCACAACGACACCTCACCGCCGCTCCGCGAAATGAAGCCAGACAAAGTAGGCAAGAAGGTCGAGCGCGAAGCCAATGAAAATCCTAAGGTACCGGCCACACTCAAACATCAGGACACTCCTGACGCAGCCACTCAGGGATATAGCCTCCTTTTGAGTTTGTTTGCGCCCAATATGCCCAGCCCCCTTCTTAACTTTGACGGTGTCGCCTTTCCTGGTGTTGCGTGCAACTGCGCACCGCCCGACACTAACGGCGAAGTCGGCGCGACCCAGTACGTACAAATAGTTAATGAAGGCTTTCAGGTCTTTGACAAGACAACGGGCACATCGTTGTTGGGTCCTTCGGGCATCGCTACGCTCTGGAGCGGCTTTGGCGGCGTTTGCCAAAGCAGTGGTCATGGCGATCCAGTCGTGCTGTACGATCAAATTGCCAACCGCTGGGTCATCACCCAGTTCGCAGGCTCAGGCGTGCCCACAGACGAATGCGTTGCAGTCTCAACCACGAGCGATGCCACCGGCAGCTTTAATCGCTATGACTTTCACCTCGGTTCCAACTTCTTCGACTATCCACATCTGAGTGTATGGCCCGATGCTTACTACATGAGCATGAACGTATTCAACTCGGCGGGCACAGCGTTCCTCGGCCCGCAGCCTTTCGCGTTCGATCGAGCCAAGATGCTTGCCGGACTCCCGGCCACCTTTGTCAGCACGGGAATTACCGGTGGACCCGGCGAAGACGTCTACCTTCCCAGTGATCTCGATGGTTCGATTCTTCCACCGGCTGGCGCTCCGGCATCGTTCGTGGAATTTCCCAGCACCGGCGCCTACCGGGTCTTCCATTTCCACGTCGACTTTGCCACGCCGGCGAATTCGACCTTTACGCTTTTTTCCAGCCCCGCCGCCGCAGGCTTTTCGCTGCTGTGCTCCACCACGCGCAGTTGCGTACCGCAGCTTGGCGTGGCTGACAGGGTGGACGGCATTGGCGACCGGTTAATGTTCCGTCTGGCCTATCGCAATTTCGGCGACCACGAAGCCCTGGTTGGGAACTACACCGTGAGTTCAGGCGGGGTGGCCGGAGTACGCTGGTTCGAGTTGCGCAACGTGACTGCCGGACCCGTGGCGGTATTCCAGGAGAGCACCTACCAGCCGGACACGACCTGGCGTTGGATGGGCAGCGCCGCAATGGACCAACAGGGAAATCTCGCGGTCGGCTACAGTGCTTCGAGCGCATCGATCCACCCGCAGATCCGCTACGCTGGACGGCTCTTTAACGATCCGCTCAATACGCTGACCCAGGGTGAAACAACGCTCTTTGCCGGCGCGGGCAGCCAAACAGGCACGAGCAGTCGTTGGGGAGATTACAGCGATCTGACCGTCGACCCCGTGGACGACTGCACGTTCTGGTACACCCAGGAATACATACCAGCGAACGGTAGCTTCAATTGGCACACGCGCATCGGCTCGTTCAAGTTCCCAGGCTGCGGCGGATCACCGACGCCAACGCCCACTCCGCTTCCTGCTGCTCCGAGTAATTTGACGGCGACGGCAGTTTCAGCTAGTCAAATTAATCTAACGTGGACGGATAATTCCGGAAACGAGGACGGTTTTAAGATCGAGCGCTGCCAGGGCAATGGCTGCACAAACTTTGTGGAGATTGCTCAAGTCGGAATGAACACGACGAGTTTTTCCAACACTGGGCTGGCTGCCAAGACGTGGTATCGCTATCGCGTGCGGGCGTTCAATTCGGCAGGAGACTCCGGATATTCGAACATTGCCGCCGACCGGACAACTAGATGATTCATTCGGAGTTGAAGGATTCCCTCGACCGAGGAACTCAGCCCCGGCTTCCATGATTTGAACACGGCCTGCCAGTTATTTCGGCTGGCCGTTTTCCATTCTATCGAACGTTTGAGTATAGAGAGAAGATAAGCCAGAATGAGATTGGTAAGGTCCGCTATGAACCGCATTGGGAATGTCATGATCGTTGTTTTCTTGTTTCTTGCCGGCAGTGCTTTTCTTTTCATCAGCCACGCCGACCGGGGCGACACCTTGCCCGCCCTGGTAACCTGGAACAAAAATCATCCGAAGGAAATTCCGACTAAAGGCGGGCATGCAATGGTGAGTCTACCGATTGGCGAAGTCCGAAAGAAGGGATTGCCGGTGGGTTTCTGGGGCGGAGAGCACATTAGCATGGAGGTTACGGCGCAGGGCGCCGCGATCGAATATGATTGTGCTCATGCAACGATCAGCCAGAGGATCACTCTCGATGGCCGAGGCCGGTTCGATGTTCCAGGAATGCAGATCCCGGAACACGGGGGACCGGTTCGTCAAAACGAACAACTAAACGGCTCTCCTGTCAGGTTCGCAGGTCAAGTCAACGGCAAGAGACTGAAGCTAAGCGTCAGAAACAGCGTCACCAAAGAGCTGGTAGGAATTTTTACGCTGGTTTATGGCAGTGAAGCCAAACTCATGAAGTGTAAGTAGGAACCGCTTCAATTCCTGCGCGCGCTATTTCACGGTTCACAAAGGGATGAGTTGCTCCTACTGAGAACCGATTCCGTACCCAATCGTGTCGCTCCCACCCGCGATCGTTTTGAGTTTTCCTTTGTCGATTTGCATTACAGCTTAACCCGCCAGGTCGACCAGACAATATTGAGGTCGCCCGGACGAGTATGGCTATCATTCTGACGCGTATAGTACAGCTCCAATGTTAGGTGCTTGTTGAAGGGATGACTTACGCCGCCGCTAAGACGATTACGGGGCCAAACGTGTAAGCTCCAATCATGGAAAACTTCGTCGGAAATAAACCAGGTAAATTTTTTCTTATTGATCTGGAATGGATGCTCGACCTGCAAGCGATTTCGATAGCGCCAGGCGTCGACTTGCGGCTCGCGCCAGCGTCGTTCGAACCAATTTCGATCAGAGATGGTGAATTTGCCTGCCGGAAGCCGGACGGTACCGCCGAGTGTTGCTCTATCTTCAGACTCATGCCTCCCGTTTGGAGGCCGCGCCTCCCGATGAAAGTAAAAAGAAACGACGTTGAGATATTTGTTTAGCTTGAAAACAAATCCGATTCCCCAACGCTGATCCGCCGTCTGAGTTACATTGTCGCCAAGACGCAGAGTCATCTGAGTCGTGAAGTCGACTTTCTTAGTCATCGGCACCGTGATTTGAAGATCATTCCAACTTTGGTTGTCGGTTTCCGGAACGCGCGACTGCGCTGTTACATGAGTGGGGCAAACAAGTACCCCGAGTATAAGGAGAAATCGCGGGAATCTCATAGATTTTACCGTTGTCTCGCGAGCGTGTAATTCGGCAGGACGCTGAAAGAAGTGAGACCCACAGCCACACGATCGCCGGCCTTATACTTCACGGCGTTGGCTTCCGGTTTGGGCCGCGTAATCATAATAGGAACGCCGGTCATTCTTTCGGGCGTGTTAATAGTCACTTGATAAAGTGGGGCTTCGTTTTCAGGTTGCGGTCGGTGCGTAAGATCGAGACGAACGTTGAGACGCTCATAGGCGCCGACAAAATTCACTTCCTCGATCACGCCGTTGGCCAGCCGGCGGCATGCTTCCGGTAAATTTGCGTCCTGGCTGACACAGACATCCTCAGGACGAAACACCAGTTTAACTGACTGGCCTTCACGAAATCGTCGCGTCTCTTTTTCGGCCGGCAGACGAGCGCTGCCGATCTCGACACAATGCTCGGTCACGACGCCCAGCAGAAGGTTCGCCGCGCCCAAAAACGTAGCGACGTATTCGGTGGCCGGTTGATTGTAAACTTCGTCCGGGGTGCCGATCTGTTCCAGATGGCCGTCATTGAGGACCGCGATGCGATCGCCCAGCTCTAGTGCTTCTTCCTGATCGTGTGTGATGAAGACCGACGGCACTTTGACCTGTCTTAGGAGTGCCCGAATCTCGCGTCGCAGCTTGACCCGCGTTTGTGCATCGAGCGCGCCAAACGGTTCATCAAACAGTAGTACCTGCGGCTTGTAGGCAAGTGTGCGCGCGATCGCCACGCGTTGTTGCTGGCCGCCGGAAAGCTGCCAGGGATACTTCTTACGATGTTCTTCCAGCTGCACCAGCTCGAGCAGGCGATTGACGGTTTCCTTTCTTTCTTTGCGTTTCACGCGGCGAATCTTCAAGCCAAAACCGATGTTCTTCTCCACTGTCATGCGCGGAAACAGCGCATACGCCTGAAAGATCACGCCCACACCACGCTCGCGCGCCGGCAGATCGGTTACGTCCTTTCCGTGAAGAATGACGCGGCCGCTGTCCGGTAACTCAAGACCCGCGATGATGCGCAGGATAGTAGTCTTGCCGCTGCCCGAGGCGCCGAGGAGAACCAGTGATTCG
>DATNNY010000255.1:0-25331 GCA_035601635.1 Pyrinomonadaceae bacterium
CCCACTTGCCGACGGTGATCGAGCCCAGGTTCTTGTCCCAGCCGAGCAGTTTTGCTCCGTTCATTGTGCCGGCGATGATTGCATCCATCGGGCTCATGCCGCCCCATTCGACCATCAGCACAAACTCGCGCGCGTTGGTGCCGTGCGGGATTACGCCGGCGTCAGTGCCCAAAGCGATCTGAATTTTGTTCGCGACGGCCAGCTTGATTGCGTGGCGGATAGCGGCGGCGGCGGCCAGGGCCTTCTCGGCGCGCAGACCTTTCAGCACGCCGGTCTTCGCGGCTTTTTCCACGAACTCGCCGGCCATCATGGTCGGCACCAGGAACGTCCCGCGCTCGGCCATCATGCGCGCGCCTTCTTCGTCCAAAAACGATCCGTGCTCGATAGAGGAAACACCCGCTCGCACAGCCAGCTTGATGCCTTCGGTGCCGTGGGCATGCGCGGCGACCTTGCGATCGAGTTTATTAGCTTCGTCGACCAGCGCTTTTAATTCTTCAAAGCTGTATTGCGTAGCACCGACGGCGTCGCCTTCCGACAGCACGCCGCCGGTGGCGCAGGTCTTGATTACGTCGGCGCCGTATTTGATTTGATAACGCACGGCGGCGCGAATTTCTTCCGGTCCGTTGGCCACGCCGTCGATGGGACCAAGCGGCAGGAGGCCGGGGCGGAATCCATTTTCATCGCAGTGACCGCCGGTAATACCAATCGCGTGACCGGCGCTCTCCATTCGCGGGCCGATCGTCCAGCCTTCATTGATGGCTTTGCGCAAAGCCATATCGTCAAACGGTCCCGAGGCGCCGACGTTGCGCACGCTGGTAAAGCCGGCCATCAAAGTGTCGCGCGCATGCAGTACGCCCAGGATCGCGCCGAAGGATTGATAGTCTCTGACCACGGCCGTGTCGCCGTCGGGATCGCCGAGCACCCGCCCGATGAGATGCGTGTGCGCATCAATGAAACCAGGCAGCAGCGTGACGTCGCCTAAATTGATCACCTTCACCCCCGCGGGGACGCGCACCGAATTCGCATCGCCAACCGCTGTGATCCTGTTATTAGAGACGATCACGATGCCGTTATTGATCGGCGCCGCGCCGGTGCCGTCTATCAAACGCGCGGCGCGTAACGCGACCACCCCTTTGCGTTCGGGCGGCTCAGGCCGAATCCCAATCGGCGCAGGGTTCTGCGGCAGCCCTGATACGCATAGGCAAGAAAGTAGAATCAAAGCGGTCAAGATGAGTTTGAAGTTTCTCACTGCGGCTCCTTCTTTCAATTGATAACGGGAATATTGAATTTGCGGGGCGCAAGCTGGCAACTTGCGCTACAGCCGACGCATTCTAGTTGAGATTTGATCCGTGCGCCAACGGTTTAATGGTTTGGACGAAGAAACGACAGGCATGAAGTCAGTACCGAGAGCGGTAGCGACCGGGTCGCAGCCTTGGCGATCTCGACCGTCACGTGAGTTGAGACCCGGTCGCTACCGCTCTCGGTACTGACGTCATCCTCAAGTGTAAGACCCTACCGTAAGCTCCAAACGTTGATCCATAGCCAAACAAGGACTATGGTTATGGCCAATCAGCTTTGCTTGCCGGTATTCAGGAGTCAGCAATGAGAATCAAGTTCCCACATCTCTGCTTTTCACTTCTGCTTTTGTTTTTATTTGCGCTGCTCACTCCTGCAAAAGATTTGGCGCAGGACGGTGAGAAGGACAAGGCGCAAAAGCAAATCGAAAAGCGGCAGGAGTTGGAACGCAAGACGCTCGCGATGCTGGACGAAGTGGCCACTCAGGCCTTGAGTCTCAGGCTGCCAGAGAACCGTTCGTTCGTCTTAGCCGCCGCCGCCGATCTATTGTGGACGCATGACGAGAAACGCGCGCGCAATTTGTTCTGGGATGCGCTGAATAGTCTCACCTCGCCGAACAATCCAACCACCGCGGACGCGAAAGACCCAGCCAAAGACGCTGCGGGCAAAGACGCTTCGGCTAAAGACTCGACCGCTAAAGACTCGACCGCTAAGCGTTCGGCGAACGAGAAAGCCCAGGATCTGAATCAGTATTATGAGGCCTTTTCTTTGCGACACGAGTTCCTGCTCAAGGTTGCGCGGCACGATCCGCAACTCGCTCTGGACATGTTGCGTGCCACGCGCCTGCCCACACCGGACAATCTGAATGCTGGTTACGCTTTGCTCGACGAGCGTGATCTGGAACAGGAAATCACCAACCAGGTGGCGGCGCGCGATCCCGGGCATGCCCTGCAGCTCGCGCGTGAAAGCCTGGCGAAGGGACTTACCTATCAAGCTTACGGAGTTTTGCTGCAACTTACCCAAAACAATCCTGAAGCCGGGTTGGAATTCGCCGGCGATCTGATCGGCAAGATCCAAACGGCTAACGTGTCGACGGACGACACCGCCTTGGGGATGGCCATGATGCTTTTGCGAGCCTCTCGGCCTGCTCCGGCCACGCCCGAAAACACAGCTGTTCTTGATTCCGGTCGAATCAAGCTGAGCGACGATCAAAGACGAGTGCTGGTCGACGTCGTGACTGACGCCGCCGATAACGCCTCGGCCAATTCGAATCTGCTGCTCGGGACAATGGATGTGATGCCGGACATCGAACAACTTGCTCCCGATCGGGCTGACAAACTGAAAGCGAAATTTGGCACGCAGGTGCTAACCAAAGAGCAGAAAGAGTGGGTGCAATTGGAGTCGCTGTTCAGCAAAGGCACGCCGGAAGATTTGGTCAGGGCCGGTGTTGGAGCCAGTGAAGAGGCGCGCAAAAACTTCTATCAAGCCGCGGCCGCGAAGGCGGCGATGAACGGCAAGGCCGAGGCGCTGCGTGAGTTCATCAAGAGTGAGGTTAAGGACGAGTCGCAACGCAGTAGTTTGAACGACTTGCTCGATGCGCATCAAATGAACTTGTCCCTGAATCGTGGCGACGTTGAAGAGGTGGAAAAGTTGCTGCCGTCCATTCGGCAAAAGGAAAAACGGGCGGTGGCGATGGCCGAGATCGCTATGATGCTCGAGAAGAAAGGCAGGCACGACGAAGCCTTGAAGGTGTTGGACGAGGCCCAGCCACTGGTCAAGTTGGATCTTACCAGCCAGGCGCAATCGGATGCTTTGTTGGCAGTCCTCCTCGCCGATGCGATCGTGGACCCGGACCGGGCGTTCACGGCCATCGAGCCGGTCGTCGACCGAGCGAACGATAACCTCGGCAAGCTCCTGCTACTCGACAAGTTAATCAAGACGGGATTTGTGAAGGACGGCGAAATCAAGCTGCAGCAGCCGGGCGTAATTTCGCTCGACTTTGCGATTTTTAAGTACGGCAAGGGCGTAGTTGCTCTGGCTAACGCGGATTTCAATCGCACGAAGGCATTGACCGATCGACTGCAACGCAATGAACTACGCGTGATGGCGCGCTTGCTGCTGGTTCAGGCGCTGCTGCGCAAAGTTGAGCCAGCCGAGAAGAAGACTGCGCAATAATATTTAGGCTCACTTGATCTTGATCCGCATCTTGTTGCTGGTCCTCGTATGCCAGGTGACACTTACCAGGACATCCGCAGTCCCTGGTAAATTGTCAGGCAGCGCCACAACCACCTCCGTCAACCAGCTTAATCCTGGAACCGTAGTCACTGATTCAACCCTTAACGGATAGACCTTCAACTGTGCATCTTCGGCTTGCGAGGTCACCGCTGAGCTGTTTTCACTGGGCAGCAAGTCCAAATTGACGGCGAATAGCATCACCCTCGTTCGGTTGTCAGAACTAAAGTTAAAGCTGTTAGTGAGGGGATAAGGATCGCGCAGCATGGTGACTGAGTCGAAAGCGATGGCAAGATCAGTATTCTCTTCGGTCTGGAGAATGGGCGGAGGCGGCTGCACCGTCAACGTCGCCTCATTGCTGTTCGCGGCGCCAAAGCTATTCGTCACCACGGAACGAAACTTTGCCCCGCTGTCTGCCAGAGCTGTGGACCCGAGCGTATACGTCGATGAATTGGCGCCGGCGATGTTCGTCATGTTTCTTTGCCATTGATAGCTGAGCGGCGTGCTGCCACCAGCGCTGACAGTAAAGGTTGCTGGCTGTCCCTGCGCGACGGTCTGATCGATAGGATGCGTGATGATGTTTGGCGGAACGTTGACGGTCAAAGTTGCTTCGTTGCTGGTCGCGCTGCCAGAGCCATTCGTCACGACGCAACGAAACTTTGCGCCATTATCCGCAAAAGCTGTCGCGGGAATTGAATAGCTGGATGAGTTTGCGCCGGCGATGTTCGTCATGTTTCTTTGCCATTGATAGCTGAGCGGCGCACTGCCACTCGCAGCCACAGTGAAGCTGGCCGTTTGTCCTTGCAGCACTGTTTGGTTTGCCGGGTCCAAAGTAATGGTTGGACTAACCGGCGAGTATCGGACTTTGAAAACCGCACTCGAACCGATAGCGAGGTAATAGAGACTGCCGTCTGCCGCAACCTTCAAGTCAACCGGGCTGGAGATGCCGCTGGCGAAGTCGGCCGCAGTATTGTTGGATGGATCCAATAGGCGAATCCATCCACCGCACAGATCGGCGAAGAAATACTTGCCGGCATAGCTGGCCGGGAATTGCATCGCAGCGGGGTTGTAAAAAGTTCCGCCGGTAATAGCACAGCCCGTTGTGCTGGTTGAGCCGTGACCGTAGGCAAACAGGGGCGCTCGGAACCTTGGATCCGATGTCGGCCCTTCAGTGATTGGCCATCCGTAATTAGATCCGGCGATACCGTCATTAATCTCTTCCCAGGTGCTCTGGCCGACGTCGTTAATGAACATGCGCGTGGCGCCTGGCTGAAATGCGAAGGTAAAGGGATTGCGAAGTCCCAGCGCCCAGATCTCTTTGCGGGCCCCGGACGTGTTGAAGAAGGGATTGTCCGTGGGAATCGTTCCATCCGCATTGATGCGTAAGACCTTTCCCAGGAGATTTGCGAGCGTTTGCGAATTCGATCCATTGGCGTTCTCGCCGACAGCGATGTACAACTTCCCGTCCGAAGCAAAATGGATTGCGCCGCCATTGTGATTGCCGGCGCCGCTCAGATTGTCGAGGTCGAGAATGATCATTTCGCTGTTTGCGGCCGCGACATCACCATTGGCTGTGAAGCGGCTGACGCGATTGTGCGCGATTGAACCTGGCACGGTGTAATAGACGTACAAAAAGTTATTGGTAGCGAAGTTGGGATCGAAGGCAATGCCGAGCAGACCGCGCTCACCTGCGGAATCGACAGTCAGGGTCAGAAACGGCGTCGGCAGCAGAGCGCCATTCTTGATCACCCGGAGAGTGCCACCCTGAAGACAGACGAACAGCCGGCCATCGGGAGCAAAGTCCATCGCTGTGGGTGACGAGAGTCCAGTGGCAAAGGTCGTCTCGACAAACCCGCTTGGCAAACTAGCGGCGGCAACTGGAAAGGAAAGGGCGGAGCTAATTAACCAGGTCGCAACGCCGAGGACGAGCCCGCGATTCTTAATCAGCTTCCGAAACGCACGCCGGTAAACAGGCCCGCTTTTAATCGAAGCATCATGGAAGAAGTTGCGCATCATGAAACAGTCTTTTGCAAACCCGGCCTGCCCTTCTGCGCGGAACGCGTGCGATCAACCGCCCGCTCTGACACGAACGCTCATTCCGGGGGCAAGCGGGGGAATTGAGACTGATGCTGAGTGAAAGGCAACTCTGGGGCTTGAGGGTGGGTGTTGCGTTCCCGAATATCTGGGGCCGAGCGGGATTATACTACTTTGTTGATGGTGTCTTCTACCGAAATAGTAGACTGCATCGGACGCAAATTCGTTGGGGAAAGGTTGAGAGTGATGAGTAAAGGAAATCGCTTCTCCTGGTTGGCCTGGATCGCGGTCGGGGCCCCTCTGTTGATAGTTCTCCTTTCGTCGAGCCCGGCTGAGAACGAATTCAATGGCACTCATACTGCCGCGTTCGTGCCCACTCCACCAGCGACGCGGCCGCGAACGATAGCACAGGGGCCGGCGTCACTAACCAGTCTTGGATCGGGGGCCAGTCTGCATGGCAAGCGGCTTTTCCCTCCCGACAATCCGTGGAACCAGGACATCTCCAACTCACCTTTGGATCCTAACTCGGCGAATTTGATCAAGAGCATTGGCGCTGATGACCGCCTGCATCCGGATTTTGGCACCGTGTGGAACGGCGCGCCGAATGGAATTCCCTACATCGTAGTGCCGGGCACGCAGCCTTTGGCGCCGGTGAGTTTTCGATCGTACGGCGGTGAGAGCGATCCGGGCCCTTACCCGGTGCCGCGCGACGCGCCGATTGAAGGTGGGCCAAACGGGACCGGTGACCGGCACGTGTTGGTGATCGATCGCGACCACTGGAAGCTATACGAATTATTTTCCGCGTCCCCAGTGAAGGGCTCTGCGAGCTGGGTCGCCGGCAGCGGCGCAGTCTTTGATTTGAATTCGAGTAAGCTGCGACCGGAGGGCTGGACTTCAGCGGATGCGGCCGGGCTGCCAATTTTTCCGGGATTGGTTCGTTACGATGAAGTGTTTGAGCAGCGCGAGATCAGACATGCTTTGCGCTTCACGGTCGGGCGATCGCGAAAGGCTTACGTCTATCCCGCGCGCCACTTTGCCAGCGGCGATCCGGATCCCAATCTGCCGCCCATGGGAATGCGCGTGCGCCTGAAGTCATCTTTTGATATTTCGAGTTACTCTGCGGCTAATCAGGTGATTCTGCGAGCGCTGAAGAAATACGGAATGTTCGTCGCCGACAACGGCCCCGGTTGGTTTTTAAGCGGTGCGCCCGATCCGCGTTGGAGCAATGACGACCTGGGCATGTTGAAAAACATCAAAGGATTTAACTTTGAGGTTGTGCGCATGGGCTCGATCGTGACGAGGTGAGGAAGCTCGCGAAAACGCGGCAACCCTGGGCTTTGTTGCATCACCGCTTCGCGGTAGTTCTATTAATCACCAGAGAGTCTGGCCAGATATTAATCCGGCATTTCGTCCCCACTCCCAGAAGAACGAGTGTCTATCCTTCATCCTTCGGCAAATCGCTCGTTTCCCTGTATCATACGGGACGATTGCCCTCGAGCACCTTCAGTCGAAAGAGGAGTCAAAATTCAATGCCCCAGAGTTCTACTATTGACAATCGATCCGGTCAGCGCTATGTCCACGCCTTTCCCATCCGGGCTGAGTGGGACACAAATGATGGGATTCACATTGTCGCCGAAGGCGAAACAGATAACGTTGGTCCCGAAGGAACTTTGATTCATCTCCAGCGCGACCTGCCGCCGGTTGGCGGACGAGTTAATTTGCTGGTGCTCGGCGACCACGGTGAGAAATTGCGTGTGATTGCGGAAGTCCTGCGCATCGAACGCAATCCCAGCCATCCTCAAGCGGCCCTGCAAGTGCTCGGCGAAACAAACGAGTGGCGCGGCCTGGTCTGGGAGGAAGCCGGTATCAAGATGGCTGAAGCTGACGAAAGCTATGATGACGACGATTTCTGAGTAACTCCAGATAGATTGGTTTCATCTAACGATTAGAATTCATGACGCCAGACTCTGATCACTCTGCGGCAAAAGAGAAGGACCAGTTAGCGGCCTGGATGCAAACGCGAGCGGTGCTGCGGATTATTATTATCCTGCTCGCGGTGGCGATGTTTCTCTGGATCGTTTACAAGCTGACAACTGTCCTCCTCTTAATCGTCCTCTCCATTTTCTTTGCCTACCTGGTGGCGCCTCTGGTTGATCTGGTACAGCGGCCGATTCGTCTGGGTGGACGGGAACGAGTCATACATCGCGGGCTCGCGATTGGAATTGTGTACGCGGTGCTGTTTGTGGGAATCGGGCTGGCGATCTATTTCCTGGCGCCTCAACTGGGCGCGCAGTTTCCCGAATTCAAGCTGCAAGCCACAGCCTATTACAAGACAATCACGAACGCATCGGATCGGCTTAATGGATATTTCATGCAGCACCGCATGCCTGAGGGTATCGTCAAGGCGGTTAACAATACCTTCCTGGGTCTAATCGCAAAGGGCGGCGAACTTGTCAGCGTGGCCTTTGAACGATTGCTGGGGTTGATAATTTACATTCCCTGGCTGGTGCTAATTCCGATCCTGAGTTTCTTCTTCCTCAAAGATGCCGACAGCTTTCGCCGATCGGTTCTGGCTATGCTCCCGCGTGGGCGCTTACGGTGGCGCGGCGACGAGTTCTTTCAGGACGTCAACAGCACGCTGGCTGCTTACATCCGCGCGCAATTAACGGCTTGCCTGCTGATTGCCGGTTTTTGCAGTGTGGGCTTTGCTCTGCTCGGTCTGCCCAGCCCGCTCGTGCTCGGATTGATTGCCGGCATGCTCGAGTTTGTGCCCTTGATCGGCCCGCTGGCCGTGGCAATCCTGGCGATCTTGCTGGCACTGCTGCATTCAGGATTTGGTCTTGCATTCGGGGTCCTGATCTTCCTGGGTGTGCTGCGAATCATCCAGGACTATGTGATCTATCCTCGACTAATCGGGCAAGGAATCCACTTGCATCCGCTGGCGGTCATTCTGGCAATCCTGGCTGGGGCAGAGATCGCCGGTGTCGCGGGAATCTTTCTGGCCATCCCCGTGATTGCGATTATCACGGTCAGCTATCGTCACTGGCTGGAACATCGCGGCAGCGAAACTATCGCCGAGGTCCTGGAGGAGGCGGTCGTCGAAGCAGAGAATGAAGCGGTGGGAGAGTTAGACCGCCCAACCATCAGTACCACCCCCGACGAGATGGCCCGCGTGCGGCCGGACTTGCTCACCGGAGAACTGAAGCCAATCAACGAAGAATGAAGACGATACCGATGGGTTTGAGGACAGCGTTTGAAATGCGATGCCTCCAGACTACCCTGTAGGGCAAACCTTGAGGCACATTAAGTCTTCGGAACAATCGACCTGTGTGCTTAGCGCCCAACCGCGAAGCGGTTACTCCCTCCAGCCCAGGGTTGCCGCTTCGGCCACCCTGGGAAAAGAGAACGATTGATTCTGCAACCGCTACGCGGTGGCGCCGGGCCGGATGTTTTCTCTGATGCGATTAACGCAACCGCGTTGCGGTTGAGACTTATTCTCATACTACCTCCCAGGGTAGCCGCAGCGGCAACCCTGGGCTGAGGGTCGCAACCGCTTTGCGGTTGAACAAGGCCGAATCGTATCTGTCTCTTTGGTCTAAGGCCCCAGCCTCGCTGGTATTAATCACCGACAGACATGCGAACTTACCCGGGAACCGCTCTGCGATCCTCCATCAATTCAATAAATCGTTTAAAGTGATGTGCGGCATCGTGCGGACCGGGTGAGGCCTCGGGATGATACTGAACTGAAATAATTGGAAGTGTCGTGTGACGCATGCCTTCGACGCATTGATCGTTAAGATTGATATGCGTCACTTCCATTTCAGCAGGCAAACTGTCCCCCTTCACCGCGAATCCGTGATTGTGTGAAGTGATTTCCACGTGGCCGTCGCCAAACGCTTTCACCGGTTGATTACCACCGCGATGACCGAATACGAGTTTGAAAGTCTCGCCCCCAAAAGCGCGCCCCAGCAGTTGGTGGCCAAAGCAAATGCCAAACGTCGGCACGCCTGACCTTGCCACCCGCTTAACTTGCTCGACTTCCCTGCTCATTGACGCAGGATCACCGGGGCCGTTGGAAAGAAAAACTCCGTCGGGCTGCAAGGCAAAGACTTCGGTTGCCGGAGTCGAAGCCGGGACCACCGTGATGCGACAGCCGGCCAGTGACAACTCTCGCAATGAATTCAGTTTCACGCCAAAGTCGTAACAGACCACATGAAAGCGTTCGTTAATAGCGGCGGGAACCTCGTAGGGTGTTTTGGTGGTGACGACGCTAGCCAGTTCGCGATTTTCCATCGAGGGCGAGTTGCGTGCTTTCTGAATTACGCTTTCCGCATCGGCATCAATCGTCGAGAGACATGCGCGCATCGCGCCTTTGTCGCGAATGTGGCGAACTAAAGCTCGCGTGTCGATGTGATCGATAGCCACGATGTTCCAGCGCTGCAAATAATCGTCAAGCGTTTCTTCCGAACGCCAGTTTGAAGCCATGCGGCTGAACTCACGGGCCACGAACCCTTCGACCCAGGGCCGCGACGATTCTCCGTCCTCGGTGTTCACGCCATAGTTGCCAATGAGCGGATAAGTCATGCAGACGATCTGGCCGGCGTAAGAAGGATCGGTGAGCACTTCCTGATAGCCGGTCATCGATGTGTTGAAGACCATCTCGCCCGTGCTCTCGCCCGCGGCGCCCCACGAGCGCCCGCGCCAAACGCGGCCGTCTTCAAGAGCGAGGATTGCTGGAATATTTACCTGAGAGTAACGAGACACTCGCTGAGTATACGCGATGAGCCCTCGCCCTGCGACCAGTGGCTGCGCGAAAATGCCGCCGCTGAGTTACACCTTGACCAACGCTCAAAACGCATTAATAAGTCTGGCGATTATTCTGCTATGAGGTTGAGACATTAGGAAGGCTGGCGCCACAGGAACCACTCAAAACGAGTTAGCGACTGCAAAACCGACGGCTATGATAAGGACATTGCCGCATTGTTCGGGTGCCGGGAGGCCTTGCGTGATATCTCGTTTGAGTTTGATTCAACTTCGTTTAAGGTCCACTCAAACACGGCGTGAAGATTTTGTTCCTGGAGTCTCCCGACGTAGGTAGCCGTGTCATACGAATGTGTTGGGAACTGGTAACCCCTGTGCCCAAGAGAGTAGCCGCCGGGGATTGTGGAACAATTGAATGTAAACAGACATCCGCCACCTTTCGACAGGTCTACGCAAAGCTCCCAATCCTCACGGGTGTTTACAAAAGCCATCGTACGGGGAGAGTAAATATTATGCAGGGCCACGGTCACCAAGAACTCCTGTCTCGTGGGAATGAAAGAACTCTCTTTCAGTAACGCACCGGCCGCCACTTTCAGACGCGGAATTCCCAAGACTGCGGCTCCTAATCCATACTCCTGACGCAAATAGTTTTCGTGCTGAATTAGCATTGCCCAGTCAGGTCTCCACTCAGCGAGTCCAGACAATACGCCCATACCAATGTTTTTGATTCCGCCTTCAATCATCCGTTCATAAGCATTCAGTCTATATTCGAAGTTTGTCTTCTTGGTTTTTCCCAAATGTACTTCACCATAGCGTTCGCGATCGTACGTTTCTTGCCACAAGACGGCAAACGACAAGCCGGCGTCAACTAGACTTCGATATTCCTCTACTTCGAGTGCCTCTGTATTGATACCAACACTCCCCCCGCCATACTGACTGAGAAGTCGTTCCAACAACTCAACGTGCCGACACATTGAATCTGCCCGCACGAGTGGATCCGTGGCGTAAACCAGTTCGAGTGTCCGAAGTCCCTTTTCTTCGATCAGGTAGCGTGCCTCTTCTATCAGTTCATCATCAGAAAGACGGATGCGCTCGACTCCGATACCCTTGTTACCCGCGCGGTAGTTACAATAGACACACTCCTCCATACAGATGCTGGTTGCGTATAAAGGGACCACTGCATAAACCGCTCCACCATAGACTTCCTGTTTCATCTGATGAGAAGTCTCCAGGATGAGATCATCTAGCCGGCCTCCAGTGCCGAGTTCCTCGTCCCACAAGATCTGACCTATTGCCGGATCATCAGAGGACGGAAGGCCGACGAAGCCTGAAGCATTTCCCCTCGACGGGGTGTCGCCTGTTGAAAAGATGCTGTTCCTGATTTCTTCATACCATTCGGAAAACATGGGTCTTTCTCCTTTGTTATCGCGCGGGGTCCATACCGATACTCTCCCTAAACTCGACAACTGGACGAACGGTTGAAACAGTGATGGGGATTCCGATCCCCTCCGGTCACTAACCTGACAAGTGCCAGAGGAAAAGGACAGGGAATAGTACAACTCGCGAGTGCCCTTTTCAAATCCCACCCCGGGAATATGAGCCAAGCCGACCAAACTAGCTCATCTGGTCCAGGTTCCTTCCGCAGCATTCGCACCGCTTCGCGTTCATGATTAAGCCTAATCCCAAACTGATTTCCCCCTCGCCCGTGAATTGGAAGGGCGGTAAAGCGGCCCGGTTGCTTGGCATTCTTTCATGACCACTCCAATGCCTTCCTAAGAAGGTGTTACGGGTCGCGCCAGATGATTTAACGGCCTATAAAGTTTCTCGGCGTGCTTATTGTCACGGAAATGATTCTCGAACTTGGTGAATTCATCGTGCATTGGTCCCCTTTCCTCGTACGTCATGATTAGAGTCTGAGACTCATGATAATAGTCAAGCAGCAGAGAGGAATTGAAAACCACATGGTCAGTCATGTGATAAAGATTATGATCATTCCTTAGACGCAGAACTTCGGAGACGTAACAGTCGACACTGCCATTCAGCCGGACAAAAAGTTCGAGTGCCTCTTTGTTTCGTTCGTTCCAATGTTCATATGAATCTTCCGCCAACACAATTCGCGTCACTTCAATCCCTTGATTCGCCAGTTCACGAAATGCGGCAAAGTGAGGAAAGACGCCATCTGCTATTTCCAGGAACTCTTTCTCTTCAAGTTCGAGGGGACGAAGGCACACCTCTTGCAGTTTACGAATGAAATACATCGGCTCAAATGCACAGACGGTGAAGACCTTCCTCGTATTTGCATCCGAATATTTCCTGCAGAGCTCAGAATATTTTTCAGGATGAAGGTGATGAACTACCAGCGCTCTGTCATTTAGCAGTACTGGTCCAACCAAGTCCTGTGTGTATTTAGCGGGTATGTTTGTGTGGCGGCGCGCATCTCGCCCCCAACGCTCGATCAACGAACGAGCGAAAGCGGCTGACGCCCCGCTGGCATAGCGGGCCCAGTCCTGGTTTCTCTTTCTGCGCTCAGTTGCACTCGCGACATCGTCAACGAGATCTGCGATCCCATTGATGACTAGATATCCCATGGTCCTGCCCTGTTGGACAATTTGAAGCAAGGCACTCAAGAGAGTCGCGGCGCCTTCCAAACTGACTGTAGTTACTCGAGGACAATACTGACGAAGCGCTCTGAATAACGGAGCATCAAAGTCCTCATAGCCGTCAGGTCCGGAGAATATTTCAGTCTTGACCGCTGCGATGGAACTCAAAGACTTGTGATCAGGTGGCCTTATCGTTCTCTTGTTCCCACGCAGGGCTCTCTGCCACTCGTTGACGTGCGCGACGCGATCGGCGAGTCCAATCAGGCTCTCGTCTGGTGGTAGGTTACGGGCTTCCTCAAATTCCTCCAGGTTTGGACGCACATATCCGCGATTGCCAGATGATCGCACCAGACGACTATAGACGACCTGTCCCATCTTCCGGTTTCCGGTTTGTAGTCCCACTGCGGTTCCAAGCACCAGCATGAAATCAGGATCAAAACGGTGCGCCATCTCTCGCACAAGTTCGCTTGCGTCCCTCTTGTTGCCGCCAGTAGCTCCATGAACTACGTACGCCAAGTCTCCCTCAAGGGTCCGCACTGCTCCCCAGTAGTAGATATGGCCGCGCGCGCTTTGAAATGGGTGTCGCGTCTTTAGCTCAAGCACCTCCCGGACGGGATCGATCTCCTCCGGGTTCACCGTAATGACGCCAAAGTCAAACCTACCCGGCAAGGTGAGAGCATCTGGGTGGTTCACTCCGTGAAGGCGGACGCTGATACTCGACGACTTAAATTTGCGTTTCTTCGGGGGTGTCTGCTCATTGGGTTTTGCGACTTGTCGAGTAACCGCGCCTTGTAACTCACTCAGGAACTCCGTCGCTCCCCTGGGTCGCTCATCAGCCGACTTTGCCAGTCCGCGAAAAATTATGGCTTGGAGTTCTATTGGGACATCCAATTCCTCCGGAAACGCAGGAGGCGGCGCCTCCTGGTGTTTGTTCCAAATGGAGTCGGCACCGTCGAAAGGCGCTGCACCAGTTATCATCTCGTATAGAACAGTCGACAAGCTGTAAACATCTGACCGTGCATCAAGTGCTTCTCCGCGGCATTGCTCGGGAGACATATACAAGAGAGTTCCCAACAGAATCCCGGGTAAAGTTATTCCGGGTTCGTTCGTTTCCCGCAGTTTCGCCAAACCAAAATCTAATACCTTAACTGTTTCGGAGCCCTCTTCATCCAAACCTACAATCACGTTCTCTGGCTTGATGTCTCGATGAATGACTTCCTGTCGATGCGCGGCGCCGACGCCCTTACAAATTTCACACATCAGGGCCACTGCTCTGGTTATGGGCAACCTTCCTTCCGCTTCGAGCAACGCCCTCAAAGACTGCCCCCCAACCAATTCCATTACAATGTAAGCGGAGACATCCTCGGCTTCGGGTCCGTGGAAATCGTAGATCTCAACCACATTGTGGTGCTTTATTGAAGCCGCGGCATATGCTTCCCTTTGAAAGCGTTTGAGGGCAGTCTCATCAGTTACATACTTCTTATGAAGGAATTTTATCGCTACCTTTCTCTCGATGAGCAAATGCTGCGCACGATACACCCGTCCGATTGCACCCTCGCCCAGCAGCTCAATGATTTGGTACCTCGATTCGATAATGCGACCGATGAAGGAATCAGTCTGAGTTAGGGCTCCCGGAATTCGGCTGGGATCCAGTGGTAGAGTTTTGACAGGATTTGATTCAAGAGCGAATCCACAGGTGTCACAGAATTTAGCTTCTGCGCGATGAGGTTGCTGGCATTGAGGGCAGCGCAAGGTGTTGGTCATATCACTATCGGGAACTGATAGAGACTGAGAGCTTTTTCAAGTTAGCGTAATGCTTGCATTCTTGGAGAACGATTTGAGATCCTCCACGTGATGACTCTTGAATCTAATTAATACTTAGACGGATCCACTCGGGTTGTCAAGATTTTCTATCGTGGTTGGCGCTGGCAGCTTTTGCTTTTATGGACTGGTAATGCTACCGCAATGCATCAAAGACTAGTCGTATTAACTAGAATCTACGGGATCAGCCCGACTCTAAACAAATATACAGTTTGTGGATTAGTGAAAGTTCGTTGGACAACTGCCAAGTTCCAAATAACGTCGATTTGATGAACGCATCGATTTTATGTTGGGCCTCTACTGCCTGCTGCTAAGCGCTTCCCGCCGGCCCTTCAGGAACTGCTGCGCTTCATTCAACCAGCGCTTCTCGACGCGGTACTTGTAAGCCGGCGCAGTCTTTACTGCATCAATACAGGCCTGCATCGAACTGTCGGCTTCCTGGCTGTCCCCCAGCCCGGCGTGCGCCCGGCCGATTAAATACAGGGCCTCCGGATCATTGGGACGATGATCAAGGAACCTCTCGAGCACGTTACGCGCGTCGCTGTACTGTCCGGCCGCAATGTAAGTCGAGCCAATCTCGCGCCAGATCTCCTGTTGCGCGTGAGATTGATCACGCTGCACAACCTGCTCGAAGTGGCCGATGGCCTCGGGCAGGCGGCCTTGAGCTCGGGCGATGCGGCCCAACTGATAGTGCGCATCCAGCTCTTCCGGGTCGATGTCGATCGCACGTTGAAAACGCTCGCGCGCCAGATCCATTTCACCGCGTTGTTGATGTATCAAACCAAGATTGTAATGCGCCGATGAATCACGCGGATTAATCGTGGCCGCCTCGAGGTGTTGCTTGAAAGCAGCCCGCGCCCGTTGCGTGCCGACTATCCCAGTGAAGTAACCGCGCAGTAAAAAGAACAGCATCAGCAACATGAACGGCGACGCCAGGATCGTGCCGAACACAGGTAGCAATTTGATTGAAACTGGAAACGCAATTGCTCCGCTTATTATCATGATCAGCGTGGCGCGGAGCCCTGACAGACGCAGAGAAAGACTGAGCGCCGGAACGGCCCAACCAGCGAAAGCAAGAATGAACATCAGGAACGCCAGGACAAAGACGAGGCTACCGACATTCAGCAGCTTCAGATCAACCATCTGCTGCATCTCTGGCTGAAGCTCAATCTGTCGTTGCAGCCACGCGATGAGTTTCAGCCCAAGCGCCAGGTCGACACCGAACGCATGAAGGACTATGACAATTAGCAACGCGGTGAAGCTCGCCGCCGCTAGCGCGTAGAGGCAAGTGGAAGCGACCGAAGCGTATTCCTGTTGAAAGAGCAGGCGGTAGCTGGCGCGACGGTCGATGAGGTTCGTCAGGACAATTGCCAGGGGCACGAAAACCACGGTCACGAACATGATCGAGACTGCCGACTGAAACAAACTACTGACTCCGGTAAACAGAAGTCGAAACCCGAGAATGTGTCTCAGGTATGTCCAGACGATGTATCCGATGAAAAGCTCATTGGCGAGTAGTGCAAAAAGAGCTGTGGGAGCCAGCGCGCCGCGATCGCGCACTTCCCGCATTCCGCGGATAGGCGAGTAAAAGATCATCCCTAAAAGTCTGAGCCAATCAGCCATGCCATTAAGTGGCCCAGACTTCAGTCTGGGATCTCTTTCGCGCGCTTCCATCACAGACTGAAGTCTGTGCCACCTTATCGTTCATCCGAATCAGGCGCGTTCACTCCATCGCGCCGGTAAGTCGCGCCCGGGGGAACGGCGGTATTATGAGTGTCCCGGGTCATCACAGTGGCCACACCCAGCGGCCAATAGCGAAACAGAGCCTTCCCGTAAACGTACTTCTTCGGCACCAGACCCCAGATGCGCGAGTCGCTCGAATTGTCCCGATTGTCGCCCATCACAAAATAGTACCCGGGTTTCACGTAAGTGGCCGGCTTGTTGTAGGAGTTCATGTTCAAATGCGGGTCGAGATAGGTCTCGTCCAAATCCCGTCCGTTTATATTGACATGGCCGCCGCGCATTTCGACGGTGTCACCCGGCAAACCAATGACCCGCTTAATGTAACTTTTCGACGGGTCGTCGGGAAACCAGAACACAATGATGTCGC
The DNA here is from genome assembly GCA_035601635.1 of Pyrinomonadaceae bacterium. Taxonomy (GTDB): domain Bacteria; phylum Acidobacteriota; class Blastocatellia; order Pyrinomonadales; family Pyrinomonadaceae; genus UBA11740. Next base: position 16,855 of record DATNNY010000255.1, read on the forward strand.
CGCGATAAATCTTCGGCGCCCAACCATACTCGTCATAGTAAATCAACTTGTTGACAAAAATTCGCTCGCCGTCATGCAGGTATGGCAGCATGGAAGTGCCTTCAACCTTCACGGGTTGGACGATAAATACCATTACCAGCGCCAGAACCATCAGCGCAAAGATCAGGTCACGGATCAGCAGACGCGATTCCTGCCAGAGGTGTTTTCGCGCCGCGTCCTTAGGCCGCTGGACCTGGATGTCGTTATCGTCGTCCGGATGGACGGTGCCGAAAGGGGGTGGCTGGCTAAATTGCTTACCAAACATGCTATTAGTAGGACAAAGAAGATAATACCTGATAGTCGATATGAGCGCTCAGCGACGATCGAGTTTGTCCATCATAAATCCTTCATCGAGGTTATCCGTCGTTCGCTTGCATTGTCAAACCTATCGGCATAGGAGCGGTCCGTGGGAGCTGAGTCATCCTTGCCTGCGGTTCGCCGGCATCTTGCTGGCATCCCCTTCGCCCTCGCGGTTATGTAAAGCTTGACAGTTGTTGGCGCGGCTCTCTATCATCCCCACGCGTCGGCAGTTAGCACTTCCCTACCGAACAGGTCAGCATCGATCGCCAAACACCGGAGGCTCAAATTCGTGATTAAGCTGGACATCATCAATCGCCTTGCCGATCAAACGGGCATCCCTAAATTGAAAGCTGAGCAAGCTGTTGATGCTCTATTTCATTCGATGAAGGACGCGCTGTCGCGCGGCGACCGCATCGAACTGCGCGGTTTTGGCGTCTTTATTGTCAAACCTCGAAAGCGCGGGGTTGGCCGGAACCCGCGCACCGGCGAGGAAGTTGCGATCCCTTCGGGCAAAACAATTCGTTTCAAGCCTGGCAAGGAACTGCAAGCGCACGACGATGGCGAAGAAACAGACTCCGAATAGAACCTTGCTTTTACAAGTTGCACCCGTTAGGTTGCTGACAAGCTGAAGCTTTGAACTCAAAACTGAATCGGCGCCAATGCATACGTCGGACAACTCCTCGCCAACCTCGCTTTCACCTTTCTTCATTTGCAAACTCAGCACACGCGACTCTATCCTAGATCAAACAAGTGAATTACTGATTCAGTGTCAGAGCTAACCGAAAAGATCGCGCCCATAACCAAAACAGTGGACGTTGGCGGCCGGAGCATCGCCAAGCCCACTGCACGCCAGTGGCTCTTGCACCTGACCTTGTTTGTCGCCACTGCGATCACGACCACCATCTCAGGAATTATCTGGTGCGCCGGTCCGGAGGCGGACGGAGCCGGCGGGACACCGGCGCAAAGCGGCGGCCTCGACGGCTCTCTTCTGTTGGTCCCCTGGTACTATCTCAGGGGCATCAGCGCACTCGCCTGGCAAGCGCTTACTCATCCGGTGTTGCTCTTGCCAGGGCTCAAGTTTTCGGCTTCGCTGCTGGCCATCCTGACCGCGCACGAATTCGGTCATTACTTTTTTTGTCGCTACTACAGCGTCGATGCCACCCTGCCGTTCTTTCTGCCCCAGCCGCCCGGATTATTGCCGGGCACTTTCGGCGCTTTTATCAGGATGAAGTCACCCGTGCCGTCGCGGCGTGCATTGTTCGATATTGGGTTGGCGGGTCCTTTGGCAGGATTCATCGTGATCATTCCGATCGCGTTCGCGGGAGTCCTGACACTACAACACGTAAATATTCCGGCGGGTGAAGCGGGAGGAATCACTTTCAACGATCCGTTGCTGTTTCACCTGATCGCACGCGCGTTCAATATCGATCTATCCAATGGAGTCGTGAACTCTTTTTATCTTGCCGCCTGGGTTGGTTTGCTCGTCACTGCGCTGAACCTGATGCCGGTGGGACAACTCGATGGCGGGCACGGAACGTTCTCGGCCTTTGGCAGCGTAGCGCATTACTGGATTGGCCGCATCGCGTTTGTTACGATGCTCACCCTCTCAGTTCTAGGATGGTTCTGGCATGGGAGCCCGAGCGGCTTTCTCTATGTCGTGCTGCTGGCCGTGATGCTGCGGGTCCGTCATCCGCAGCCTGAACAGATGGAGCCCTTGGGCTCTAAGCGAATCGCGATCGGCGTAATCACTTTGATAGTTTTTGTCCTCTGCTTCTTGCCGTTTCCGATTACGATTAGTTAATGGGTCTCGACTTTACAACCTGCCTCTCGTAGATACCTTAAATCACATTTCCTAGAAGGAGTCTGAATGAAATGATCTTCTCGTGGTCATTCGCAAAATCATTTGGAAAGACCAGTTCGTCGAGAAATTAGCGGGCAAGCACGGCGTCTCGGTCATGGAAGCCGAGGATGTTCTTGACGCGGAACCCTACATTCGCAGAGTGAGCAAAGGTAGAGTCAAAGACGAGAATGTTTATGCTGCTTAGGGCCAAACACTTGCGGGTCGATACTTGATAGTCGTCTATATTCGTAAGGTGTCCGGCGCACTCTTGCCCATCTCAGCGCGTGATATGGATGACGCTGAAAGGAAATACTATGAAAGACAAAGATAAAACGATCGACCCGTTGCCCGATTCATTTGAGACTGAAGAAGCGGCTGGAGCGTTCTGGGATGCTCATAGCACGATGGACTATCAGGAACACTTAGAGCCCAGCGACGACACGATTGAAATCAGCGAGCGCGTTTTCGAAGTGCGCGTTGCTGATGATGTATTCAAGAAACTACAGCAAGAGGCGACATCACTTCATCAGTCAGTGCCCACCGTGGTTGATAAGATCCTGCGGAAGGAATTGGCTTAGAGCCGGGCTGAGGGACGATGCCGATCAAACCAGAAACGGTGCGGTTCATCAAGCTTGGCGAAGGAGGCAAATGGGAAAGCTCTTGCATCGAGGAGGGAACGATTCGCCTGGGATATAACAGTCCGTATCATGAGAATTGTCTTGCTGGCGACTGGGAACCAGTACGTGCTTACTGGCTAAAGTATCGGAACGGAAATAAAAGAGTAGCAGCCAGTGACGTTAATCAGATACGAGCCTTTTACGAACTGTCAGAAAACAGTCTCTGGGTCACCTTCTTTAAGCGGAAGCTATATTGGTGCTTTGCCAACAATCAGGTAATGCAAATAGAAGACGGTAGTCGAATACGGCACACTTTAGAAGGTTGGTCGTGCAAAGACATAAATGGAAATAATTTAACCATCGAGAATCTCGACGGGCGTATCAGTAAAGTCCAAGGATTCAGGGGAACAATTTGCGCAGTCGAGCTGCCCCAATACCTGGAAAACAAAATCAATAGTATTCCACAACCGGAGATTCAGACAGCCAAGGATAATCTTGAATCACTCCGCGAGAGTGTCGAGAAGTTGATTCAGGGCTTGTGGTGGAAGGACTTTGAGCTGTTGGTTGACCTAATATTTTCCCAATCTGGGTGGCAGCGGCTCTCAGTGCTGGGGCAAACCGATAAGGACATAGACTTAGACGTGTTTTCTCCTGTAACCAATAGGAGAGCGTTCATACAGGTAAAGTCCCAAGCATCAAATGAGGTCTTTGACGCTTGTGTCGCTAGTTTTAGCACAATGGAGCAGTTTGATGAAATGTACTTTGTGGTTCATTCATGCGATGCCACGTTGAGGAATCGCATCGTGAACAGGGTTAGTATTTTTGATACGAAAAAACTCTCAGAACTTGTCATCAACGCAGGTCTTGTTAGTTGGCTGATAGCGAAGAGAAGTTAAGACGATTCTGATGACTAACGTCGCGAAAAGCGTTAATCACGCGGCCGCCGGCAACAATCCCTTAATCTCCCTTACCACGCGCTTCACTTCGTCCTGATCCGCCAGCGCGATCATGAAGAACTTGTAACCCTGATGGAAGCAGATGACGCCGTTGGCGAACAGCCACACGCCGTCGAGAAAGGGATTGCCGCCGAAGATCAAGCTAATCGGAGCGCCGGTTAGTCCGGCCGGGCTGGCGATTTGCGCGAACATCGCGGCGCCGGCGGCGCAACTGAACGCGCCCAGCAAAGGCGCGCCCACGTACTTCGCAATCTTCCTTTGAAATTCAACTCGCTCGCGCTCGGCTTCGCTTAATTCCCCTGCCGCGATGCGGGCCTCCTGCTTCTGCAGATACTCGTCGAACTTCTCGCTGACTTTTTTCAATCCCAGCACCGGCAGTGCGGAATGTGTCAGCCAGTGTGGATGCGAACCCAAAAGCACCGCGTCGATACCGGGAAATGACGCGCCCAGGCGCACGCCCAGAATTAATGAGAAGGAAACTGCCGCAGCTTTGCCCGGATTCTCTTTGACCCACTCCTTCGCCTTCATCAGTCCGGCGGTCGCGGCGGCGGTCGCGCGCGTCGCCCGCACTCCCTTGCCCGCAATCTTCGTCGCGGTGGTGGCATAGTCGACCGCTTCATCAAAAACTTTTTCCGCCTTCTTGCCGGCCGGCCCGGCGGCGTCACGAATAATTTTGCCTGCATCTTTGGCGCGTCGTTTCGCTTCATCCATCGCTTTGCCGGCTGTCTCGCGCAGTTTGTTTTCGTCTGCGAACCGTCCCGCCTCTGCGCGCAATTGCTCAGCGCCGCCGGCAATTGTCTGGGCACTCCGGCGCGCCGCATCACCGGCAACGCGGGCAGTGTCTTCGACCATTCCGGTCACGTTGAGTTTCTCGTCGATCTCGCGGGCTTTCCGCTTAGCTGCCCGATGCAGGTCATCAAATTTCTCTTTGTAGTCAGTCATGGCTTAAATGCTCCCCGGTCATTTTACGCCAAGTTATGCCTCGGAGTTCGGGATAGTTTTCAGTTGCCGGAGGGTTTGGAGTTCCACCTTCAGGCTGATCTAAGTTCTTCACAAGTCCGCCTGAAGGCGGAACTCCGAACAATTGTTATTCTCTCCTCGCCTTTACTTTTGGCTGCTTCCTTCTTACTTTTGCTTTATGCCGAAATGTCCGACGTGCGGTAAGCCGGTTGAATGGCAGGACAACTCGTACCGCCCCTTCTGTTCGGAGCGATGCAAATTGATCGATTTCAGCCGCTGGGCCAATGAAGAGTACCGGGTGCCCGGCCAAAAAATTAATCCCGAGGCGACCGAACAGAACGGCCCGAACCACGTTGTGGAAAATGAACAGTCAAATGGTGAGCAATAGATGCCGAACGGCAAGTTAAGAGCATCGCTCGCACTGGCGCTGATGACGTGGCTGCTTTCCACCTGCGGCGCATGCCGAAAGCAGACTGTGTCAAATCCAAATCCGTCATCAGCTGCAAACAAGTCTTTGCCAAATGCTCAACCGGCAAATGCGCATGGTTGGATCCTGGCCAACAATCAGCGGATGACCCTGGCGAATTACAAAGGCAAGGTCGTGCTGCTGGATTTTTATGCGACGTGGTGTCAACCGTGCCGGGCGGAAACACCTCATCTGGTCAGACTGCAACAGCAATACGCCGACCAGGGCTTGCAGATAATTGGGCTGAATGTCGGAGGGGAGGACGATCGCGCAGAGGTCCCCGCCTATGCAAAAGAGTTCGGCATTCAATATCAGATGGGCTTTCCCGAAGACGAATTCGCGGACGATTATCTGAGCGACAATCAGAATATTCCGCAAGCGTTTCTCTTCGACCGGAGCGGGAACCTGGTCAAAAGATTCGTGGGTTATAGTGAAGACTCTGGAGCTGAGATCGAGAGTGTCATTAAATCGTCGCTCGCCTCGGGCTCGCCATAAGCCAACATGATCCGTGAAAAACTGATCGACAAACACATCGGCGATAACAAGAAGTTTCGCTGGCGCAGCCATGAGATCTCGCGGATCGAGGGCTTGAGCGATGGAGTCTTCGCATTCGCGGTTACGCTTCTGGTTGTCTCGCTGGAAGTGCCGAAGACTTTTAGCGAGTTAATGGAGACCATGCGCGGCTTTGGGGCCTTTGCCATCAGCTTCACCCTGCTCTTCATAGTGTGGTTCAATCAATATAAATTCTTCCGGCGTTATGGTCTCCAGGACAATCTTACTGTTTGCCTGAACGCAGTTTTATTGTTTGTGGTCCTGTTCTATGTCTACCCGCTGAAGTTTCTTTTTACTTTGCTGATAAGTCTGTTTACCGGCGGTCACGGCCAGGTACGTTTGCCTGGCGGCGTCGAAGGAATGATGGTCGAGAATATGGGCCAGGTGTCCGTCCTGATGATAATTTTCGGCGCGGGTTACATGGCGGTGTTTGGAGTATTTGCATTGCTTTACCTGCACGCCTATCGCCGCCGCGAGGCGCTCGGGTTGAACGAACTGGAAATTTTTGACACCGTCAAAGATATTCAGGAGAGCGGACTCAATGTTGGCGTTGCCGCACTCTCAGTTTTGATCGCTGTGTTGGGCGGCGGCCGGCTTTCGTTCCTGGCGGGAATGACTTACATGCTCAACGCCGTGGTGCTTACTTTTCACGGAATGGTGATGGGCAAGCGCCGGAGAAAACTGGAAGAGCGATCCGGCTTCAGCGACAACGCGCCTCTCGCATCGAACTAAGCATGGTTCTTCATCTGGAGTTCTGGCCTACTCTGGCCTTTGGCGTCGTCATGGCATCATGGTTTGCCTTTGCCGTAGTGTTCATTGTTTTCCTGCGGAAGAAACGACCCTCTCCGCCCGACAGCAAACGCGAACGCACCTCAATTGTCGGCATAGCGCTGCAGGGCGCCGGTTACGCGATCGTCTGGTCTGTTCATCGCCGCTCGTTTACGCCGATTGCTCCATTGGGCAAATTACTTGAAATCGCCGTCTCTGTCGTCACGATTGTCCTCGGCATCGGCTCTGTGTGGTTCATCTCCGCCGCCGTGCGCGCGCTCGGCAAGCAGTGGAGTTTGGCCGCGCGCGTACTGGAAGGACATAATTTAATCACCACCGGCCCCTATAATGTGGTGCGGAATCCGATTTATACGGGAATGTTTGGCATGTTGCTGGCGACGGGCCTGGCCATCAGCCACTGGATTGGTTTGGTAATAGCTGTCATGGTATTTGCTATCGGCACGTTAGTACGTGTGCGCAGTGAAGAAAAGCTTTTACGCGAAGCATTCGGGGTTGAATTCGAAGCCTATGCTCGCAAAGTCCCGGCCGTAGTGCCCTTACTTTTTTGAGAGATCAATTTTGAAACGAGCAAAAATACTAGCCACCATCGGTCCGGCTTCCCGCGATGCGAGAGTGATGGAAGCTCTGCTGGCCGCGGGCGCCGACGGCGTGCGGATTAATATGTCGCACGGAACGCATGAAGAAAAAGCGCAGGACATCTCCATGGCCCGCGCTTGCGCCCAAAAGATGAAGCGCCCGCTGGCCGTTTTGATTGATCTTTCCGGCCCCAAGATTCGCACGCGCACGCTCAGGAATCATCAGCCGGTGACGTTGGAAACCAATCAGCAATTCCTCATCGCCACCCGCGATATTGAAGGTGACAACACGCAGGTCGCAACAAACTATTCCGGCATGCCGCACGATGTGTATCCGGGCGCGCGTATCCTGCTTGACGACGGCGCCATCGAACTGCGCGTGGAAAGCACGACCGAAACCGACGTCATCAGCCGGGTGATCAATGGCGGCACTCTCGGCGAACGCAAAGGAATTAATTTGCCGGGTATCACTCTGCCGATTCCATCCATGACAGAAAAGGATCGGGCTGACTTGAAATGGGCCGCGCAGCAGGACGTCGATTACTTTGCGCTCTCGTTTGTTCGCAGCGGCGCTGATTGCACCGAGGCGAAAGAGCTGATCAAACGCGCCGGCAGCGCGGCCCCTCTGATCGCTAAGATCGAAAAGTCCGAAGCTATCGATCATCTGGAAGAGATCATTGACGCTGCCGACGGCGTAATGGTAGCGCGCGGCGATCTGGGAGTTGAAACCAGCGTCGAGTTGGTGCCGGTTTATCAAAAACAAATCATCGAACAGGCGAATAACGCGGGCAAGCTGGTCATCACAGCGACGCAGATGTTGCAATCAATGGTCTCCAGTCCGCGGCCCACGCGTGCGGAAGCTACCGATGTAGCCAACGCCGTCTGGGATGGATCAGATTGTTTGATGTTGTCAGGCGAAACCGCTACGGGTCTTTATCCGGCAGCTGCTGTCGCTACGATGGCGCGGATCATTGAGACGGCCGAAACTCGCAGCGAAAATCGGTCCATCATCAGTAAGCTGGTGGGCAGACAATCAGGCCATGTGAGTCGAGCCCTGTGCGAGGCGGCCGCATTTGCCGCCGACGAAATGAACACGCGCATCATCGCGGTCTTTACTGAATCAGGATTGATGGCGAGTCGCCTCTCTTCGTTGCGCCCGGATCAGCGCATCATCGCCCTCACTTCTTCACGCGAAGTAATGAACGAACTGTCGCTAATCTGGGGCGTCGAGCCGGTGATCATCTCCCGCTCTAGAAGTACTGAGGAGATACTAAAGATCGGCGAACAGGCGTTGCTTCAGGCCGATCTGGTCGAGATTGGAGAGACGGTCGTCATCATGGCGGGTCGACTGTCTGGCCTGGGTCTGTCGAGTTCAGTGACGCT
>DATNNY010000256.1:0-7419 GCA_035601635.1 Pyrinomonadaceae bacterium
ATTAATCCGTAAATCACGGGCTTGCGTCTCATCTTCACCTCGCCAGCACATTAGCAACCAAATTCGCAATGACTTGCGGAAACAGGAAAAACATCAGCACGGTGACAACTGAGAACCACAACACGATCGTGCTAAGCAGACTCGGTTTGCACTGGCACTGTTTCGCTCGCCATCTCTGATAAAAAGCAAAAGCGATCGAGAGCAGAGACGCCACCAAAAGGAAAGGTCGGGCCTTCGCAAAGAACGCTGAACTTCCTGCGGCGCCGGCAGCGAAAATGAATGGAAACATCGGTAAGCAACAGGTAGAAGCCAATACGACGCTTCCCAGCGCTGCCAGACTCGCAAGAATAGTTCGACCTGATCCTGATGACTTCGCTTGGGTTCCTTCCGTGTCCATCAACTTACTTCTTGCCGCTTTTTCCTTGCTTACTCTTCTCACCAGCCACAACCGGACAACATGCCGAGTCGCCATGCGTTTCGAGTTCACGCTCACAGGCCGAGAGATGTCGTGCGAGAGTGCCGCGAAAATCTTTCATAGCCGTCATTCTGTCGTCCAGTTCATCTATCTTCTTACTCAACAGATCGCGCACGCTCCGGCACTCTTCAGCACCGCCCGTAGCCAGAAGTCCTTTGATCTCGTCCAGCGTCAGACCTAACTCTTGCGCCTGCTTAATGAATTGGACGCGCTCGACAGACTCCGGCCCAAAGAGCCGAAAGCCACCCGCAGTACGCCCAGCGCGAGGCAGCAGCTTTAACCGTTCGTAGTAACGAACAGCATCGATACTCACTCCTGTGCGAGTCGCCAATTCACCAATGCGAAACTCTGTCTGCGCCACGACGCCAATTATAGACTCTTGAGTTAGCTCCAGAGTCAAGTCTTGAATTCGATTAGGAGGAAGGTCGCTAATGACATCTATTGCATCATGAAGATTGCGCGTCATGCTGTCGTCGAAAAGGATTAACCTACAGCGAGAGCCGAAACGGCTTCCCAGTAGCCGATGGTCGGCGAATTCCAAGTGGCCAATACGTGGCCAAGAAAAACAGGACGCGACGTATACGCGATGGTAAGGAATGGGAAAGAACGGGAAAACCTTGATTTCTCTTGGTGGCTGCAACTTTCGAAAAGGCAAATACTTAGCGTTTTGCCGGTTGGCTAATTCGCAATGCGGAGGTGAGAGGTTCGAGCCCTCTGTCAATTAGTTACTGAAGTCACATCATCGCGGGTTTCTTCCGGACGGCCAAGACGTGTTCATTTTTCGCCCGAAAGGGGTGAGAAACAGCGACGTTTATAGTCCTGACTTATGCGACTCAGCGCTCCGCGGGAATGCTTGGGTCACATGATCGTCGACCTGGCGTTGAGGTCACAAATTGTGACCTCAAATACCCATCTTGGAGGGCACGCCAGCGGTTGAGACCACTCCTTAGTTCGCAATGATCAACAGATTTCTTTCTTCTCAAAGACCGCTTCTACTGTAGAACGAAGTACTAGATATTACGGCGGTTGCGATCATGCGCACCATCAATCGGAACTCGGCGCGCGTCTACCGCGGCTAAGAGTAGAAATTCATCTTATGACCGATGCAATGTCATTTTATGACCTACCAATTTCACTTTATGACCGACGAAAATTCACTTTATGACCGATCCCACAAATTCCGGTTGCCATCCTTTCGGCCTGAATCTGCTTGCTGAATGAGCATTCATTCAGTATTATTAAGCGACATGATCACAGTGAAAAAAGGTGCCGTGCTCGGGGCCGGTACGATGGGGGCGCAAATCGCTGCCCACCTCGCCAATGCCGGCATTCCAACTCTCTTGCTCGACATCGTCCCGCGCGAATTGACCGCGGATGAACAAGCTAAAGGGCTAACGCTGGAGTCAACGGAAGTCCGCAATCGCATCGCCCGTGGCGGATTGGAAGCTGCGAAGAAAGCCAAGCCCGCTGCCTTCTTCGCTGCTGACTTTGCCGCGCTGGTGAGTGTAGGAAATTTCGATGACGATCTAGCGAAGCTGAAGGACTGCGATCTGATCATTGAAGCGGTGGTCGAGAATTTGCCGATCAAACAAAGCCTTTACGAAAAGCTCGAGCAACATCGCCGGCCGGGCTCGGTTATCGCTTCCAACACCAGCGGAATTCCGCTCAGTCAACTGGCCGCCGGCCGCTCGGATGATTTTCGCGCGCACTTCCTCGGCATGCATTTCTTTAATCCGCCGCGCTACATGCACCTGGTCGAGTTGATTCGCACTGAATGGACCAAACCGGAAGTCTCTTGCTCGATGTTTGGTTTTCTCGACGAGCGCGTCGGCAAGGGCGTCGTGGTGGCGAAGGATCGGCCAAACTTCATCGCTAATCGCATTGGCACGTTCGGCGCACTGGTGACGATCCACGCGATGCAGGAAGACGGTTATTCGATCGAGGAAGTCGACAAGATCACTGGGCCTGCCGTGGGCCGGCCCAAGACCGCGACTTTCAGGACGTTTGATCTTGTCGGACTGGACGTCCTCGCGCACGTGGTCAAGAACCTGGGCGAAAACCTTCCCGAAGATCCCGAACGCGCCATGTTCGCCATGCCTGACTTTGTCGGCAAAATGATCGAGCGCGGATTGCTTGGCAACAAGACGAAGGCCGGCTTCTATAAACGGCAGACAGGCGAGGGCGGCAAGCGCGAGATCTGGACGCTTGATACCGCCACTCTCGACTATCGACCGGCGCAGAAAGTGAAACTGCCGTCGCTGGAGATGGCCAGGAACATCGAAGACACCGCCGAACGAATCAAGACCTTGACGTGGTCCAAAGATCGCGCGGGCGCGTTTCTATGGAAGACCCTGTTGCGCACGCTTTGTTACGCGGCCGAGCGGATTCCGGAGATTGCCGATACGGTAGTCGAAGTCGATCGCGCCATGCAGTGGGGCTTCAACTGGGAGTTGGGACCGTTCGAAGTTTGGGATGCGATCGGCGTCGAAAAGTCGGTGGCAAAATTGAAGGAAGACGGCAAGAGCGTTCCGGCGAATGTGCAGCAAATGCTCGATTCGGGCGCGAAGTCTTTCTACAAACAGGAGAATGGCCAACGCTTCTATTTCGACTTCCCTTCCGCAAAGTATGTTCCGGCCGCCGATCTCCCGGGCACGATCATTCTAAAATCTCTGAAAGATCGCACCGGAGTCATCCGAAAGAATTCCGGCGCCTCGCTGATTGATCTTGGCGATGGCGTGGCTTGTCTCGAGTTTCATTCGAAGATGAACTCGATTGGCGGTGATACGCTCGAGATGTTGAAGATCGCGCTGGCTGAAGTCGAAAAGAATTTTCTGGGACTGGTCGTCGGCAATCAGGGGCAGAACTTTTCCGTGGGCGCAAACCTGATGCTGATGTTGATGGAGGCGCAGGACGAGAACTGGGAAGAGCTGGACATGATAGGCCGCTTCTTTCAACAGTCCGTCATGAGTCTGCGCTATTCGCCAAAGCCGGTCGTGGTCGCACCGTTCCAGATGGTCTTTGGAGGTGGTTGTGAAATGGTGCTGCACGCTGATCGCGTGCGAGCAAACGCGGAGACTTATATCGGACTGGTGGAAGTCGGCGTCGGAATCATTCCCGCGGGCTGTGGCACCAAGGAAATGTTGGTACGCTCCCTCGACTCGATCCCAAAGGACATGAAAGACGCTGACCCGTTTCCGTTCGTCAAACGTGCTTTCGAAACGATTGCGCTGGCCAAGGTCGCAACTTCGGCGGAAGAGGCGCGCGGGTTTGGCTTTCTCAGCGCTGATGATTCAATCTCGATGAACCGGGACCGCCTGATAGCCGACGCGAAGAACGAGGTCCTGGCCCTGGCCGCGAGTGGGTATCAGCAGCCACAACAGCGCACGGACATTCTCGCGTTGGGGATGCCCGGTCTGGCGACTTTGAAATTGGGCGTTCACATGATGAAGCGCGCCGGCTACATTTCCGATCACGATGCTTTGATTGGAGAGAAGCTGGCGCGAATCCTGACTGGCGGCGATTTGAATCATCCAACGCGCGTGTCCGAGCAGTATTTGCTCGACCTCGAGCGCGAGGCCTTTCTTTCGCTGATCGGTACGCGCCAAACTCAGGATCGCATCGCGCACATGTTGATGACGGGAAAGCCGTTAAGGAACTGAAGTGGGCGGCTCTGCCGCTCGATGTGCGGAAAGGCTTCGCCTTTCCGAGGACCAGTTAAGTATTATCCGAGAGGCTCCGCCTCCAGCTTCAATAAGGAGGCATAGCCTCCCAAGCCAGAGTGAGCGAGCCGGAAAGGCAGAGCCTTTCCGCACATCAGGCGGCACAGCCGCACGGGAATAAAACAGAGCCGCAAAGGAAGTTTATGAAAGAAGCATTTATCGTATCAGCAGTTCGCACGGCAGTTGGCAAGGCGCCGAAAGGAACTTTGCGTGATACGCGCGCCGATGAAATGGGCGCTGCCGTAATTAAGGAAGCCATGGCCCGCGTGCCCGGATTACAAGCCGCCGAAATCGAAGACGTGATTATGGGGTGTGCGATGCCCGAAGCTGAGCAAGGCATGAACATAGCCCGCTCAGCCGCAATTCGCGCGGGCTTGCCGGTGGAAACCAGCGCCATGACCATCAATCGCTTCTGCTCGTCCGGGCTGCAATCAATTGCCATCGCCGCCGACCGAATACGAACGGGAAGCGCGCAGGTTGCGCTGGCCGGCGGATTGGAATCGATGTCGATGATCCCGATGGGCGGGCACATCATTCGGCCCAACCCATATTTGGTCGAACACTATCCCGACTTTTATTTGAACATGGGCCTGGCGACTGAAAACGTAGCGCGGAAGTACGAAGTCAGCCGCGAAGAACAGGACGACTTCGCACTGCGTTCACACCAACGTGCGTTCGCTGCGCTTGAGCAGGACAAGTTCAAAGAAGAGACAGTGCCGCTAACTGTCACTGTGGAAGAGTTGAACGACAAGGGCAGAAAGCAACATCGCGAAATGATCTTTGACAAAGACGAAGGTCCGCGCCGTGACACGTCCGCCGAAGCGCTCGGAAAATTGAAGCCGGCTTTTCATGTCAAAGGAACCATCACTGCCGGTAATTCTTCGCAGATGTCTGACGGCGCGGCAGTGGCCGTGGTGATGTCCGAAGATCGCGCGAAGGAATTGGGCGCGAAGCCTCTGGCCCGTTTTGTCGCTTACGCGACGGCGGGATGTCCGCCGGAAGAGATGGGCATTGGCCCTGTGTTCGCGATCCCGAAAGCCCTCAAACTCGCCGGGCTGACGCTGGATCAAATTGATGTGATCGAACTGAACGAAGCTTTTGCCGCACAATCGCTGGCGGTGATAAAAACGCTGGGGCTGGATCTCGACAAGGTCAATGTTAATGGCGGCGCGATCGCCCTGGGTCACCCGTTGGGTTGCACCGGCGCGAAACTGACCGCATCGATTTTGAGAGAGCTTGAGCGGCGCAACGGCCGTTATGGCATGGTGACGATGTGCGTCGGTGGCGGCATGGGCGCCGCGGGAATTTTTGAGAGAATGTAGCGGAAGTTGTTAACTTGCGCTAGCCATTCGCAACTTAATTAGTTGCGCCAAAAAACCAATGACCGCGTTAGAAGTATTCGAATCAGTGACGGGAAGTGGCGGCAGTGATTTCGCGCTCCTGGTTCAAATTCTGGACGAGCACGAACCATGGTGTCTGATCGGAGGACTCGCTGTTAATTGCTATGTCGAACCTGTCTTCACGCTCGACGCGGATATTGTTGTCGTTTCGAGCGAGTTGGAATCGATCAGGGCGAGCCTGGGGGCGGCGGGTTTTTCGGTAGAGGCTTTTCCTCATTCATTGAATGCCACCATGCCAGGTAGCCAGCTTCGAATTCAGTTTAGCCTCGATCCGCGGTATCAGGGGTTCGTGGCCGATACCGAAGAGCGAGAGGTTCTCGGTGAGCGGGTGCCCGTCGCCTCGTTATTCAATCTGGTACAGGGAAAGATTTGGGCATGGACTGACCACAACCGTCGGCCGACGAAGCGCAAGAAGGACGAACTCGATTTGATGAGAATTCTCGAGGCTTATCCCCAATTGCGCGGCATGATGCCGAAAGAGATTAGTGAACAAGTTCCTCAACCATGAATTATACCGCGTAAGTTAACTTGCGCGGGTAGTCTCAACTTAACAAGTTGCGTTACAGCAGAAAGGACTTTTATGTCAGCCGCAATCGAAACAAAGCAGATCGTCAAGGGTGGAAGTTTTCTCATCGAAGAACAAACGCCCGAGAGCATTTTCACACCGGGTGATTTCAACGAAGAACATCGCATGATTGCTGACACCACGCGACAATTTATGGATGCGGAAGTTCTGCCGCGCATTGCTGAACTCGAAAATAAAGACTGGAAATTGGCGCGTAATCTGGTAAAGCAGGCCGCGGACCTGGGCCTCGTGGGCGCGAATATTCCGGAAGAGTACGGCGGTCTCGGTTTAGATCAGACCAGCGGCGCGATCATCTCCGAGAACATCGGCCGATCGGCTTCGTTCGCGACTACGCTCGGCGCGCAAAGCGGCATCGGCTTGCTGCCAATCATCTATTTCGGCACCGAGGCCGCCAAGCAAAAATATCTGCCGCCAATTGCCGCCGGTGATTTGATTACCGCTTACGCCTTGACTGAGGCGGGCTCTGGCTCCGATGCCATGGCCGCGAAAGCGACAGCCAAACTGAGTGACGACGGCAAGGAATACATTCTCAACGGCGAGAAGATGTTCATCACCAACGGTGGTTTTGCGGACATCTTCATCGTCTTCGCCAAAGTCGACGGCGATAAGTTTTCCGCTTTCATCGTCGAGCGGCAGGACGGCTGCAAGAGCGGTGCGGAAGAACACAAGATGGGTATCAAGGGATCGAGCACGACGCCTTTAATTCTTGCTGACGCCCGCACGCCGGTCGAGAATTTGCTCGGCGACATCGGCAAGGGCCACAAGATCGCTTTCAATATTCTCAACATCGGCCGTTTTAAGTTGGGGGCGATGTGTCTGGGCGGAATGAAGCTCGCTATGCACGAGTCGGTCCGGTATGCGAACGAGCGGCAGCAATTTGGCAGGTCGATCTCGTCGTTTGGCGCGATCAAATCGAAGCTCGGCGAAATGGCGATTCGCACCTGGGTCGGTGAAGCGATGATTTACCGCACCCTGGGAATGATCGAAGAAGGCCTCGGCGCCGTCGCCGACTCCAGGGACACGGACGCTCGTTTGAAAGCCATCGAAGAGTACGCGGCCGAGTGTTCGATTATCAAGGTCGCGCTGTCTGAATATTGTGACTTTGTCACCGATGAGATGGTGCAGATCTTTGGCGGGTATGGATACTCGGCTGATTATCCGGCTGAGCGCGCTTATCGCGACACCCGTATCAACCGGATTTTCGAAGGCACTAACGAAATCAATCGCATGCTGATACCT
>DATNNY010000257.1:0-5909 GCA_035601635.1 Pyrinomonadaceae bacterium
AAACTTTGGCGCCTACTGGTGGAGTCCCGATTCCACACGTATCGCGTTCCTCCAGCTCGATGAGCGTCCAGTTCCGAATTTCGTCGTCGTCGATCAGATTCCTTACGATCAAAATGTCGAAGACACCCCGTATCCAAAGACGGGCGATCCCAACCCCATCGTTAAACTTGGTGTCGTCAACGCCTCGGGTGGCGAAGTGCGCTGGGTCGATACCTATAAATACCCGGCCGAGGATCGGCTGATTGTGCGGGTCGGCTGGGCGCCGGACGGTAAGAAAGTTGTCTATCAGGCGCAGAATCGCGAACAGAGTTTCCTCGATCTAAATACGGCCAATCCTGATGACGGGAAGTCGTCGACAACGTTTCGTGAGAGCGGTAAGGCTTGGGTCGAAGTCGTTGACGATGGTCTGCGCTATTTGAAAGATGGCTCGTTCCTTTGGCTTAGCGATCGCAGCGGCTGGCGGCATATCTATCACTACGGTGCTGACGGCAAGCTGATTAAGCAGGTCACGAGCGGTGATTGGGACGTGCGCTCTATCGATGAGGTCGATGAAGAGAAGGGAACTGTCTACTTCAGCAGCAGCGAGCACAGCTTCATTGCTAATCATGAGTACTCGATCAAAGTCGACGGTACTGGTCTTAACCGCCTTACCAGCGCGGAAGGAAATCATCGCGCGGCATTTAATTCAAAAGCTTCGCACTTTATCGACTCCTGGAACGACGCGAACACTCCTACTCAGGTTAGGCTTTACGACGGCGCGGGCAAACTCGTGCGGGCGATTGATGACAATAAAGTTGATGCCTTGAAGCAATACAAGCTGGGCAAAGTAGAATTCATGAACGTGAAGACGCGCGACGGCTTCACGATGGAAGCGATGATGATCAAACCGCCCGACTTTGATCCATCAAAGAAGTACCCGGTGATGTCCTATACCTACAGCGGTCCGCAATCGCAGTCGGTGCGCAACTCCTGGGGAGGCACGCGCTATCTTTGGCATCAGATGCTGGCGCAGAAAGGCTATATCATCTGGATCTGCGACAACCGGACCGCCAGCAACAAGGGCGTGAACTCCGCCTGGCCGCTTTACAAAGACTTCGGCGAGCTTGAATTAAGGGATCTAGAGGACGGATATGCATGGTTGAAGAGTCAGCCTTACGTTGATGGTTCGCGGATAGGCCTGTGGGGCTGGAGCTATGGTGGATTCATGACGAGCTATGCGCTGACACACAGTCAGACATTTAAGATTGGCATTGCCGGCGGTACGGTGTCGGACTGGCGCAACTATGATTCGATCTACACCGAGCGCTATATGCAGACGCCGCAGAACAACACAGATGGATATTGGAAGAGTTCACCTGTTCATTACGCGAAAGACTTGCACGGCAAGCTGCTGTTGATACATGGCGCCATTGACGACAACGTGCACATGGCGAACACCGTGCAATTTTTGTATGAGCTGCAGAAGTCGGGCAAGCAAGTTCAGTTGATGATCTATCCGAAATCACGACACGGCGTCACTGATCCCGTTCTGGTGAAGCACATGCAGCAGATGATGACGGATTTTATCTTGGGGAATTTGTAGGTAGCATCAGCTCTTCGAAATGAACGATGTGGATAGAAAGAGGAAGGAGTTGTTAACGCCTTTGTTATTTGAGGCCGGCGCAGCATTGTTGGATTGTCAAGGGTTTGAGTACTCAATGGGCCTGCTCTTGTTTCACTTCAGCAGGCTTGGGGCGAAAGGTCTTGATCCTAAACAGTTGTTCGCGATCATGGAAGACAGAGAAAAACGAACTGCGGGGCAACTGCTAAGTATGATCAGAAAACATTGTGAACCGAGCACAGGAATCATGGCCGCGTTAGAAGATGGGCTAAGCGCGCGGAATCGATTGATCCATCGAATACTCATAGACAACATTGATCGGTTTGTGGATCGTGAAGAGAGAAGGAAGGTGGTTGCAATGATTATGGACCTACGTTCCAAGGTCCAAAAGGCGAGCAAGGCAATAGATCCTTTTGTTAAGAGTCTTAGCCTCACATTTCATAGTGAGGTCGGCGAGCAAGCAGAGGCTGCCTTTTCTCGTTTCCTTGCTCAGCATGCCGACAAGCAACCCTCAACGGCTTCATAAAGATTGTGAAGCAACTCCTCAAACGTCTCGCCTTGGGTGGCGCATCCGGGAATGGCAGGAACTTCGGCCCAGTAACCGCCTTCTTCCGCGTTGTGGACGACAACTTTGATTTTCATGGCGTCATGATACGACTAAGGTCTTATACAACGCGAGTAGTTGGCACCACCCTCGGGGAGCAGCTTACGGATTTCACCCCGTCAGGGGTGAAATGTTTATAGATCGCGGAGCAAGATCCCTCCGGCTCCGTTCGGAGGAGCGGAGTGGTCTCGGCGTGGTGACGCTCTACTTGAATTCCGCTCCTCCGAACGGAGTTAGTTCTGATTTTTGGCTTCTGCCTATAAACATCTCACTCCTAACGGAGTGAAGATTACAGTCTGAGTATTAACGTTTGGTCTGGGACCTTGGCCGCGCTGCGTAATCTGTGTAATCTGCGGACGATCACCTTCTCTGACACTTCGGACACCAGTAAGTTGATCTCCCACCTTGAGCAATCCGGCGAATGCGCCCGCCGCAGTTAACGCAAGCTTCGCCCTCACGCTCGTAGACCTGCCAGAATCTTTCAAAGGCTTCACCGTAGGAAAAACCATTTGCCTGTTGGAGATTCACGCGGGAGGTTGAGCTGTCTGCGATCGCATCGCTCAGTACGTCGAGAATCGCCTGATGCAAACGCGCGACCCGCTTCGACGAAAGACTCGCGGCCTCTTTGAATGGGCTAACGCCCGCGCGAAACAGAGCTTCGGCGGCGTAGATGTTGCCGAGACCGAGGACCTTCGTCTGATCCAACAGCAGAGTCTTGAGTGTGCGGCGTGAGCGAGCCAGAGTTGTTTTGAGATAAGCCGGGCTAAAATCTTCGCCAAAGGGTTCGGGTGCAAGCTCGCTGATTCCTTTTGTCGTACTCAGTGCAGTTCGTTTGACCAGCTTCATCACTCCGAACTGTCGCTGATCGCAGAAGATCAAACGCCGATCATTCTCGAGATAGAAAATCGCGTGGGCATGTTTCGGCAGAGCGTCGTCGGCAGTTAGATAAAGAAACTTGCCGGTCATCCGCAGATGCACTACCAACACAAGCCCTTGCTGACGCGCGGGCTTCTGACGGCCGCGCGCGCGATGCGGGGCCGTGGCCCCACCGTGAGCGAGGGCTCCGTCGGACTCGATCTCAATCAAAATAAACTTGCCGCGCCGGCCGACGCGAGTAATGGTTGCACCCTTCAGTTTGCGATTGAAAACTGACGGCGATAACGGGAGAGTCAACTTGGGAAGCTTGATTTCGCTGAAGACGATTCGCCGGCCGACGATAATGCGACTCAGGGCGCGCACGACGTGCTCAACTTCCGGAAGTTCGGGCATGTGGGAGAGTTTGTAGTCTGCACTGAGAGAGAGTCAAACCGAGGCAGGCCTTCCCTGACGGTCGGGCTTCTGACACGACAGCCGAGCAGGGAAGGCCTGCATGCTTTAAAGCCTGCTGGTCAGCAAAGCGTCTTAGGTTAGAACACTCTGAGCAGCAATAGAATGAGCACGATTACGAGGATCAAACCAAGTCCGCCGCTTGGGCCGTATCCCCAGTTCCGGCTATACGGCCAGGCCGGCACTGCGCCCAAAAGCAAAATAATCAGCACTATCAGCAGAATCAATCCCATGACTTAGTCCTCCTGTTGAGTTCTCCGGGGGCCCATTCGAAGCGCTACTTCAAGAGCTCATGTGTTCTTTCGTGGTTGATTTGGCAAGGAGTGTGCCGGAAGAAGGGAAGACTGGCTTTGCGGCAAGCGAGTGGCACACAGACTTCAGTCTGTGTTCTGAACCAACTTCAAAATCACAGACTGAAGTCTGCGCCACTTACTTGGGTTCTGAGTTAATGATCGCTTCGATCTCAGCTTTAATCTTTTCGACGAGACCCGGCTGGCGGGCTTCGATATTCAAGCGCAACAATGGTTCGGTGTTTGACGGACGAATGTTGAATCGCCACTCGTCAGTTTCCAGCGAATATCCGTCCGTGAAGTCTTCTTTGCCGTCTTTGGCGAATTGTTGCTTGACCGCGGCAATCACTGTCTGAATGTCCTTGACGCGATAGTTCAATTCGCCGGACATGAAATGGCCTTCCTTATAAGGCCGCATGACTTCGGAAAACGGTTTGCCGGTTTTTGACAGATGTTCCATCACCAGCAGGAATGGTATGACCCCGTTGTCGGCGAAAAAGTTTTCCCGAAAGTAATAATGGCCGCTCATCTCGCCGGCGAAGATCGCATCTTCTTTGCGCATGCGCTCCTTCATGAACGCATGACCGCCCTTGGAGATGATTGCTCGCGCGCCGTGCTGTTCACAGACCTTTAGCGCCGGCCAAATCACGCGCGGGTCGAAAATGATCGCGTTATCGTTGCCTTTTTTGGTCAACAGAATGTCCGCGAGCAAGGCCGTAGTATAGGCTCCCGAAATGAATTCGCCGGTCTCGTCAACAAACATGCAGCGGTCGGCGTCCGCGTCCCAGGCCACGCCGAAGCTGGCGCCGGAACTTTTCGTGAGTCTCTGGGTTTCGATGCGATTCTCGGGCAGCATCGGATCGGGAGGGCCTTTGGGAAACGTGCCGTCGGGAACAAAATTCAGTGGGATTAGATTCAGTCCCAACTTTTTCACCAGAGCTGAAGCCGGATAACAGACATAGCCGAAGTTGGCGTTGCCGACAAACGTGAACGGCTTAATCACGCTCGTATCGATAAAGCTGAGTACGTGTTTGAGATAGTCATCCAGGACATCCTTCTCTTTGACCGTGCCTTTCTTTTCTGCGCGGACTTCTTTGTCTTTGCCGGCTTTCAGGGCATCGCGAATATCAAAGAGACCCGTATCGGAAGAGATGGCGGCCGCTTTCTCCCGCACCATTTTCGCGCCGTTATATTCTTTGGGATTATGTGAAGCCGAGACGACGATGCCGCCTGAGTAATCATAAGCGCCGACCGCGAAGTAAAGCATGTCGGTGGTAATAGCGCCGATGTCGACCACATCAACGCCGGCGTCGACAAAGCCGGAAATTAGACTCTCTGCCAACTGCGCCGAAGTGACCCGCGCATCCCGGCCGACAACTACTGTTTTTGGATGAAACAGATAGGTGTAGGCTTTCGCGATCCGATAGTAGGCCTCCTCGTCGAGGTCCTTGGGGTATACGCCTCTGATGTCATATGCGCGAAAGATATCCCAGTTCACAGCTTCCGTCCTTCCTCTAGCATGTTCTTGTGTAATCGGTCAGAGAAGTCTTGTCTCCCAGCACCGAACCGGGACCCACAATCGTGGATCGGCCGACATGACAGCCGCGCCCGATGATCGCATCCTTTAGTTGAGCCTCTGTGCCCACGCGCGTGTGACTCCAGATGACCGAGTTTTCAATCCGCGCGCGCTCTTCGATGTAGCAGCCTTTGCCGAGCACTGAGTTAATTATTTCCACGCCCGGCTTGAGCGTGCATTCGTCTCCGATCACGGACAGCTCGTCGATTTCTGAATGCGTGGCCGACTCAAAATTGCCACGTCGATCCTTTATATGAATCCGCGAAACCCGTTTGGCCAACAGATCGTGATGAGCTTGCAGGTAACGGGCTGGCGTTCCGATGTCCATCCAATAGGTTCGCCGCGGAATGTGCGCGAAGAACGGTTCACCCTGCTCGAGCAACCTGGGAAACAGACCGTACTCGAACGAATGATTTTCGCCACGCGGGATTAGATCCAGGACCTGCGGCTCGAGCACATAAGTGCCGGCGTTGATGTTCTTACAGAAGGTTTCGTCGGGCTTTGGCTTTTCCA
>DATNNY010000258.1:0-9936 GCA_035601635.1 Pyrinomonadaceae bacterium
GCTGGATCGAGGGGTTCACAAAAGGTCTGACAGTCACCTCCGTGGGACTCATTCTGGCGGCAGTCGTCCAAATCGCACACGGCACGCTAACTCAGCCGATTGCGTGGACGGTACTAATCGCGATGCTGGTCTTAACGCAACTGCTCAAGTGGAACATCTTCGTCGCTTTGGCGGCGGTAACCTGTCTTGGATTGCTGCTCAAATGGCTATTGTGAATCATTCCGGGGTGAGGAACGACAGTCATCGAGTCAGTACCGGGAGCCGTAGCGACCGGGTTGCCGCTTAATGAGCCCGCTGACTTCGCGATGCCCTTTTACAGCCTGGGCCGCAACCTTAAATAGGCAGAGGGCAGCAAGCCAGCGGAGGTGAACGGCGAACCAACAGAGCGCGCTCCGGCAAAAAATGATCTCCGTCCCGCAACGGCTGCGTCAGGCATCAGTCACGAGCGAAAAGTCGTCAGAAAACCAGCGTCTGAATTGAGTGGGGCAGGCTACTGACTTCCGCGGCCTGACCGTCCAGCCAAAGATAATAGGAAATCTTCTGATCGCTTTTATTCATCACAACCACCGAGACTTTGCCATCCGGATTAATAAACGCAGTGGAAAGCAACTGGCTTCTGCTGGGTGAGCTGGAGATTCTCTTTGCGCCCGGGCGGACGAATTTTGAAAAGTGTCCAATGTAGTAATACGAGTTTGTGTAGATTAGCTGGCCCGTTTTCGTATCGGCGTGAACTGGGGCAAAGCAGAAATTCCTGACGTGATTTGGCCCGCCCGTTTCATCCAGTAATACGTTCCAATCCGTCCAGCCGACAGCGCCGCTGTTGAAATCATTAATCATTGAACGTCCGTACAGCTCGCCCAATTTCCAATCGTTAAGCCTTTCAGGCTTGAAGGAATCACTGCAGCCTTCGGTGAAGATCAGGTTCTTGTCCGGGAAAGACTCACGCACGAGCTTGACGTTATCGAACATCATTTCGCCGCCGCTCCAGGGCTCGTACCAGTGATAACCAATGCCCCAAACAAAGCGGGCGGCTTTGGGGTCGCCTAAGATTGTGCTGGCCCTCTGGTAGACGAGATCACGATTGTGATCCCAGGCAATTATCTTCTTATCACCCAGCCCTTCCTTTTTCATTGTCGGGCCCAGATAGCTTTTCAAGAAGTCTCTCTCGTTCTCAGCAGAGTAAATACATGACTCCCATGATTGCGTCGCCATCGGTTCGTTTTGAATCGAGATGCCCCAAATGGGTATGCCCTCTTTCTGATATGCCTTGATGAACTTCGTGTAGTAGTTGGCCCAGGATTGATAAAACTCCGGCTTCAATTTTCCTCCATGAAGCATATTGTTATTGTCCTTCATGAATGCCGGCGGACTCCAGGGGCTGCCAAAGAGAGTGAGTTTTCCTCCGGCCGCGGCCATAGCTTGTTTGATAAAGGGAATCCGAAATTGCTTGTCGTGGTCGATGCTAAAAGACTGCAGCTCCTTGTCGCCTTCTTTTACATAGGTGTAGCTCGCGCTTGAGAAATCGCAACTGTGAATGTTGGTTCTGGCCAGCGTATAACCGATGCCTTTGCCGGCATCGAAATAGGCATTCAGGATCTCCTGCTGCTTAGCCGGCGGCAATTTCGCAAACGTTTCAGCAGACGCATCGGTAAGAGCGCCGCCGATGCCCAGGTGCGTTTGGAATGTCTTAGCGGGATCGACGAAAACACAGATTTGAGTTTCCAGGGGCTGGCCCAGGGGTTTGAATACCAGCGTATCAGTAGCAGAAAGGCGGTAAGTGCTGTTGTCCGCAGTGGTAAAGACTTTTACCTCTTTGCCCTGGATCCCTTTTTCGCTCTCAAGCCGCTTGTTCCAAACAGGCTCTGGGTTTTCAGACGGTTGAACTGCCGCCGGCGATCGTTGGCTCCTCGCCAAAACCAACGCCGCAGATGAAGCTGCCAGGAAATTCCGACGATCTATTTTCATGGTTGAGGATTTTATCATATCTGTTTGCTTGGAGGTTTAGGCGGGTTGGTTAGTGGGGCCGGTTCAATGCCGATGACGAAGTCAGTACCGGGAGCGGTAGCGACCGGGTCTCAACACTCCAGACGGACGAGGATGTCCAGGACGAGGCCCCGTCGCTATCGCTCCCGGTACTGACCTCATCACTCGACCGCTCCGCGATTGCGCGTTTGGATCTTGATGTAGGTTTGGCTAAGAACGATAACGGTCGCAGTCGATACCGTACTTTTTGACTTTATAGCCCAGGATACGTTCAGTGGTATCGAGCAGTTGGGCGGCACGCTTGCGATTTCCGCGCGTGGTCTTTAGCGCATCCTGGATCAGATCGCTCTCATAAGCCCCGACGGCATCGTCGAGAGAGAGTCGCGTGAGGGTGCCCGACCTCTCGGCAGTTTGCAAAGTTGGCGGCAGGTGATGGCCGTGAATTACTCCAGTTTCGCAGACCAGCACGGCACGTTCGATAATATTTTCCAGCTCGCGAACGTTGCCCGGCCAGTGATAGCTGGCCAGCATATCGATGGCTGAGGTCGAGATGCGCTTGATGCGTTTGCCGTGTTCATGCGCGAACTTTTCCAAAAAATGATCGGCCAGCAACAGCACGTCAGACTTACGCTCCCGCAGCGGCGGCATGAAGATGGCGAAAACATTCAGGCGATAGTAGAGGTCTTCACGGAACTGTCCCTCATTGATCGCTCTGGTAAGATCTTTATTCGTGGCGGCCACCAGGCGCACGTTGATCTTGATTGTATCGGTGCCTCCCAGCCGCTCAAATTCTCGTTCCTGCAGCACTCGGAGCAGTTTTATTTGGGTTGATATGTTCAGGTCGCCGATCTCGTCGAGAAAAAGTGTGCCGCCGTCGGCCAATTCGAACCGCCCTTTCTTGCGATTCTGCGCGCCGGTGAATGCGCCCTTTTCATAGCCAAATAGTTCAGACTCGATCAATGTCTCCGGCAACGCCGCGCAGCTGACTTTAATGAAAGGTTTGTTTGCTCGGAGCGAGTTGTAATGAATGGCGTGCGCTATTAATTCCTTCCCGGTGCCGGACTCACCGCGCAGCAGGACCGTGGTGTTCGTCCTGGCAACCTGCGTCACCTGCTCATAAACCTGTCGCAGCGGATTGGAGTTGCCGATGATGTGGCTGAAATCATATCGCTCGCGCAGCTCCTGCTTGAGATGGATGTTTTCATCAAGGAGCCTTTGTTTGTCAGTCTCAATCAGGTGATCCACCTTGATTGCCTGGGCAATCATCGTGGCGATGATCGAGAAGAAGCTGGTGGCGCGCTCATAGTCGCGATGGGCCTTGTACCGCAGGTCAACGCCCAGAGCCCCGACGGGCTTGCGGTTAACCAGGATGGGAACGCAAATGAAAGTCAGTTCCTGCCGGCTGAGCGCCGGCTTTCTCACACCGAGGCGATCGAGAAACATCGGCTCGCGACTGACCTGGGGCACCACGACTGGCTTGCCAGTCTCGACCACGCGGCCGGTGATACCCTCGCCGATTCGATATTTGATCCGGCGCACCGCGCTTTCTTCCAAACCGTGCGAAGCGATGATGCGCAGCTCGCTCGTATCAGAGTCGAGTAGCATCACCACGCCTCGCTCAGCGCCGTGATGTCGTCCCAGCGTTTCCAACACTCGCGAAATCGCGGCTTTCAGGCCATAAGTCCCCGCGAGCAGCTGCCCCGTCTCTAGAAAGGTTGCTAGTTTGCGGGTCTCCTCGTGAGCTGATCTCATGTTCGCCACGGTAGCGCCCGGCCGATCGCCATTTGCCGGTTGCTCGTGCAGTACTTGCGCTGGGGTGGAAATGACGGTGCCTTCCTCTTGCTGCTGCCACGCAACCACAACTGATTGGATGAAGCAGCGACTTGTCTAAAAGAGGTGATCGTAGAGGTCGAATTGGCCAATGTCAAAATAAGAGTTTTTATAGTGGAATAAATCGGGCTAATTCGACGGGTGTGCCATTCCAGGTTAAGAGTCATTGGATTGGGTTACTTTTCGCTGATATGAGTCCTGGCGTGATCCTTCAGAATCGAGAGAAAGGCCGCGGCCGCATGTGAGAAGGTCATGCCACGACGATGTGTGACCCAAAGGGTGCGCACATAAGAAAGGTCCTCGACGGGAACGCTGACCAGAGAGCCGCGATCCAGTTCGTCGGCGACGCACATGCGGGGAACAAAGGCGAGGCCGATCTTGAGTTGGACGAAGCGCTTGATAGTTTCCACGGTCGCCAACTCGAGGGTGATATTAAGCGGCGTATGGTGTTGGGCAAAAGTCTCCATCACCTTGTAGCGCGAACCGGTCTTGACGTTATGTGCCAGGAACGGCTCATTGCCAAGTTCTTCGATTGTGACGGATCGCTGTTTTGCCAGAGGGTGTTCCGGATGCGTGACTAGCACCAGCTCATCGCGCAAGACCGGAAACGATTCGAGATCAGCGTCGACCGGCTCAAATGCCATCACGGCGAAATCCACATTGCGGTCGAGCACTTCTCGAGGCAAACGCTCAGAAGACTGGCGGAAGATTTCCACCATCACATCGGGGTGCAGCGCGCGATAATCGAGAATGAGATGGGGCAACAGATACAGCGAGGTGCTTTCGTTGGCGCCAATGCGTACCCGACCACGCCGCAGGGATTTCAGCTCGGCAACGACGTTGAATGTCTGATCGCGCAAAGAAAGGATGCGCTTTGCGTAGTCGTAGAGGAGTTCGCCCGCATCGGTGAGCACAGGGGTTTTTTGCGACCGTTCAAAGAGCGGGGAACCAATCTCTTCTTCCAAACGGCGAATGGCGATGCTCACGGCGGGCTGTGTGCGGTAAACGCGCAAGGCAGCTTTCGAGAAGCTCCCTTCCTCCACCACGGTCACGAAAAACTCGAGTTGCGAAAACTCCATCGATACTTAGCCACCTTCGTTCAGCGGATACTAACACGTCCATTTTGATTTTGAGAGAAATAGCGGCGGCCGGCTTTGCCCAAAAAATAAGATCGAAGCGGATAGGGAACTGCCGGTGCTGGCAAGCGGGTAACTCGTGCGGTTGCTGCCGCGACCGTTCGCGTACCAGTTTCGATCGTACGTTTCACTCAAAGCCGCTGTAACTCACGCGATGAGAAATCTCTGGCACGGAGCCGCGTGACCTCTCTCAAGCTGCAAACATACCGCGTCCCACGCCGCGTAACATTCTTGTCGTTACCGCTTCGACTCGCGACAAAAAAGCCTCAGCGGATCCGAAGGCCGTCAAGCCTCCGGCAGCATCTAGATGGCCGCCTCACCACGTTCCTCAGTGCGGATGCGAATCACATCCTCCATCGGGATAACGAAGATTTTGCCGTCGCCAAACTTCCCGGTATGCGCGGATTTCAAAATTGCATTCACCACGAAATCCTCGATGTCAGCTGGAATGATCACCTCGATTTTGATCTTGGGAACAAAATCGATCTGATACTCGGAGCCGCGGTATGTCTCTGTATGTCCACGCTGGCGGCCATAGCCCTGAACTTCGCTAATGGTCATGCCGTGCACGTCGACTTCCTGGAGGGCCGCTCTCACGGCGTCCAGCAAATGCGGTCTGATAATCGCTTCGATCTTTTTCATTCAATCGTCTCCCTATCGTCTCTGGCGCCTTTGGCGCAGCCATAACGGCACTGACTCTTTCCAGCTTTGCCAGGAGCGCTCCCTCAACAGCTGCGGCCATTTCTTCTGAGAGTTTCAGGCCGTCACTCTCTGTCACATAGAAGACATCGAGCGCGTCACTCCGTTCCGTCGCGATTCTGGCGCAGACAATTTCCAGTCCCAGCCCGGCGAGAACGCTGGCAATCTTGTAAGCCAGGCCGGGCTCATCAATCGCGTGAACTTCGACGACGGTTGACGCCGCCGCGGCCTCGTTGTCACAGATGACCTGTGGCAGGCTGCGCCGCCGGCCGGGATTCGCTCTGGTTCGTTTGCGAGGGGCATTCCTTGTGCTCCAGCGTTCGACCAAATCGGAAACATTCAATTCGCCGGCAACGGCCCGACGCAGTGATTGCTCGATCGCCTGATAGCGATCTTCCTCGACCGCGCGACGAGTCGAAGCCTGACGAAGCGTGAAGCCATCGATGGCGATGCCGTCCTCGCGAGTGTTGACTTCAGCGCTCAGGATTTCGATTCCGTTCGCGGCCAGGGTCCCGGCCAAATCTGCGAACAGACCGTGACGATCTGGCGCGGCAACGGTAAGTTCGGTGGAGCTCTTACCCGGTCGCGCCCAGTGGCAGGCAAAGCCCTCGGCCTTGACCGTTTCAGTGATCTGAATGTGCATTGCCGCCAGGGCCGGCACGGTGATGCGCAGATAACGATCCGGCAACAAGGCAAGATGGCGCTCGACCTCACTGAAAGGCAACGCCGGAGTAATCGCCCGGGCAATTTCTTCTTTGGTTCGAGCCAACTTCGAGAGGTCATCGACGACAGCATCTTCTCCGGTCAGGATTTTCCGGGCGCGCCGATAGAGATCCCACAAGAGAGTAGCTTTCCAGTCTGTCCAAACGCCCGGTCCGACGGCGTTGAGGTCCGCATAGGTCAGCAGCAAGAGCATGTTGAGAACGTCCAATGACTCGACCTGGCCAGCAAAATCAGAGATCAGTCGAGACTCGTTCAGATCGCGCCTTTGGGCCAGATGGGCCATGGTCACGTGCTGCTTGACGAGCAACACAACTTTCCTTGCATCCTCTTCTTTCAGGCCAAAACGGCGGCAAACGCGTTCGGCCAGTTGGGCCCCGCGAGCAATGTGGCCGCGGCCCTGGCCTTTGCCGATGTCGTGCAGCAGGAGCGCCAGATAGAGCAATGCTGGATTCTCGAGTTGCTCGAACACGGCGCGCAAGTGTGCCCGGTGCTTGTTCTCGCTCGTGTGCAGTTCGTCGAGCGCTTCCACCGCTCGCAACGTATGCTCATCGACGGTGAAATGGTGATAGAGATCATGCTGCACTAACAGACTGATCCGGCTGAATTCGGGGATCAAGCGCGCCAGCAGTCCCAGCTCGTGCATCGAACGCAGCACGTAGCCCGCGCGTCCGCGACGCCGCAACAGACCAAAGAAAGCATTTGAGACTTCGACTGAGGCGCGAGATGCCGGACCAATAGCGCGCAAACTCTGCGTCAGAATTTCGCGCAGTCGATAGTCGAACGGAACCCGGGCGGCCTGTCCCAGCGCCAGGGCACTGAAGATCGCCAGCGGTTTCTTATCGAAGAAATCCTGTTCGCCGTCGAATTGCAGCCGCCCTCTCCTGATTGAAAAAGGTTCGCTCTTCGGCTCGGTAGCTCGCCTGCGCCCCCAGCGAGAAACGGGCAACTCATTATCAACAACGCGGGCCTCAAGAGCCTCACTGAACAGCTGCAGCTCGCGCGCATGACGATAATAGTCACGCATCAGTTTTTCCGAAGCGAGCAGATGAGCTGTGGATTTATAGCCAAGCTGTTCGGCTAGAACGGGTTGTATATCGAGCGCGAGACGCTCGGTCTTTCGCCGCATCAGGAAGTGCGCGGAGTGCCTGATGCGCCACAGAAAATCATAAGCGCGAAGTGCCCTGCGCGATTCGATCTCTGAAACCAGGTCATGCGCGCGCATCTCATCCAGCGTCTTGTAGCCATGTCGGGCGTGCGCCAGCCACAGCGCCGTGTGGAAATCGCGAAGACCCCCCGCGGTCTCTTTGATATTTGGCTCCTGCAGACAAACAGCGGCGCCGAATTTTCCCTGGCGGGTATCGCTCTCTCTCCGGATCGCGGTAAGAAACGAGTCAACTCTGCGGCGACGATCTTTTTCCAGTGCCTCCTGCAGCGAGTTGTGTAGACCTTTGTTCCCCGCCAGGAAGCGGGTGTTCACCAAAGCAGTTCGCAGGTGGGGATCGTCCAGGGCGGTGGTAATACAATCTCCAACGGTACGAAAACTATGGCCGACCGCCAGTCCGGCGTCCCATAACAGACGAAGGAGATTAGTTAAGACAGGTCTCATCTGACTGAGGCGTGGGCCGCTGTAAAGAAACAGCAGATCGAGATCAGAATAAGGCGCGAGTTCGGCCCTCCCGTACCCGCCAACAGCCAGCAACGCACAGCTAAGCTGAGCGCCGTTTACGATTCCGTTTGATTGAATCACCGGGGCGGCATGACGAAAGGCGTGACCCACTACAATGTCAAGCACGAAGCTCCTCGCCGCGGCCGTTTCGCACCCGGCTCTACCCAGATAATGGGCCGTCTTAAGACGTTGGTCCTCGATCTTAAGAAAACGGCGCAGCGTTCGGGAGACTACGGCGGGATCGGTTTCAGCGGCCGTGACTCCCAGACAAGAGTCGGCATGCATCCGCACCTGGTCGCGATAAGCCTGACCGAGCCGCGCCGTCGATCCGCGATGAGCTTTCATCATTCTCCTTATTACGGTTGGTTGCTACCGTTGGCTTGAGGTCAGTACCGGGAGCGGTAGCGACCGGGTTGTTCCCTTGGCAAACTCGAGAGTGGCAGGGATTGAGACCCGGTCGCTACCGCTCTCGGTACTGACTGCACGATCGTCGTTGATTTGGTCTCTAGCCATGCGTCGTTTGTTATAAGGCGCAAATTAAACCACTACTCAGTATCGGGCCAGCAAGCCTTGTTCCACCGGGTTTTGTTAAAGAGGACCTCGTTGAAGCCGCACCTGGCTGACTAATCAAGATGCCAGGATGAATCGCTGACCTGAAGTGAGTACGTTTTTGTTCTGCGCTCTCACGACCGCTACAAAAGTGTCGCTGGACGCGGACTTCCCTTGACTCGCCCGAGACTGCGTGTGATTTATGAGAGCCTAAAAAATTCAAATTATGCAAAGACTCATTAACGATGTAGATTGAGTTCGTCGAATCTCATTCTGAACGCGGGGGGTCTGGCGGGAAAGCGGCATCCGGCATTTGTGATGGCTCAAGGACGAAATTCATCGGCAGTTCATTTGCGAACATTGGGTTTCGTTCGCTCTGTTGGTGTGGCTATTGGTGTAGTCGGAAAAGGGAAGGATAGCTCCTGATGGCCCGCTGCCGACGCAAATGCTTAAGAGGCCATCAACGCGTTTAGTTGGTGGCTTTATTCATATTCCGAACCTGCTTGGCGGCGATAAAAAAGATCGAACGACATGACGCAGTCGGTGTTCCCTACAAAGCAAGGACTCTATGACCCGAGGTTCGAGCATGACTCGTGCGGGGTGGGCTTCGTCGTCGACGTGAAGGGGCGACGTTCTCGCTTGATCGTTGAGCAAGCGATTCAGGTGCTCTTGAATTTAGAGCATCGCGGCGCGTGTGGGTCCGAAAAAAACACTGGAGACGGGGCAGGCATCCTTTTGCAAATCCCTCACGTGTTCTTCACCCGCGAGTGCGAGAAGCGGAAGTTTAAGTTGCCACGCGCAGGCGGCTATGCAGTCGGAATGGTATTCCTTCCGAGAGATTCCGCGAGCCGGCGTGAATGCGAGCGCCTCTTCGAGAGAATCGTCAAAGAAGAGGGCCAACGCGTGCTTGGTTGGCGCACAGTACCAACGAATGACGCCGAGATTGGGCCCACAGCAAGAACCTCGCGGCCGGTAATCCGCCAGATTTTCATCGCGCGCGACGAGAATATTGCGGACGCTCTCGACTTTGAACGCAAGCTCTACATCATTCGAAAACGCGTCAGCCAGGGAGCTAAGCGGGGAATTCACGAGCGGCGTATGTTCTATGTTCCCAGCCTGTCATCCAGAACAATTGTCTACAAGGGGATGTTGACTCCTGGTCAGTTGACGGCCTTTTATCCGGATTTGGATGATCCATCGGTAGAATCGGCCCTCGCTTTGGTCCATTCACGGTTCAGCACCAACACCTTTCCCAGTTGGGCGCGCGCGCATCCTTATCGGTACATCGCTCACAATGGCGAGATCAACACGCTGCGCGGAAACATCAATTGGACATTCGCCCGCGAAAGC
>DATNNY010000259.1:0-3038 GCA_035601635.1 Pyrinomonadaceae bacterium
CGAGACAACCTGGATTGCGGCCAGCGGCACCGGCGCTCCTGAGGCGATCATCGCGCCCATCTGCTCGGCAACTTCCTTCTTCAATTCTTCTTCGCTGCGGATGTCGATGTTCCAACCCACCAGCTTGGTCGCCAGACGCACGTTCTGACCGCGTTTGCCGATCGCCAGGCTCAGCTGGTCTTCGTTCACGATCACTTCCATCTGCCGGTTTTCGATGTCCGTAATGCGCACCTGATTAACCTTGGCTGGCGACAGAGAGTTCGCCGCGAACACCGAGGGCTCTTCCGACCATTCGATAATATCTATCTTCTCGCCGCGCAGTTCGCGAATGATCGCCTGAACGCGGGAGCCTTTCATACCGACACAGGCGCCGACCGGATCCACGTCGCGTTCGTTGGAAACAACAGCGATTTTTGCTCGCTCGCCCGGCTCGCGCACGCATGACTTGATGACCACGGTGCCGTCATAAATTTCCGGCACTTCCATTTCGAACAAGCGCTCGAGCAATTCCGGCGAGGTGCGCGAAACTTCGATTTGCGGTCCTTTTGATTCCTTGGAAACGTTGGTGATGACGACGCGGATGCGTTCGCCCTGGTTCCATTGCTCGCCCCGCGATTGCTGCGAGCGGGGCAGAATTGCCTCCAGGTTTCCCAGATCGACGATCATGTTGCCGCGCTCAAAGCGCTTCACGAAACCGTTGACCAGTTCGCCGACGCGGTCGATGTATTGTTCGTAGACGTTGGACCGGACGGCATCGCGGACCTTCTGAAAGAGAATTTGTTTGGCCGTTTGCGCCGCGATGCGACCCAGCTCTTCCATCGGCATCGGCAACAGCAAAGCGTCGCCGATTTCAACTTCGTCGCCGCCCAATTCGCGGGCTTCCTCGATGGACATTTCCGTCGAAGGATCCGCCACGTCATCGACCACGACCTTCGAAGCCGACAGTTCCAGGCCGCTTTCGGGACTCCAATCCACTTGGATGTCTTCGCCGCCCTTGAACTGCTTTTTGGCGGCGGCGCGCACGGCTTCCTTAATCGCTTCAACTACCAATTCGCGATCAATGCCTTGCTCCTGACAAAGGGCTTCGATGTTTTGCGCGATGCTAGTGCTCATTAATTCTTCTCAACTCATTTTCGGTCGGGCGTTGTCCTGACCAAATCCTTATCGGCTTCCGGTCGCGAGCCCAACCGCAACTCGCTTTCCAAGTCCGCTTCCAGGTTGGCTTTGACTATTCCTTCCAACGGAATTTCCACTCGGCCACTGGTTTGGTCCGCGACAATCACGTTATCGTCCGCAACCCCAAGAATAAGGCCGCGAAAGTTGCGCTGGCCATTAATGGGTGAGCGCACTTTGATTTTCGCCCGGCTGCCGGCGAAGCGTTCATAATCGGCCCGTTTATAAAGTCCACGCTCAAGCCCGGGTGACGAAACTTCCAGCACATAGGCCGAGTGAATAAAGTCTTCGACGTCCAGGACGGTGCTCACTTGATGACTAACTTTCGAGCAATCGTCGTGGGCTACACCGCCCGGCTTATCAATGAACAAACGTACTATCGGGTGACCTTCCGGGCCAGCGACTTCGGCGTGAACCAGTTCAACCTGGTGGTCGTCGGCCGCCTGCTCGGCAATCTTGCGCACCCGCTCTGCAACCGACCCTGAATCCATGTTGGTGCCACAGACTTTGTCTGTGATTGGACGGCTTACTCAGGCCCACAGACTAAAGTCTGTGCTACTGTCGCCCAAAAGAAAAAGTGGGCCAAAACCCACCGGATAACGCATCCGACGATCCGAGCAAGCTGTGGATTATACGAGAAGGATCGGGCGGAAGCAAGCGAGGGTCAGGGCAGCTCGTGTCCTGATTTGACGGCGTTTACAGCACCAACTTCAGTTGGGTTCTTTCTCACTAATAAAAGCCCGACTGAAGTCGGTACTCTGAATACCGCTTATCAGAGCATAAGACCACTCGGTGAAGCGGCCCCAAATTCACACTGCGCTTTCTGCCGTGCAGATCGCGCCGGTCAAGGCTTGGCGGCCGGAGCATATGCTTCGAGTAGTTTTTGGGCTCTCATGCCCGGGCTGATCACGGCCAGCTTCTGGGTCCAATCATAGCCGCTAAAGACGCCGACTACTTCGCCCTTTTCGTTATAAACCGGACTGCCGGAAAAGCCGTCACGAGCGGTAATTCTCACCGACCAGTAGTCAATACCCTTCAGGCTGTACGCGCCATAGAAGGTCCCGTGACTGACCACCTTATCGCCGTGCGGGCGGGCGATCAGCATCAGCTTTTCATCCTTGCTGAGATTCAATTGAAAGAAAGGAGAGACGGTCTGCTTCTGAGTACCGCAAACCTCCAGGAGGGCCAGGTCGGCATCGACATCGACACCCAGGACTTTGGCCTGGCATCCGTTGGTGTACACGCGCGCTTCGAGTTCGTCGTTGCGTGAAAAGCCCAGCGCCAGTTTCTTGGAGCCGTCCAGGTCTCCGGACACGACGTGATACGCCGTCATGACCAGATGGCCCCCCACCACAAAGCCGGTGGCATATCCATTGGGTCCCCAATTCAGAAAGGAGATCACGCGTTGCAAAGCGTTCGGATTCTTCTTTGTGAACTCAAGTTCCAAAGATATGGTATTGCGCTCGTGCTGCTTGATCAGCTGAGAGGCCGACTTTCCCGAACCTCGCGAAGCAAGCAAACACAGAACCAGCGCAACAAACACCAAACTGCAAAGCTGTCTTTTCATCCAAGCCTCCTTGAGAGAAAACAAAGGGTCACCAAACGAAGACGGGGCGTTCCTATGGCACGACTACTGTGGTCGGGCGTCGTCAAAGAACTAAGTCGGGAATCGAGTCATCTCAACTCAAGGGACTCCCGGGGGCAAAATGAGCTGTCGCTGATTAGGACGCGTCGGCGGTACCGGAGCCAGGCCGGGGGTTCTGATTGGCTTTGGCTGCGGAGGCTGACGCCTCCAGGATGGCCCACATTTCTACCATAGAAGGGCAAACTTTGAAAGGGTTTCCCGTGACAGTGACAGAAATGTT
>DATNNY010000260.1:0-3264 GCA_035601635.1 Pyrinomonadaceae bacterium
GCGCGCGGCGGCGATCGCATGCATGCTGGAAACCGAAGCCGTGTCATAAATAATTCCGCTCATACCGGGATCGAGCCCGATCATCTGTCGCAACCAATCGAGCACCACTTCTTCCAATTCAGTAGAGGCGGGCGACGTGCGCCACAACATCGACTTCACATCGAAGGCTGCGCTCAATAACTCGCCAAAGATTCCAGGCGCCGAGGTCGAAGTAGCGAAGTAGGCAAAGAACGATGGATGGCTCCAATGCGTGAGGGCCGGTACAATCAATCGATCGACATCCGCGAGAATTGTCGACATGGCTTCGCCTTGCAGCGGTGGGGCAGAAGGCAATTGGGCTTTAAGATCCCCGGGCTCCACTTGAGCCAGCACCGGGAGTTCTTCGATGTGCTCAAAGTAGTTCGCGATCCAGTCGACGATCTCATGACCGAAGCGGCGAAATTCCGCGGCGGACATGTCGCCGGTGCTTGGGGTTCTCTCTGATGAGTCACTGTCGGGCATTCTGCATCGACCCCTTTGCGCCTTACGCTTTTCTTGGCGCCTTTGCGAGAAACTTAAAAGTCCCCGTCCGAAATTAAAGATTGTTCACCACCCGAGTAATCCCGTCCTTAATCAACTCGACATTGAAGTTAATAAGTAAGCCGAGCCTCTTGTCGGTAAGCCGCAAGTAAGTCAAGAGCTGTTTTCGATGGACAGGAGCAATTGCGTCGATCGACTTGATTTCAACGATGACCTTGCCCTCAACGATCAGATCGGCGCGAAATCCGACATCCATTTGAACAGACTCGTAGACGACCGGCATTGCTTGTTGTCTGCGCAATTGTAAGCCACGCCTTGCAAGTTCGTACGCGAGTGTAGTCTCGTAAACCGATTCCAGCAGTCCAGGTCCCAAACGCTTGTGAATCTTGTAGGCGGCGTCGACGATGATCGTTGCGATCTCATTTTCCGTCATGGGAGTCCTCACCGAAACGGGTCGGTTTCATGCAAAGGCGCCAAGAGAAACGTAAGGCGCAAAGGAAAAGCCTAAAATCCCAGTGGCTGCAGCGGCCGGGGCGACGTCCCCTCGAAGAACCAGCTTGCTCCCACTCGCAGACGATGATGCCAGGTCGGCAGCCGGGCGGTGTACATCGCGAAACGCGCCTGACGGGCGAGCGGACCGCTGATTACCTTGCCCGCAGAGAGCACGGCGGCGTGTTCGGTCCCCAGGCTGACAGCCTCTCCGAGTTCAACGAAACGTTTGGTCTTCAGAGGATTGCCGGCGATGAATGCGCGCACGTTGCGAGCGCAGAGACCCGACTCCTGGAGCGCGAGTTGGGCAGTGCCCGCCAGGGTCGGCGCCACGTCCGGATAAAATGCCACATCGCCGAGCGCGAACACATTCGGGTAACCGCGCACTTGCAGCGTGTGCTCGACCAGGATAAGGCCACGCCGATCTTTCTCGACCTGAAGACTCTCGGCCAACGGACTCATCCTAACTCCCGCAACCCACACCACTCCGGCAGTTTGAATTTCACTTTGCGTCTGGTTGTGTTCGAGGGTGATTGAGTTTCCGCTCACACGCACTACTCGCGTCTGGGTATGAACTTCGATCCTCGATTCATGCAGAGCGCCTTCGACGAAGCGGCGCATCTCTTCGCCCATGCCGGGGACCAGGCGATCAGCCATTTCGATGATTAATACGCGTGGCTCGCCTTTAAGCGCGCGGCGCTTCACCGCATCGCGCAAGAGGTCAGCCATCTTGGTGGAGAGTTCGACGCCACTGGCGCCGCCGCCCACCACGGCGAACGTCAAAGCGCTGCGCGTGTCCTGGGGGGCGGCATCCGGCTGCACGTGATCCAGGGCTTCGGTCATGCGTCGCCGCAGCCGATTGGCATCGTTTAAGGCACGGAATGGAAGGACAAACTCTTCAGCCCCTTCGACACCCGCATAGTTGGTTACGGCCCCCGGAGAGAGTACGAGGACATCATATGCGAGTGGTTCCGCGCGGCCGGCTATAGTGACAGCCCTGGCCTCGAGGTCAATCTGTGTAACCTTGCCCTGGATGAAGTGTACTTTTTCATCGAGCAGTTCTTTGCACTCGGGCGCGATGTGCCAGGCTTCAACTTCACCGCTCAGGTATTCGTAGAGCATCGGCTTGAACAGAAAATGATCTTCATCGTTGACCAGCGTAATTTCCCCGGCGCCGGAGAGGTCGAGGGCTGTGAACAATCCGCCAAACCCGCCGCCGATAATTAGAACTTTCGCGATTTTTGCTGGCATAAGTTATCGAGTAATCCTTTATTTTGAGCGGCAAATCTTATCAGACAAAGTGGATCTCCGCACGGCAAGTGCGTGGTGGGGACCGACTTCGCCGCCACCCCTACGCCGCGTTTTGACAGCACCATCAACGTGTCCTAACATGCTCGCGTCTCTCCACGGAATGCTCTTCAACATCACCAGTTTTTCTGAACGGCTAATGAAACGATTTGAAATCCTGCTGCTTGTTTCCCTCGGCATTCTGGCTGTGAGCCACTCTGCCCCGGCACAGTCCGGTCGAGTGAAGGATGCTTCCCCGACCGTGGCCGCTGGAGACAACAAGCCCAGCGAGGAAAAAACTGATCTGAACGACTCGCGGTCGGCCGCACAACTTTTTGAAA
The DNA here is from genome assembly GCA_035601635.1 of Pyrinomonadaceae bacterium. GTDB lineage: Bacteria > Acidobacteriota > Blastocatellia > Pyrinomonadales > Pyrinomonadaceae > UBA11740. The sequence goes on from DATNNY010000260.1 coordinate 2,637, forward strand.
ACGCCGACACGTACACGCAGAAAAAGTTTGCCGAGTTCGAAAAGCGGAAAATGCCTTATGACGAGCGGCTCGAGGAAAAGATAAAGCAGGAGCAACACGATTTGGCCGGGCGATACGCGACGATCTTAGCAGCGCGCAAGATCGCAGGGCAGGACCTTTACTACCTCGGACTGCTTTACAACCTGGCAAAGAATTTCGATGCCGCGCTGGAAGCGATGCGCCGCTTTCTGGTTGAGAACCGGAGCACTAGCGGCGAGCCGGCCCAGAACGCGCGCGCCATCATCGTGATTCAGGCCGCGAAAAAAGGGGCGCTGCCGGAAGCCGAAGCGCGTCTGGCTGAGTATGCGCTGAACCAACCGCAAATCGCGGATGATCGTTACGTCCTCGAGAATTTGCTCGTGTCAGGCTATTTCAAGAATCGGGACTACGAACACGCGCTGCCGCATGCGCAGGAACTTTGGAAGGCGGCCAGATTAATTGCAAAGAAAAGAGGATCGTCGGCGCGGGACGCGATGCTTAACGAGGCGGCCACGGTGCTCTCAGAAGCTGATCTGAAGTTGCAGAAGAAAGCCGATGCCATTGCCGTCGTGCAGACGCTCCGCGAAATGGCGCTGAGGTTGCCATCGGG
>DATNNY010000261.1:0-9306 GCA_035601635.1 Pyrinomonadaceae bacterium
CTATCAACACCATGGTGGACCAACTCAACGGCTTTGCTTCGGAAGTAACACGCGTCGCGCGCGAGGTAGGAACGGAAGGCGAGCTGGGCGGCCAGGCCGACGTGAAGGGCGTCGCCGGAACGTGGAAAGACTTAACGGACAGCGTGAACTCAATGGCCGGCAACCTGACTGCGCAGGTACGCAACATCGCGGAAGTAACCACCGCCGTAGCCAACGGCGATCTCTCCAAGAAGATTACGGTGGACGTGAAGGGCGAAATCCTGGAACTGAAGAACACCATCAACACTATGGTGGATCAGTTGAGCTCGTTCGCTTCGGAAGTTACCCGCGTGGCGCGCGAGGTCGGAACCGAGGGTCGCCTTGGCGGCCAGGCGCAGGTGATGGACGTAGCCGGAACCTGGAAGGATCTGACCGACAATGTGAACTTCATGGCCGGCAATCTTACCGGCCAGGTCCGCAACATCGCGGAAGTCACCACCGCCGTGGCCAACGGCGACTTGTCAAAGAAGATCACGGTGGACGTGAAGGGCGAGATTCTCGAGTTGAAGAACACCATCAACACGATGGTGGATCAGTTGAACTCGTTCGCTTCGGAAGTTACTCGCGTGGCCCGTGAAGTGGGAACGGAAGGTAAGTTGGGCGGCCAGGCCGACGTCCGCGGCGTCGCCGGAACGTGGAAGGACTTGACCGATAACGTGAATTCGATGGCCAGCAACCTGACCGGCCAGGTACGAAATATCGCCGAAGTAACGACGGCGGTGGCCAACGGCGACTTATCAAAGAAGATCACCGTGGACGTCAAGGGTGAGATTCTCGAACTCAAGAACACCATCAACACCATGGTGGATCAACTGAACTCTTTCGCGTCAGAGGTGACGCGTGTGGCCCGTGAAGTCGGTACCGAAGGAAAACTAGGCGGCCAGGCCGATGTGCGCGGCGTCGCCGGCACCTGGGAAGATCTCACCGACAACGTGAATTCGATGGCCAGTAACCTGACGGATCAGGTCCGCGGTATTGCTCGCGTAGTAACCGCGGTGGCCAACGGCGATCTGAAACGCAAACTAACAGTAGAAGCAAAAGGCGAGATTGCTGAACTCGCTGATACGATCAATAACATGACCGACACGCTGGCGACCTTTGCCGACCAGGTAACTTCGGTCGCTCGCGAGGTCGGCGTCGAAGGAAAACTGGGTGGCCAGGCCAACGTGCCTGGGGCCGCCGGCACCTGGCGCGACCTGACCGATAACGTCAACGGTCTCGCTGCTAATCTCACAAATCAGGTGCGCGCCATCGCTGAAGTATCGACGGCAGTGACCAAAGGCGACCTGACCCGATCGATCACGGTGGAAGCCCAGGGCGAGGTCGCAGCCTTGAAAGACAATATCAACGAGATGATTCTCAATCTCAAAGACACTACCCAGAAGAACACTGAACAGGATTGGCTCAAGACCAATCTCGCGCGATTCACAAGAATGCTGCAAGGACAACGCGACATGAAGACGGTCGCGCAGATGGTATTGTCTGAATTGGCCCCTCTGGTCAACGCACAGCAAGGCGTCTTTTACGTCAACCAAAGCGACAACGGTCAGCCAGTGATGAAGTTGCTGGGCGGCTATGCCTACAGCAAGCGCAAGAACCTGGCAAATGAATTTCACGCCGGCGAAGGTCTCGTCGGCCAGTGCACTCTGGAGCGCGAAAGAATTCTGGTCACGAACGTTCCCGTTAACTATGTACATGTCAGTTCGGGCCTGGGCGAAGCACCGCCCAACAATATCGTCGTGCTGCCGGTGCTATTCGAAGGTGAAGCCAAGGCCGTGATCGAGCTATCGACCTTTCACACATTCAGCGACACTCACCTGACCTTCCTCGATCAATTGACTGAAAGTATCGGCATCGTCCTCAACACGATCGAGGCAAACACCCGGACTGAAGATCTGCTGCAACAGTCGCAATCACTCGCCGCCGAGTTGCAGAGTCAGCAGGACGAGTTGAAGAAAACGAATGAACAACTCGAACAACAGGCCGAATCGCTCCGCGAGTCCGAAGACCTGTTGAAGAGCCAGCAGGAAGAACTACAACAAACCAACGAAGAGTTGCAGGAAAAGGCCGAACTATTGGCGCGGCAAAAGGCGGAAGTCGAAGCCAAGAACCGCGAAGTAGAAGAGGCGCGCTGGGAAATGGAAGAGAAAGCCGAGCAACTCGCTTTGACTTCGAAGTACAAGTCGGAGTTTCTGGCCAACATGTCGCACGAGCTGCGCACTCCGCTCAACAGCATGTTGATTCTTTCGCGTCAGTTGGCAGAGAACGGGGACGACAATCTCAGCGACAAACAAGTCCAGTTTGCCGAGACGATTCACTCTTCCGGATCTGACCTGCTGTCACTCATCAACGACATCCTCGATCTCTCTAAGATCGAATCGGGCATGATGGGCATCGAGGTCTCAGATGTTTTCATCGACGACATCGCCGCCCAACTGGAGCGCAGCTTCCATCAACTGGCCCAGGACAAGAACCTCGGATTCTTCATTGAGCGCGGCGAGCACCTCAATCCTATCGTGGTCACCGATGACAAGCGCCTGCAGCAGATCCTGATGAACCTGCTCTCCAATGCTTTCAAGTTTACTGAGCAGGGCAATGTTGTGCTCAGGATTGCGCCGGCGCCGAAAACCGAGAAACACGAGCTCGAATCACTTAACCGCGCCGCCGATGTGATTGCCTTTGCCGTCAGCGATACGGGTATCGGCATTCCAACGGAAAAGCAGCGAATCATTTTCGAGGCCTTTCAGCAAGCCGATGGGACCACGAATCGCAAATACGGCGGCACCGGTCTCGGTTTGTCGATCAGCCGTGAAATCGCGCGGCTGCTGGGCGGGGAGATCCGCGTGACCAGCACGCCCGGTGAAGGCAGCATCTTCACGCTTTATATCCCGCGCACCTATGAACCCTCGAGAGCGGCGGCCGTTCCCACCAACAGGAATTCAAAGCGGGAGTTCAAAACGAATGAAGCCGCCTGGACGCCGGCCGAGACTTTCGATCGCGAACTGGCTCTGCTGTCCAGCGAGTCGCCGGTGATCCTCGACGATCGCAACGAAATCGAAGAAGGAGATCGGGTCGTCCTGATTGTTGAAGACGATCTGGCCTTTGCGAATATTCTTTTGGATCTTACTCGCCAGAAGGGATTCAAGGGACTGGTGGCCACAACTGGAAATATGGCGCTGGCACTGGCCCACAAATACACTCCCGCGGCCATTACTCTGGACATCCGTTTACCAGATCGTGACGGCTGGACCGTGCTGGATCGTTTAAAGCACGACCCTCGCACTAAACATATTCCGGTCCACATCATCACCGTCGAAGAACACCGGCGGCGGGCCCTGCGGCAGGGCGCGATTGCTCACGTGCAAAAGCCCGTCAGCAACGAAGACCTGACCGTTACCTTTGACACGATCGCCGCGTTCGCAAAACGCAGCGCCCGAAAACTGCTGGTGGTGGAAGATGACGACATTCAGCGCATGAGCGTCGTTGAATTAATCGGCAACGGCGACGTCAACACGACGGCGGTGGCGACCGGAGCCGAAGCGCTGCGCAAACTCGAGGACGAAAAGTTCGACTGTCTGGTGCTCGATCTCAAACTGCCCGACATGACCGGCTTTGAATTGATCGAGAAACTGCAAACCAACGGCCGAACGGATCTTCCGATCATCGTCTATACCGGAAAGGAACTCACGCGCAAGGAAGAACTTCATCTGAAGCGAGTCACCACGTCGATCATCATCAAGGAAGCCGACTCGCCTGAGCGTCTGTTGGCTGAAACGGCGATCTTCCTGCATCGCGTCGAGGCAAATTTGCCGGAACCGAAACGGCGAATGATCGAACAACTGAACCGAAAAGATCCGGTGCTGGCCGGCCGCAAGGTGCTGATCGTAGACGACGACGTGCGCAACATCTTTGCGCTGACCAGTGCGCTGGAGGCGTACAACATGATTGTGGTCCATGCTGAGAATGGCCAGGAAGGTATCAACCTGCTGAGCAGCACTCCCGGAATCGAAGCCGTCCTGATGGACATCATGATGCCGGAGATGGACGGCTATGAAGCCATCAGCGCCATTCGTGACATGGATGAGTTCAAAAAACTTCCCATCATCGCTTTGACGGCCAAGGCGATGAAGGCAGATCGCGATCACTGTCTGGAGGTGGGCGCGTCGGACTATATTTCCAAACCGCTGGACATCAATCAGTTGCTCTCGCTGTTGCGCGTCTGGCTTTATCGGCAGGATGAAACCTTGTGAATAATTCGCCGGAGGAACAGCCGATCAATATTTTAATGGTCGACGACAGCGCCACCAATCTGCTGGCGCTCGAGTCTATCCTGAAGACGCCGGACAGAATTCTGGTCCGCGCGTCATCGGGTGAAGATGCGCTGCGTTATCTCCTCGATCACGACGTGGCGGTGGTGTTGCTGGATGTCTACATGCCGGGCATCGATGGTCTGGAGACAGCTGAACTGATTCGCAGCCGGGAAAAATCGCGTGACATTCCGATCATCTTTCTGACGGCGAACAGCACCGGCATCAGTCATCTCAGCCGCGGCTATTCGCTGGGCGCGGTAGATTACATCGTCAAGCCGGTCGATGCCGAAATTCTCAGATCGAAGGTGGCCGTCTTTGTCGAACTCTTCAAGAAGAACCAGAAGATCCAGCAACAGGCGGCATTGCTCGAAGAAAAAAACCGCGAGCTCGAGAACGCGAATCTCGCCCGGCTCAATATGCTGATCGATCTGGGACAGGAACTGGCTGCCGAAAACGATCCTACTCAGGTGCTGGCCAAGTTTTGCCGCTCGGCCCGCCGCATTGTCGGAGCCGGCGAAGCCGCGGTCGGCATTTTGGATAACGACGGCAAGGCCCTTCGATATTTCTTCCATTGCACGGCTGATAAAGAAACTGTTTCGCCCAGCGGAATTCCAGCGAAGGCTCTGGGCGTAATCGAGCAGCTCGTCGCTGAGCAACGGGCGCTGCGTTTGACTGAGTCGGACGATTTACTGTTCGACGTCGAGGCAGGTGAGGACGCGATCCAATCTTTTCTCGGGGCTCCCATCATGTCGCCGATGGGAGTGTCAGGCTGGTTATATCTGCTTAACAAGAATGATGAAGATGATTTCACCGAAGCCGATGAACGGTTGGCAGCCACACTGGCCACTCAGGTCGCAGTTGCTTACGAGAACGCCAGGCTCTACACCGAGGCGCAGAATCATGCGACCGAATTGCGCCTGGAAGTAGCTGAGCGAAAGCAGGCTGAAGAAGAACGGGCCGAGATGCTGATTCGCGAGCAGACCGCGCGCGCCGAAGCCGAAACCGCCAATCGCACCAAGGACGAATTTCTGGCGACCCTTTCCCACGAGTTGCGCACCCCGCTGACGGCCATCCTGGGCTGGAGCCATTTGCTGAGGATGAACAAGCTGCGGGAACCGCAATTTGCCCACGCGCTGGAAACGATCGAGCGCAATGCCCGATCCCAATCGCAGCTAATCGACGATCTTCTCGATGTGTCCCGGATTGTCACCGGCAAGTTGCAGATAGAGTTTGCCACCATCAATCTGGCGAATGTGATCGAAGCGGCGGTCGAATCGGTGCATCCGCTGCTGGCCGCGAAAGAGATCAAATTGGAAACGGTGGTAGAGTCTGATTTCAGGGTATTGGGCGACGCCAATCGTCTGCAGCAAATCTTTTGGAATCTCTTTACCAACGCAATCAAGTTCACGCCGAAAGGCGGACACGTCACCATCACCGCCGAACTTAAGGACTCTGATATCAGGGTCCAGGTCAGAGACACCGGCATCGGTATCACATCCCAATTCCTGCCGTACATTTTCGATCGCTTCCGCCAGGCGGATGGTTCAACCACGCGCGCGCAGGGCGGACTCGGACTAGGTCTGGCAATCGTACGGCACCTGGTTGAGGCGCACCGGGGCAAGGTTGAAGTCGAGAGTCGCGGAGAAAACTGCGGCTCCACTTTCACCGTAATTCTGCCGATCGCTGTTACGGTAACCGAGCATCGGAACGGCCAGTCCGAGGTCAAACTACTCGCGGACGAAGATCTGCTGGTCAAATCATCGAGGATTCTGGATGGCGTGAAAATTCTGGTCGTGGATGACGACCCGGACACCCGAGATCTGGTGACCACGATTCTTACCCGCTGCGGCAGCGAAGTACGCTCCAGCGAATCGGCCGCCGACGCGTTGCTCGCATTTCAGGAATGGCATCCGGATTTACTGGTGAGTGATATTGGCATGCCGCAAATGGATGGCTATGGCTTGATCAGGAAACTGCGAAAACTGAAATCGAAGCGAGCCAAACAAATTCCGGTCCTGGCCCTGACGGCTTATGCCACCGATGAAGACCGCACGCTGGCGCTTTCCGCCGGCTTTCAGATGCACCTCCCAAAACCCATCGAACCGGAAAGCCTGGTGAGTTCCATCGCCGCCGCGCTGGGTCGCGAATCATCGTCTTAGTGGTTACGTGTCAGACGGAGGGCGTGACTCACCGCGAAAAACGGCAAACAGGCGAGAAACAACTCGGAGGGTTACACTTGAAGTTAAACCTGTAAACTGAAACCCATGATACTGCTAATACTATATCGACAATAGAAACAGGTGATACCACGAAACACAGGATACGCAATTGCCTCGAAAGCCAAAAACTCTCCCGCGAAACCTAAGCAGAATATCTGATTTTCGAGTTAGGGAAGTCCGAGGCGGCGATTCTTCGCCGCTTCGCTCTTCACTCAAGTCGGCTTTTCGCGCTTTCCATCAATAGACTGCATCGAAAACGCCGAGATGAACCTCCAGCCAATCGAATCAGTGTCATTGATCGCGCGCCGGAATCTTCTATAATCGTGAATCATCGTGTCTCAGCTCCTCTCGTATTGGTGACTGATGACACGAAGGCTTGGCGCGACGCGGCGCCACTCGTGCCAAGCCGGATACTAACAACATAAGGAGGCGGGCTATGGCGAAGAAAACTGCAGGCGCAGAAAAGCGCGAACGAATTCGCAAGGAGTTTTTCAAAGACGAAGACGCATGGACGGGAGAAAACGAGAAGGGCTGGTTCAAGGCACCCAGAACCCTCGGGCTCATCCTTGAGTTGCTTTCATCTAAAGAGCTGAGCGGAAATTACGATCCCACTGGGTTCTATCTGGAGCTACTTTCTCGGCATATTGACGGAGGCATTGTAGAAATGACTGACGAAGGTGTACATGCTTACGGTGCCGGTTACTTTGGATCTCGCGCCGTGCGTTCATGGCATGAGCGAATGAAGACTCTTGAAAGGAATGGGTTCATAAGAACGAAACGTATTGGCAACCAGCGATACAAGTATGTGCTTATAGTTCATCCGACTTTTGCTGTGCAGCGTTTGCGAGAAAAGGGGAAAGTTGACGATATTCTGTGGGATGCTTTCCGGGCCCGACAGATCGAAGTCAAAGAGGATACTTACGAAGAGCGACAAAAGAAAAAGTCCGCAAAGGTCATAGCGATTGCCAGTGTTAAGACTGGATGAGCGCTGTCTTACAGGATCGCCCTCACGCCGCTTTGCGCGGACGAACTTCACGCGCGATACGATCGGCGGCGGCGGCGGCGGTAACGTTAAGATCGTAGGCGGCCTGAAGGTTGATCCAGAACTCGGGTGTGCTGCCAAAATAGCGCGATAGACGCAGCGCTGTATCAGCTTTGATAGCGCGCCTGCCGTTCGCGATTTCGCTTATCCTGGTCACCGGAACTTTCAACTCGCGGGCCAAACCATTGAGGCTGAGCCCCAACGGCTTCATGAGGTCCTCTCTGAGAATCTCTCCCGGATGAACAGGAGGCAAGCGCCGATTCTTTTTATTCATAACTCTCCTAATGATAGTCAACGATCTCAACTTCGAAGGCATCGCCATCTCGCCAGATGAAACAAATACGATATTGATCGTTGATGCGGATACTGTGCTGGCCTTTCCGATCGCCTTTTAAAGCCTCAAGATGATTAGCTGGAAATATCGCTAGATCTCGCAGTTGATCGGCCGCGTGTATTTGCATGAGTTTTCGTTGTGCGACTCTGGCAATTCGCTGAAACCGGTTCGGGCCCTGGCCATCAAATAGAGCCTGCGAGGCCTTTCCGCGGAAGGAGCGAATCACGCACTCACGCTATAAGCTACAAAGCGACGTGTCAAGCGGAATAATTGTGCCCGCTTTTACTCGAACATTGGATCGGATAATTCGATGCGATAGTTGCTTCGATAGCTCTTTTTGGCAACAGGAACGTTGCAGATTTGAAACAGAGGCAACGCTCTCTGGTTGTATGCTCTCAGATAAATCAAGCAATCATCGAAAGAAGGAGACAACAAATGCCAACGACAACAGTCCAGAACGGCAAGGCCGCCGCATTCAACCTGGCTCATCTGACCGCCAAGGCCGCCGAAGGCAAAATGCTGGCGGAAGATTTGGTTGAGATCGGAAAAAGAAAAGCGCAGCGAATCGTCAGAAAAGGATATGAGGCGGGAGAAGACTATCTCGACGAATCGAAGCGTTACATCAAGCATAACCCGTGGATGTCTGTGGGCGTGGCGCTGGGAGTCGGACTCACGCTGGGATTCGTGAGCGGGTTTCTCAGCCGGCGCCGCTGAGCTATGCACCATTAATGAGTTCGCAGCGAATTGGGCACGAACAATTAGTTCGCTTAGTGTGATTTAGAGGATCGTTTTATAATCGCAAGGCACGGCCTCAAAAAAGCAGCTCGCCTATGAAACGATCCGGAATTGCAGATCTTCCTCTTCACGGCGGCCGCGTCCCGTACTGGCTGGCGGAACGCATGACCATGCTTGGCACTGCGATCGCCGAGACGATCATTCACGATTACGGCACGTCGGCGTTTCTCTCGCGGCTCAGCGACCCGTTCTGGTTTCAGGCGCTGGGCGCAGTGATGGGAATGGACTGGCACTCCTCGGGCATCACCACTTCGGTGATGGGGGCGTTGAAGCGCGGGCTTGCTCCTCGCGTGCATGAACTGGGGATTTACATCTGCGGCGGCCGCGGCCGGCACTCGCGCAATACCCCGCATGAATTGCGGCAGATAGCCGAACGCCGCGGCTTTGACGGCGAGGCTTTGGTCCGCACCAGCCGCCTGACCGCGCGCATCGACAACAACGCGATTGCCGACGGGTTTCAGATCTATCTGCATAGTTTTATCGTGACCGACGCAGGCGAGTGGGCGGTTGTGCAACAGGGTCTGAATGATCAGAGCGGAACGGCCCGCCGCTATCACTGGCATTCAG
>DATNNY010000262.1:0-21090 GCA_035601635.1 Pyrinomonadaceae bacterium
CTCATATACTAGCCCGACCTATGGTGGTCTGGGTAAGGCTTTGAAATGGTTCAGCAAGACTGACGATTTGATCAAATGGGCCGCCATCGTCACTTGCGGCAACCGCTCGATCGCCGAATACGTTTCCAGCCGGGGAGCTCAGGCGCGAATCATTCCCACCGTAGTAGACACCGATATCTTTCGGCCCGCCAGACGCGAGGCGCCCGATGGTCCGGTGGTGCTCGGATGGATCGGCACCCATTCGACGTATCCCTATCTGGAATCCATTTTTCCCGCGCTGCGCAGCCTGGCCCGCAAGCATGAGCTGCGGCTAAAGGTGGTAGGAGCAGGGCGAAATGAGGTCAGCGTTCCAGGTGTGAAAGTTGAAAACGCACCGTGGAAAATGGAACGTGAGGTTGAGGACTTTCAGTTCATCGATGTGGGACTCTATCCACTCGATGTTTCCATGTATGCCGGTTGGGCGGCGGGCAAGTCTGGGTTCAAAGCAATTCAGTACATGAGCGTGGGCGTTCCTTACGTGGCCACGCCGGTGGGCGCCTCGGCTGAAATTGGAGAAGTGGGCGTGACTCACCTTTTCGCTTCGACGCAGGACGAGTGGTATCGTGCTTTGGAAATACTGATCGTGGATGCCGGGCGACGCCGGCAGATGGGCGCGGCGGGACGGCGGCACGCAGTTGCGAATTACGGATTACCGGCGCAGGCGGATAAGCTCAGCGAAGCATTGCGCGAAGCTGCTAAAAGAGTATGAGCGGGCGAGGTTCTGATGCATCGAACAAGCAAATCCCGGCTGTTGCTGCTCGCGTGCATCGCGCCGTTGCCATCATTTCTAAAACGCCCGTGTTACCGGCTGTTCTTTGGTTATCAGATTGGGCGGCGCGTGCGGGTTGGCCTCAGCATTATCGACGCGGGCGCATGCCAGATTGATGACGATTCAAGAATAGGTCATCTAAACGTTATTATAGGGGTCGCAAACTTGAAGCTCGGCGATCATGTAAAGATTGGCCACCTGAATATTATCCGCGGTGGCAACCAGGTCACTCTGGGACGCTATTCCGAACTGATGCGGATGAACGAAATCAATTCCATACCTGAGCCCGATGCCGTGAACCCAGTCGATCCGAAATTTAGTCTGGGGAACGGCAGCATCATTACCACAGGTCATAAAATCGACTTCACTGATCGAGTTGAAATCGGAAGACGCACGATTATCGGCGGGCGCAACTCTTCAATTTGGACGCATAACCGGCAGCGCACTCTGCCCATCAAAATCGGAGAACTGGCTTACGTAGGATCTGAGATTCGGATGGCTCCCGGAAGCGCGCTGCCGTCGCGTTGCGTAGTAGGAATCGGAGCGGTAGTCACCAGGAAGATTGATGCTGAAGGATTCTTGATTGCTGGCGTGCCGGCCAAACCAATCAAAGAATTGAGCGAGGAAGATCAGTTCCTGATCAAGCGAAAGACCCGCCCCGATCTTCCGGATGACGTATAGGTTAGGCGCCATAGTTAATGCACTGAAGAAATAAACGAAATAAACGAAATGAACGGATTGCTATTAGTCATCGCGTTGGTAATGTTGGCGGGAGTCGTTTTGGTGGCTCCCTCGGATGGCGCTGGTGCGACCCTGGTGGCGCTCCCCATCGCCGCATTGGCGGCCTGGTTTATCTATCGACCCAAGATCGATCAACGATTTCTGGTTCGTCTCTTTGCGGCCGGATTGTTGGTGCGCCTCTTTGTGGGCACGATGATTTTCGCCTTTCAGCAACAGGCATTCTTTGGAGGCGATGCTCTTACCTACGATTATTTTGGATTTGCGTTAATGAAGACCTGGGAGGGGGACAGGTCTTATCAGTATTTGGTGGACTTGTTTTCCGGCGGCGGCGCAGCCAGCGGTTGGGGCATGCTTTATTTGGTGGCTACGATTTACAAGATCATCGGCCAAAACATGCTGGCCACCCAGTATGTGAACTCAGTGTTGGGGGCAGCCACGGCGCCGCTGGCTTACATGATTTCGCTGGAGCTTTTTCCCAACAAGAGAGTCGCGCGAGTATGTGCGCTGCTGACGGCATTCTTCCCTTCGATGGTGCTGTGGACCTGTCAGGGATTGAAGGACGGCCCCATCATCTTTCTGCTAACCGTCTCAATGCTGGCCACGCTCAAGTTGGGGAACCGGTTTAGCATTAAGTACGTCACCGCGCTGGCACTTTCACTCTGCGGTCTAATCACGCTGCGTTTCTATGTCTTTTACATCATCGTCCTTTCTATTACGGCGGCCTTTGTTATGGGTCGCCGCCAGCTCACGGCCCAGTCTTTTGCGCGCCAGTTTATCATCATCTCAGTCGTCGGATTGGCGCTCGCCTACTTCGGAGTAAGTCGCTATGCGGGCCAGCAATTTGAGTCGTATGGCAATCTAAGGCAGTTGCAGTTAATGCACTTGGACGCCTCTCAATCTGCCCAGTCAGGATTTGGCCAAGACATTGACGTCTCGACGACTCAGGGCGTCCTGACCGCCATCCCTATCGGCATGACCTATCTGCTCCTGGCGCCGTTTCCGTGGCAGCTTACTTCTTTGCGACAAATGATCACCCTCCCGGAAATGATGCTGTGGTGGGCTTCTCTGCCGCTGTTGGTTCTGGGCCTATGGTTCGCCATAAAACATCGCCTCAGAGAGGTGGCTCCGATAGTCATCTTTACGACTCTGCTTACGCTTACCTATTCGATCCTCATGGGTAACGTGGGCACGGCGTATCGCCAGCGCGCGCAGTTGCTGATCTTCTATTTTATCTTCGTCGGGATTGGTTTTGTCCTGGTGAAGGAAAAGAGAGAAGAGCGGGCGCGGCGACGATTGGCCGAGAAGCAGGCGGCGCGGCATCGGCTGCAATGGGGCCCGGACGTGAAAGATAAAAGGCCGTCACCGAAACCAATCCTTACTAACTGACCTACCAGCGACTGCGGGCAGGATTATGCGCTGATGATTCCGTTGCGCGCAGAGACCCTCTCGAGAATCAAGAGTTGGATCAGGAAATTTACGATCAGGTGAACACTGGTCGCGATTGCCAGGCCGAGTAGTCCATACTGAAGAAAGACCAGCACCTTAATGGGGATATAAATCGTAAAAGTCCAGACAAATAGCATCGTCGGAGTTTTCGTGTCGCCCATCGCATAGAACGCGACCGCGGTTATCTGACCTGCAGAGCCGCCGATCAGCAATCCGATTAGTCCCAGCATTATCCACCACAACATGTGAACGTTCTGGGCCGTGATGCCACCGTGTCCAATCATCAGGTGCAGCAGATACTCTCCAAAGAGCAGCAGGACGATGCAAGCGGCGGCCCCGAGACCCGCCATCCACAATAGTCTCTGTCGATAAATGCGGCGGAAGACGGGCCAATCGCCGGACTTTGCGGCCAGTGCGAGGCGTGGCATTGTCGGCGCCGAGATGGCCTTGGTAACAATCAAGTTAATCGCTGAATAGATTTGCTGACCAATATAGAGCAGCGATAAGTTACCCGCCACACTCATCGAAGTCAGGAAGCGGTCAATCAAAGGATCAGACTTCGAATAAGTTTGCCCGAGCAGAAAGGGCTTGATCCTTCGCCACGCTTCGCGCATCGCATAGGAATCCCACTGTGGCGCTTGCCAGCGTCCCAAAATCGGCATGAGAAACGCCATCTTTAGAACCAGATTCAACACCGTGGCCCATGCGGCGGCTGCGATTCCATATTGCGGCAGCGTCCAGAACAGGACAAGCAAAGACAGAACATTGGCGAAGACCGGTGAGAGCTCAGCCCAGATGAACTTCTGGCGCGCATAGTAAACCGACCAGAGCACAGCGACCGAAGCGTTGCCGACCATCCCGATCAGCTGAATGCGGCTAAGACTAATGGTCAATTGCTTGGCTTCGTCTGAGAATCCCGGGACCAGCAGTGGCACCCAGTAACCGGCGAAGACAAATAGCACCGCGGCCAGCAAACCAAAGAACCCAGTGACACTCAGAAAGAATCCCCAGGCATCACGACGGAAGGTCTGTTCGTCTTCGGTGGCCAGCAGCGGCACCAGCACCTGGGTCAGGGAAAAACTGGCAACCAGAAAGATCAATTGCGGTAAAGCGCCCGAAGCAAAGAAGGCATCGGTCTGAAACCCGACGCCCAGATGGGTCACCACATACCAGGGCATTAGTACCGCGAGGATGGCGTTGCAGATTGCCAGCCCTGCCAGGATGAGACTTAACTTGATCAACTGTGAAATGTTCCCGCGGATTTATCGGCAGCGAGATTGTCGCCCGCATTTGCCGCCCTGACTTCACGCCGAAAAAAATATTTGACGCCGGCCGCGCCGAAGATGATCAGCAATGCCCAGAACGGATAGCGCAAGCGGTAAAGCGCTCCGATGTTGGCGACGACCAGCCCCAGGGCCACGGCGCCCAGCGTTATGACCAGGAAGACAAACCACGCAGTAAGATCTTTTCGCGCCCGCCACAGACCAAACAAAGCGAGGCATTCAATCATGTAACTCACGAGAGTTTCAAATCCGGAAAGCATTCTGCCACTGCCGCCCACCTGCTTGCCTGGCCCAATCCACATGTTCGGAAACGGCGCCAGAAAACCAACCACAATCGCCCGCGGCAGATGCCGAATAATATCGGCCGTGCCGTTGAATCGCACCCCTCGGTCGATATCCGATCCTGCTTCCGAGGGAACGGGCTCGCCCGAGTTATCAAGTCGCAGCGCGAATCCCTGACGGCGCGCCGCAATTTGTTCCTCGACCGGCAGCTTTTGCACCTCTTCGGGAATAATTGCTCGCGGCCTTCTTACTACTTGCTGATTATGAAATGCATTTTGAAAGCGAGGAGTAATGACAAGGACTGCGATCATGATGATCGCGAAGAGGATATTGCCTGTCGTAAAGCGGCGCTGACAGACGAGCCGGATAACGAAAAACAATACCGCCAGACAGAACACGGCCCATAACAGGTTCCACATGGGCAGCCTCACGATCCTGATGACTACGATTGCCGCCGTGCCGGCTACTCCGATGAGGATCCCGCGAGTCCAGCCATAGTCGCGTTTCAAACACAGCGCGAAACTCAATATCAGAACGAGGAACGCGGTAATCAAAAGGGGATCTCTTAACAACTGAGTGGTGTGCAGCAGAAACGAGGGCCAGAGCGCTACCACGGCAGCCGCCAACAGGCCGGTACGATAGTCGAAAAGGATCTCACCCAGTTTGAAGATCAGGACCAGGATCGCCAGGTAGTAGATCAAATTCAATGGCTCGATGGTTAGAATATTAAAACGTGTTCCACCGTTGAGCACGACCACGGGCAGTGAATAGAGTCTCACGTGCAGCTGCGTGGGCCAGGTTGCCCAGGCCACCACGCCCTGGTGCTTCAGCACGTCGCACAGTTCGATGACTTCGCTCTGGTACATGAATCCGTCCGAGGCGAAAGTACCCAGACCGTTTCGATCAAATTGGCCGGGTATCAGCGCGAATGCTCCGATCGCGAAGACCGCTGCCGCCACTGAAACGTGGAATACGGCCGCCGCCAGGAGCAACAGAAGACGCGCACGCGGGCTGGCCAGCCGAGCCCTTGATTCATCCGGTGAACGTGGTTTCATTTTACTGGCGCAGACTTTGAGCCGGTTGACCGGAGGTTTCGTTCCTGATCCCCGCGCCGCTCGGTTTCCTGTTCTCGGGTTTTTCGGTGATTGTCTGGCTGACTCCAGGCGCTAATGAAAAACAAACTGGGCCGCCACCGGTTGGCTGTGGTTTTGGACATGGGTGCAAGCGTCCGTTAATATTAAGACCAGCGCGCTGGAAAGTCATTCTTAGAAAGATAGTTAGAAGAAGGTAACTGGTTTTGTTCTCCGAACTCCTCCGGTCTCTTACTTTCATCATCCGCTGAAATCAAGTGTGTGGCATAGCAGGCATTGTTCGTAGTGACGGCGCTCCGGTTGACCGCGAGCTGGTCGCGCGCATGAACGAGGCCATTCGACACCGGGGCCCCGATGAGGATGGCTTTTACTTCAGCGATGGAGTTGGTCTGGCTATGCGGCGGCTGGCGATCATCGATCTGAAAAGCGGCCAGCAGCCGATTCCCAATTCTGACCGCACCGCCTGGATCGTTTTCAACGGCGAGATTTACAACTATCGTGAGTTGCGCGGGCAGTTGGAAAAGCTCGGGCACGAGTTCCACACTGACAGCGACACCGAAGCGATAGTTCACGCCTATGACCAATACGGCACCGACTGTCCAAAGTATCTTCGTGGGATGTTCGCGTTTGCGATCTGGGACGAGCGCGCTAAATCGCTTTTTCTGGCGCGGGATCGCGTCGGAAAGAAACCGCTGCTGTACGCCAAACTCGACGGCGAGCTGGTTTTCGGGTCCGAGTTCACCGCGTTACTAGAGCATCCGCGCATCAGCCGCGCCGTCGATTTCGAAGCGATTCATCATTACCTCTCATTCATTTGCGTGCCCGCACCGCTGACGGCTTATCGGGCCATTCGCAAGCTCGAGCCGGGCCATTGGCTGTTGTGGCGCGGCGGCGAAATCAAGACCGAGCGCTACTGGGAACTCGATTTTTCAAAGAAGGTCAACATCGATGAGGAAGAGGCCGGCGAGCGCGTGGTGGAACTATTGCGCGACGCAGTGCGTGTGCGGCTGATGTCGGAGGTTCCGCTCGGCGCATTTCTTTCTGGCGGGATCGATTCGAGCGCCGTTGTGGCCCTGATGGCCCAGGAGTCTTCGGAAAAGATTAAGACCTTCTCGATCGGCTTTGACGAACAGGACTTCAGCGAGCTGCACCACGCCCGGCGCGTCGCCGAACACGTGGGCGCCGATCATCATGAGTTCATAGTCCGGCCCGACGCCATGGAGATTTTGCCGACCCTGGTCGAACACTACGGCGAACCATTTGCTGATTCGTCCGCGATTCCCAGTTACTATGTTTCCAAAGAGACCCGGGCCTTTGTCACCGTGGCGCTGAACGGAGACGGTGGCGACGAATGCTTTGCCGGTTATGAACGCTATGCGGCTATGAGCATCGCACAGAAGTATGCCAATCTGCCGGAGGCTTTGCGCAACGGAGTTATTGCGAATGTCGTCAGCGCACTCCCAGGGTTTGACGCCCGCCAGAATCCGCTGCGCAAGGCCAAGCGGTTTGTGGCGGCTGCGTCATTGCCTCCGGTTGAACGTTATCTGCGTTGGGTCAGCTCGTTCGATGACGCAGCGAAACAGAATTTGTATTCCGATGATTTTCGCCACGAGACCGCGATGTTCCGCACCGCTTCGATCCTGGAACCGTGGTTCGCCAAAGCGAATGGCTCGGGGATAGTCGACGCTGCCCTGCTTACCGACACCATGACTTATTTGCCCAACGATTTGCTGGTAAAGATGGACATCGCGAGCATGACGGTATCGCTGGAAGCGCGGTCGCCCTTTCTCGATCATCAGCTGATGGAATTTGCCGCCAGCTTGCCTGAAAAGCTAAAGCTGCGGCGGCTGACGACAAAATATTTACTCAAGCGCGTGCTGAGGAAACTTGTACCCGCGGAGAACTTGAATCGCAGTAAGATGGGGTTCGGGGTCCCCATCGGTCACTGGTTCCGGGGCGCGATGCAGCCATTCCTGCGCGAAACGTTACTGTCCGAAAAGGCGCTCGCGCGCGGTTTGTTCCAGCCTGAGAGGGTGCGACAGTTGATCGATTCGCACGTCTCGGTCAAAGCCGATCATTCGCACCGGCTATGGACGTTGTTGATGCTTGAGTTGTGGTTCGAACGGTTTATTGATTGATCCATATTGTTCTGAGATCTCAAGTCTCAAATCTCAGATTTCAAATTTGAGATGTGAGCTTGTTGTTTCGAGTTCGTTCGTTAATGTTCGGTCGTCCACGACGCTCAAACGAACAAGTTCAATTTACCGAACGGAAGTTCAGAGCACAAAGCAAGAAATACATATTAGGTTAGGTTGGAGGCTGCGGAATGAAAGGTGTTGTTCTGGCTGGTGGATTAGGATCGCGACTGAGGCCCCTGACCTCGGTGACAAACAAACATCTGCTGCCCGTTTACGACCAGCCGATGATCTATTACCCGATTCAGACGTTGGTCAATGCGGGCATTACCGACATTATGATCGTTACCGGAGGGAACTCTGCAGGTGATTTTTTGAAACTACTCGGCAACGGGAAAGCGTTCGGACTGAAACATCTTAATTACACTTACCAGGAAGGGGAGGGCGGCATTGCGGCGGCCTTGTCCCTGGTTGAGCACTTCGCCGGCAAGGATCCTATCTGCGTCGTGCTGGGCGACAATATTATTGAGGGAAATATTCGCGCGGCGGCTGATTCGTATCGGCAACAGGAGCGCGGCGCAAAAATTCTTCTGAAAAAGGTCCCGGACCCCCAGCGCTTCGGCGTGCCAGAGCTCGATGGCCAGAGGGTTTTGCGCATCGAAGAAAAGCCGCCAGAGCCGAAGTCTGAATACGCCGTAATCGGGATTTACATGTATGACGCGCGCGTGTTCGAGATCATTCGCACGCTGATTCCGTCGGGCCGCGGCGAGCTGGAGATTACCGACGTGAACAATGCTTATATCGACCGCGACGAGATGACCTGGGGCGAACTTGAGGGTTGGTGGAGCGATGCCGGCACGTTCGAGAGTTTGCTTCACGCTTCAAATCTGGTCGCTGAAACCGGCGCGAACCATCAGGAGCCAAAACATGCAGCAGAAGGCGGCGGCAACCTCTGAGTCTTTTCAATCAGGCGAAATCAAAGATGTAGTTGTGCGCGACCTGCGCAAGTTCAATGACCGGCGGGGGTGGTTGGTCGAGCTATTCCGGCACGACGAGGTCGTCGCCGAGTTCTTTCCCGCCATGGCTTACATCTCATCTACCAACCCTGGCGTAGCCCGCGGACCGCACGAGCATGTAGATCAAGCCGACCTCTTTTGTTTCATTGGGCCCTCGAACTTCAAATTGCGTATGTGGGACAATCGCCCTGAATCTGAAACCTTCAAAAACGTAATGACGATGATCGTGGGCGCCGACGATCCAAAGGCCGTGGTCGTCCCTAAGGGCGTCGTGCATGCCTATCAGAATGTTGGTGACATCGACGGCATAGTGATCAATTGTCCGAACCGCCTTTACATGGGCGAAGGACGGCGCGAGCAAGTGGATGAGATCCGACACGAAGACGATCCCAATACGATCTTTCGCATGGATTAGGCCCTGGAGCGCGGACATCCTGTCCGCCAACGGGCCGCAGCCCGCTCAGATCTACCTGGAGAATTTCTTTTAAGGACGTTCGCGCTACGCGCTCAGGCGGGCAAGACGCCCGCGCTCCTAAACACAATGAAAATCTTGCGTATCATCGCCCGTCTTAACGTCGGTGGTCCGGCGCGTCATGTGGTTTGGCTCACTGAGGGATTGCAGCCGTTTGGGTATGAAACTCTGCTGGTAGCGGGAGTCGTGCCGCCGGGTGAGGATGATATGAGTTACGTGGCTGCAGCGTCAGGTATCCAGCTGTTAACGTTGCCGCAGATGAGCCGCGAAATCTCCGCGAAGGACGCACTGACGATCTGGAAACTCTTTCGTCTGATGCGAAGTGAGCGGCCCGACATCGTGCATACCCACACCGCCAAAGCCGGCACGGTCGGACGCGTTGCCGGGCTGATGTATCGCGCGCTCTCCGGAAAAACTCGCCGCTGTCGCTTCGTGCACACCTATCACGGCCACGTCTTTCATAGCTACTATGGAAAGTTTAAGACGCGTCTGTTTCTGTCTATCGAAAGATTCCTGGCCCGCTTCGCCACCGATCGAATTATCGTGATCAGCGAACAACAACGCCGGGAAATCAATGAAGTCTTTCGCGTCGGCCGCACAGAACAGTTTGCGGTCATTCCCCTGGGTATCGATCTAGGCGCCTACGCATCCTGGCGAGAACGACGGCCCCGCATGCGGGTGGAATTAAATCTCAGAGACGATGACGCGTTGATTGGAATTATTGGCAGGCTGACTGAAATCAAGAATCACCGGCTGTTTCTAGAGGCGGCGGCCCGGTTGAAGAAAACCATGGGATCGAAGCCCCGCTTTGTGGTGATCGGAGACGGCAATCTCAGGCCCGATTTGGAAGCGCACGCGCAATCACTGGGCCTGCAAAATGACGTTTCCTTTCTGGGTTCGCGCGACGACCCGGAGAACTTTTATCCGGCGCTCGACATTGTGGCTTTGACCAGCTTGAACGAAGGCACGCCGTTGACATTGATTGAAGCGATGGCGAATGCCCGACCCGTCGTGGCGACTTCTGTGGGAGGGGTAGTAGATCTGCTCGGGGCGCCGATCCCACAATCTGGCGAAGCTCCGGGTTATCAGATTTGCGAGCGCGGTGTTTTAGTTGCCAGCGGCGATGCCGAGGGTTTTGCCCGCGGCCTGGTGCGATTGATTGGCGACTGCGATCTGCGCGACAACCTGGGTCAGGCTGGTCTTGACTTCGTCACCGAGAACTATGCCAAAGAGCGTTTGTTGACTGATATCGCTGAGCTGTATCGAGAATTAATGCGGATTGAATCGACCAGTCGCCTGGCCGATCCGCCAAAAGAAAATCTTGAGTCGCGAGTCTGACCGGTCCTCTCTCGTTGAGAGACTGGCGGCCCTGCCGACTGATGCACGGAAAGGCTCGGCCTTTCCGTCAACGTTGATTTTGAATTCTGGAGAGGCTCCGCCTCGACCGCGCGCAGCGAGGCATAAACCTCGCCGCTCAACCGAGAGAATGGCTGCCGGAAAGCTTTTCCGCAGATCGGGCGGCAAAGCCCGCGACCAGGTCCGATATCGCGGGCCTATGTTTGTGCTAGACTCTCTCCGATCGAAATTCATAACACTTTTTGAAGGGTATTTTCATTTGCGAATTCTGATTACCGGCGGTGCGGGTTTTATTGGCTCTCATCTTTCTGACGCGTGCCTGCAACGCGGCGACGAAGTATTTATCATCGATGATCTTTCGACGGGCAGCATCGAAAACATCCGCCATCTGAAGGATCATCCGCGTTTCCACTACACCATTGAGAGCGTTCATAACCAGCCGGTCACGGCTGAGCTGGTCGATCAATGCGACGTCATCTTTCACCTGGCGGCTGCCGTCGGAGTAAAGCTGATCGTGGAAAGCCCCGTGCGTACCATCGAGACAAACGTGCGCGGCACCGAAACAATTTTGGCGCTGGCCAACAAAAAGAAGAAGAGAGTTTTGATCGCCTCGACTTCCGAAGTTTACGGTCTCAGCACCGAAGTCCCGTTTCGCGAAGATGGCAATCTGGTGATGGGCGCGACCACGAAAGGCCGCTGGAGCTACGCCTGTTCAAAAGCCATTGATGAGTTTCTCGCCCTCGCCTATTGGCGCGAGAAAAAGTTGCCCACCGTGGTGGTGCGGCTCTTCAATACGGTGGGCCCGCGCCAGACCGGACAGTACGGGATGGTGATTCCGACGTTTGTAAAGCAGGCGCTGGCCGGGCGGCCGATCACGGTATACGGCAATGGCAAGCAAACACGCTGCTTCTGTTATGTCGGTGATGTGGTGGGCGCGCTAATGAAATTAATGGACGATGAAAAGGCAGTGGGCGAAGTATTCAACATCGGCTCGAATCACGAGATCTCAATCATCGATTTGGCGAAGAAAGTTAAAGCGCTGACCAGCTCTGATTCCGAAGTCGTGCTGATTCCTTACGATGAAGCTTACGAAGAAGGCTTTGAAGACATGCCGCGGCGCGTTCCCGACATCTCGAAAGTGAACGCACAGGTTGGCTTTCAGCCTGCCCTGGACCTCGATGGAATTCTCAAGACAGTCATCGAATTTCACAGTGGGCGCATGTCTGCTGGTCACGCATGAACACCGGGGTCCTGAAAATTCAACCGGTTCGGATCAGCCTTGCCCAAGAGGAATTGATTTCGTCGGCCGAGCGGACGAGATGAGAATAGCCCAGCACTTCAGTGCTGGGATCAATCGAGATTTACAAGGGAGTCCGTGAAACGGACGACTGAGGATCAGTACAGAACCGCGGTAGCGGGCGGAATAAGGATTCTACTTGCGCGAAGCGCTCAAGATAGTTCACGTTTTTTTGAGCTTGAGTTTTTATCCCGCTCGCTACCGATTGATGATATGAAGCAGGCGGTTCTGTAACATTCAGCCGTCCGCTTCTCGGACTTGTTCGATCGCCCGACCGAACCCCAGCGATGAATCGCTGGGCTACTTTCACTTCGTCCGCCGAGCGGACGAGAATGCATTCCTACTTTTTGGGCAAAGCAGTTCGGACCGGTTGCTGCGGGATTGTAATTAAATCTTCCACATCACGCTGCGTCTTCTGACTTTGACCGGGGATCTTACCGCCAGCAGATCTCGATGCCGGCTGTTTATTAAAGCGATCAGGCTTTGGTGATGTCTAAAGCCCAGGAGCCGAGCCGCTTGGCTAACCACTCCTCCTGAGTCGTTGAGCGCGCGTTGAATTAATCTTTTCTCTGCCTGGAGTATTTCCTTTTTCAGCGAAAACCCGTCCCAGGTGTGGTCCTTCAATTGTTCGTCGTTCGTCGAGGATGCAAGTGAACTAATGACCTTATTGGCGCACGAGATTAGGCGTTTGCCGGTCGACGGATCCTGGGACTTTCCCAATAGTTGGGCGGCCGACTGATAAGCCGAAACGAGTTCGCTGGTTGGAGTCCACGACGAGAGCTCTTCCAAAATGCTCAACCCGGCACGCCCGGCGCCTTCCGGATCTCCTGAGTCGCGGGCAACTTCAATTGCTCGCTCGAGTGCGGCGCGTGACTGCACAGCTTTTTCTCTGCGCGCCAGCACGACGCCCAGAGTGGTAAGGGCTTCGGCGAGTATCGATTGTTCCCCTCCGCTTTCCAGCGCGCTGACAGATTGGCGCGCGAACGCTTCGGCCTCAACCAAACGTGCCTCTTCCAGCAATGCCCGGGCGCGCGTGTCGTCAGACTGCGCGACGCACTTAACATCTTTGAGTTCGAGCCACAGCTTGCGCGCGGAATCGAGATGAGCGTGCGCGTCCGCGAATCGCTTGATTCTGAGCAATAAGTAAGCGAGGTTGTTCTCGACACTGGCCCGAAAGCGAAGATGTCCAGCTTGCTCAAAATGAAAACTCGCTGCCGCATATTCCACCAGGGCCCGATCAAGGCGGGCCTCGCTCTCTTCTCCCAGACCCAGGCGAGTGAACAAGCCCGCGAGCTCATTATGAAATGTTCCTTTGATAGCGTGATTGTCAATTCTTTCGACTATCGGCGCGGCTTCATCATAAGCCCTTAAGGAGTCGCCATACCTCCCGGCTGCCTTTTCCACCATCCCCTGACGGATCAGTGTGATTACTCGTGTCTCTTGGTCGCCCCCGGTTAAGCAATCAAGCGCGTCCTTCAGAATCAAGCGCGCCTCGTCAAATGCTCCCTGGCGCCAGTAACAAAGCGCGAGGTCGCTGCGTGCTCCCGCAACCCGCGCGGTTTCTCCCAATTCCTCAAAAATCTTAATGCTGCGGCTGATTAGATCCTTTGCTCTCTCCTGCGCGTCACCGACCTGGCTGGCGCTACCCGCCCATCCAGTCAGCGCTCCTGCCCTGAGCAATAATTCGGCCCTCGCGGACAGATCAAGATCATTCAGTGCCACCGAACGGCGTGGGTCAGGCCAAAAGTCACCCAGGGCTTCGCAAGCGGCTTCATACTCGCCGGCTCTTTCGAGTTGTCTGGCCTTCTGGCAACAAAGCATGGCTAGCTGTGAGCGCGAGAAGGTGGGATCGCCACCTTCGCTGATCGTTAACGTGGTCGACTTTTTGTAGTCCATTCTCTCCGAATCCATTTCGCTGTCAGTCCGGAACTGACTCGTTTGAGTTTGAAACTGTGCAGCATGTAGATTAACTCGACTTCAGTCGAATGCAAGAACTTTCGTCGCGCGCTGCTAATGGCTTATATCGCATATGTTGGTGGGCCTTGCAAAAGATGAGCTTCGGCCGGGCCGGCAGCTGAAGGCCATTGGCCCCGGCATTTCGAGTCTTACCCAAGGTGGCGCAACCGATTTCTTCCGCCGAGGTATTGTCCCACTTTGGGGAGGAGGTCGGTACCTGGAGCGGCAGCGACCGAGTAACCATCCCAGCAATCTCGATAACCGCTGTAAGCTGCGACCCGGTCGTTTCCGCTTCCGGGGACTGATCCCAAGACTGTCGTTCCTCAACTTAGACCACCGCCCCAAAGTCTATTGACTTGCCTTTAAAGCTCTAATCGAATAGCTTTTTATCTCGTCGTCCTAAACCCTTTAGACATGATCTCTTTCAGTGCTTCTAACCTGATTCCGCCCGCAGTGTCGTTGGTGCTTGCGCTGGCACTAACGCCCGTGGTCCGTTCATTGGCTCGCCGCTGGGGATTTGTCGCGAAGCCGAAGGTCGACCGCTGGCACAAGAACCCCACGGCCATGATGGGCGGAGTGGGAATCTGGTTGACGGTAGTGGGCACGTACTTAGTTCTGGTTCCACATACTGAGCAAGGCTGGGTAGTGGTGGGCGCCGCTTCGTTTCTCTTCTTTGTCGGATTGATCGATGATTGGCTGCACGTTAAGCCTTACCAAAAACTGATCGGGCAGATTATCGGCGCGGCCATCGTCGTTAATTACGGTCTGGTTCTTCCATGGACCCGTTCGCTGCCAATGAATATGCTGATCACCATTTTCTGGTTGATTGGCATTACCAATGCGATCAACCTCCTCGATAACATGGACGGTTTGGCCACTGGGATTGCGGCCATTGCTTCGTGCTTTCTCACCTACAACTTTTTGACCGGGAACCAAATGACCGAGGCGGTGATGATGGCCGTTTTCGCGGCGGCCTTGCTGGGTTTCCTGGTTTACAACTCGACCCCAGCATCGATCTTCATGGGTGACAGCGGATCGATGTTCATCGGGTTCTTTCTCGCCGGTGCGGCCCTGGTTAATGTATCAGGTGGGCGCTCGCGCAGTTTTGTTCCGGTGCTGGCGGTGCCCATCCTCGTTTTGTTCATTCCAATTTTCGACACAACGTTTGTGACGATTTTGAGAAAGCTGTCCGGGCGCGCCGCTTCGCAGGGCGGGCGCGATCATACTTCGCACCGGCTAGTGGCTCTGGGAATGTCCGAACGGCGCGCAGTCTGGATGCTTTACGGACTGGCTGGGCTGTCGGGCTTTCTGGCGATCATGGTGAGCCGCGTAAAACCTGACGTGAGTCTGGCCCTGCTGGCCGGGTTTACGCTCATGCTGACGCTGCTGGGTGTTTATCTGGCCGGAGTAAAAGGATACGACGAAGAAGCTGATGTGCGCGCGGCGAGCGACAAACCCCTCTTCGCTTTTTTGGTCGACTTTTCTTACAAGCGCCGCATCTTTGAAGTTCTTCTCGACGTAGTGCTGATCGTGCTGGCTTACTGGTCGGCGTATGCGATCAAGTTCGAGCCTTTTTCGAACAGTCCCGCATGGAAACTTTTCCTGCGCACGTTGCCGGTGCTGGTGGTGGTGCGTTTGGCGGCGTTTCTTCTTTTTGGCGTCTATCGCGGCATCTGGCGATATACGAGCATCGACGATCTGATGGCCTTCGCGAAGGCGGTGGCGGCCGGATCGCTTGTCAGCCTGGCGATCGTGCTGTTCAAGTTTCGTTTTGCGGGCTTCTCGCGAGCTATCTTCGTCATTGACGCGCTGGTAATGTTAATGCTCCTCGCCGGCAGCCGGGTGGCGTTTCGATTCTTTCGCCAGGTCCTGCCGGCGGGCGGCGGCGGCAAGAGCCGGCGCGCATTGATTTATGGAGCCGGCGATGCGGGCGAATTGCTGTTGCGGGAACTGCTGAACAATCGCGACTTGAGTTATGCTCCGGTTGGCTTCATCGATGATGATCCAAAGAAGCAGGGAAAGGTGATCCACGGCTTTCGCGTTTTTGGGGGAAACGGAATGCTGGGAAAGATCGTAAGCGATCAGCAGATCGAGCAATTGTTAATCTCAACCCCGCGCATTTCAGAGGAGCGGCTCGCCGAGATTGCTCGCGAATGCGAGGTCCATGGCATTGAACTGAAACGCATGTCTATCAGGATCGAGCGTGTGGACGACATTCCCCGGACGTCAATTGCGCGCTCGGCGACAGACGGCGACCCTGAGGCTTAATCCAGCCCGTGTCAAATTCGACAACTCCATCAGTCCTGACAATCCGCCTGGGATCGGGCACCCGCTGGCTGCTTTTATTGCCGGCGTTGCTGGCGATCCTGGGTTCCTGGTTTGCGGTACGGTGGTACGTTGGCAATACCATTGCCGAGTATGCGCCAGACGTTACTGAGGGCGGGATCGATCTGGCTCGGATGGCGGTGCGCTGGGCGCCGGGAGATCCGCTGACGCATTGGCGGCTGGGGACACTGGAAGAGAAAGTGTTCAGCGCACAGAATATGACCGCCGCCGTCAGCGAATACCAGGAGGCGGTGAGACTTTCTCCGAACGATTATCGTTTTTGGACCGAACTCGGGCGCGCGCTCGAAGCCAGCGGCGACCGGGACAGCAGTGAAAAGGCCCTGCGACGTGCGGTTGAATTGGCCCCCGCTTATTCTCAGCCACGTTGGTATTTTGGTAATTTGCTCTTGCGCGAAGGAAAGTTTGACGAAGCCTTCCAGCAGCTCGGGCACGCCGCCGAATCCGACGATCAAATGCGTCTCCAGGTATTTGATTTGGCGATGCAGATTTTTAGCGGAGACGTAAATGAAATTGCCAGGGTCGCCTGTGGGTCGCCCGCCGCCCGGTTGCAGTTTGCCATCTACCTGGTGAACGCCAAGAAAGTCGACGACGCTATGCGTCTGTGGGGCTCTATCAGCCCGGCAGATCGCCAGGCGCAAAAAGATCTCAGCAGGCAACTGGAAAGAGATCTGACACAGGCGAGGCAATTTCATGCGCTCCTGACCGTGATGCACGAGATTGAGCCGGAAACAAGCCTGCCGGCGCCAGAGCAGTTCTTTAACGGAGGATTTGAAAGCGAGCTTAAGGTTCCCAGCGCGAACACTTTCGATTGGATGATCGAGGCCCGCGCATCTGCCCAGGCGTCCCCGGATTCGCATGCGCATAGCGGGCAAAAGAGTCTGCGGATCATTCTCAGGGCGCCGAGGAATCTCGATAAGATTCCGGTTTCGCAGAACGTAGTGGTTGAGCCGGGAACTCAGTATCGATTTGAATGCTACGCGCGCACCGAGGATCTAATCGGTGGCAGCACGCCGGCGCTGGTCATCCTCGACGCTGTTGACGGGACCACGCTGGCCACTTCAGCTCCCTTACCATCTGGAACGAATGATTGGCAACGCATTACTTTCAATTTCACCACCAAGCCGCAGCACGATGGCATAACTCTTGGATTTTTTCGCGCGCCTTGCAGTGCCGAGGCGCAGATCTGTCCAATTTTCGGCACAATCTGGTATGACGACTTCAACCTCCAACGCATCAGCGGTTCCGGTTCTCCGCGCTCAGACGCCGGTCGTATCAAGCGTTAAGCCTGGCACGACAGAGCGGGTGAAACGCCGGCACACGCTTGCCAGCCGGCTGGCCTATCTGACGATCTGTGTCGCGGTGGTGCTCACTGCCTTAGCCTACGGCACAGTACATTACTGGGCGCTTGCGACTTTTGCGTTGAGCGCGGCGGGACTGATTTGTCTCTGGTGCGTTGATGGTCTCGTGCTGCGTTCCGTGCAACTCAGTCGTAATGCATTGCAGTGGCCGCTGGTGGGATTGGTCGTGCTCGGTCTCATTCAACTCTTGCCGTTCCGCACTGCCGACAACGCTGGCCTGCCGCTGGCTCCAGCTCGCGCATTATCGCTGGATCCATATGCGACTCGTCTGGTGCTGGTGCAGGTTATCGCCTTACTAATCTACTTTGTTGCCACTCTGATTTTCACCGACACACCGCGCCGCTTGCGTACGATGGTTAGAACTATCACGATTTTCGGTTTCCTGTTGGCTATGTTTGGTCTGACCCAATCCTTCACCACCGACGGCACGCGAGTGTATTGGTTTCGTCAATTGTCACAGAGCACGGCCTTCGGGCCGTTCATTAATCGCCATCACTTTGCCGGCTATATGGAGCTGGCAATCGCACTGCCGCTCGGCCTGCTCTTCTCGGGCGCGATCGAAAGTTACAAGCGCCCACTTTACGCATTTGTGGTCATGATGATGGGGGTGGCCCTAATCCTGACAAATTCGCGGGGTGGAATTATCAGTTTGGCGGCCGAGATTTTGTTTCTCGCGGTCGTCGCCACTCCGGGCCTGCGCCGCGGAGAACGCCTGCCGCGCGCTCAACGTATCCGTTCGGCTTTGCTGCGCGCCGTTCTCTCTTTTGGACTGATCGCAGTTCTAATTGGAGGCACGATCGCCGTGGGCGGCTCAGATGTCTTCACTCGTTTGGTCGGCACGCCCAACGCGGCCGATCCCACCACGGGCCGCGCGCATTTTTGGAGCGTGACGCTCGACGTGATTAAGGCTTATCCGTTGGTGGGATCGGGGTTGGGATCGTTCAGTGTGATCTACACCCGCTACGATTCGCGGAACGGGGTCTTTCGTCTGGAGCAGGCACACAACGACTACCTGCAGACACTTGCCGACGGAGGCCTACTGGGCGGCATTCTCGGGATCGCTTTTCTGGTAATTCTTTTTGGCCAGGGATTCGCCCGCCGCGAAACGGACGACAAGTTCCGGCGCGGCGTGGCCACGGGAGCACTGGCCGGTTGTTTCGCGGTGCTGATCCACAGTTTTTTCGACTTTACTTTGCACACCACTTCGAACGCTTTGCTGTTTTTGATCCTGGCCGCGCTGGCAACCCTGGACAGTCGCGTCGACGAGGGCGGACATCATCGCGGCCCCCGCCGCCGGCGCCATTCCAGAAGTGCTGAATTAGAATCCGGCGTCCTGCCTGCTCCGGCGCTGGAAGAGGCAAAAACAGCCTGAATGGCGCCTGCCGCCTCATGAAATCAGGCTCTGTTTGGTTGTATCTTCACCTGCGGAGGATGTAGTCTGTGTCCCGCTCTTTCCCGATCTGGTAACTTAAGATTGTAGCCCTGGCCTATCGAAGGAGATCGTTTTCCAGTGTCTTCGGCAGCACTCGCCAAGGTCTCATCCGGCCAAGAAGAATCAACCATCCCGTCTACGTTGGCGGGAGTCTGTCTGGCGGCCATCGCCCGGCATAACAAGCCTGATGCAGTCAGCGAGAGACGCGAGGGCCAGTGGATAAGCATCTCAGCCGCTGACTTTGTGCGGCGCGTTCGTCACATCGCGCTCGGCTTGGCAGAGCTTGGTATCCGGCCCAAAGATCGCGTCGCGATCATCTCAGAGAATCGACCCGAATGGTCCATCGCGGATTTGGCCATCCTCAGCCTGGGCGCCGTCACCGTTCCCATTTACACAACCCAATCGATCGATCAGATTCAATTCATCC
Organism: Pyrinomonadaceae bacterium; assembly: GCA_035601635.1. Lineage (GTDB taxonomy): Bacteria > Acidobacteriota > Blastocatellia > Pyrinomonadales > Pyrinomonadaceae > UBA11740. Next base: position 19,447 of record DATNNY010000262.1, read on the forward strand.
TGGAAGACTCCGGCACTCGGGCGCTCCTGATTTCCGGCGGCCGGGTCCTGAAACACGCGCGCAAAGGATTCGAAGGCGTGCCGCACCTCGAGCACGTGGTCGTATTCGATCCTAAAGCTGCCGCTGGTCTTGATCGAGCGACAACTCTGGAAAGCGTTGAGGCGCGGGGCGCGGCGATCGAACTCGCGGACGCTGCCGCTTTTGATAAGTTGCTGGCTCGCGGCCGCAGTGAAGATCTGGCGACGATCATCTACACGTCCGGCACGACCGGCGAGCCCAAGGGCGTCATGCTGACGCACGGTAACTTTGTTTCCAACGTGCTTTCGATCACCGGCGGTCTGCCGATCATGCCGACGGACGTTTCGCTTTCAGTGTTGCCCTTGTCGCACATTTTCGAGCGCACGGTTTTTTATGTCTTCTGCTATATGGGCGTCTCGGTTAATTACGCCGCATCGATCGAACAGGTGGGCGAGTACTTGCGCGAGGTGCGCCCCACGATTATGACCGCCGTGCCGCGACTGTTCGAAAAGGTCTATCATCGCATTATTAAGAAAGGCATGTCGGCCGGCGGCCTGAAAAGCAAAATTTTCGCGCAGTCGCTCGTGATCGGACAGCGCTATGCCGAATTGAAAGACCAGGGAAGGCGCATACCGGTAGGGCTGAAATTGCAGCACGCAGTAGCTGATCGGCTGGTGTTCACCAAATGGCGCAAAGGCATCGGTGGCCGCTTGCGTTACTTTGTTTCCGGCGGCGCCCCGCTGTCTCCCGCGCTTTCGTATTCGTTTCTGGGCGCGGGCATTAACATTTTGCAGGGTTACGGCATGACTGAAACCTGCATTGTGGCAGCCAATCGTCCCGATGATAATCGCGTGGGTTCGATCGGAAAACCATTCGACGGAATCGACGTCGTGATTGCCGAAGATGGCGAGATGCTAATCCGCGGACCCAACGTGATGCGTGGTTACTATGGTCATCCCGAATCAACGCTGGCCGTAATGAATGACGGTTGGTTCGCGACCGGAGACGTCGGCCGCATCGATGAAGACGGTCATCTGTTCCTGACCGATCGCAAGAAGGATCTCTTCAAGCTCTCGAACGGCAAGTATATCGCACCCCAGCAGATCGAGAGTCTTCTGAAACAGAGCGAGTTCATTAATCAGGTGGTTGTCGTCGGCGCCAGCCGCAAATATCCGGTGGCCCTGATTGTGCCCGATTGGGAAGCTTTGCAGATTTCTTTACGCGCTACTGGAGAAACCGTCGCGGCGACTCATGCCGAGTTGAGCGCGCAAACCAGCGCGGTCAAGATGGTCCAGAAAGACGTGACGACGATCACGGCCCATCTGGCCGATCATGAGCGCGTCCGCCGCGTCGCCCTCCTGCCGGAAGAGTTCTCTATCGACAGCGGCGAGATGACGCCGACCTTGAAAGTGAAGCGCAACGTCATCGACGCTCGGTATGGGAGGGTGATCGATGAGTTATATCGATCGGGTTGAGAGTCATGCTGTTGTTGATTCGCTTTACTTACCGCGATCAGGAGGGACGAGGACGAATGCGGGCTTCCACTTCGGCCCATGAACTGCCGGCATCAGGATCTCTCTCGTAGGCGGCCAGACGGGCTTCAAGGAGAGCTTTCTCTGTATCAGT
>DATNNY010000263.1:0-3867 GCA_035601635.1 Pyrinomonadaceae bacterium
ATCGGCGCGCTTTCCTTTTTCAATCGATCCGATCTCCTTTTCCAGGTGCAGCGCCCGCGCGCCACGCAACGTGGCCATCTCAAAAGCTTCTTCCGCAGTAAGGACCTTCGGATCTTTGCTCATCACCTTGTGAAGTTTCGCCGCCGTATCCATCTCTTCCCACAGATTCAAATCGTTGTTTGAAGCGGCGCCGTCGGTGCCTAAACCTACCGGCAGATCTTGTTTCAGCATTTCCGGCACCGGCGCCACGCCGGAAGCGAGCTTCATGTTTGATTGTGGATTGTGAACGATGCCCACCCCCAGCTTCTTCAATAGGCCCAGTTCTTCTTCGCTGGGCCATACCACATGCGCGGCAATCACGCGATTGCCGAGAAAGCCGATGCGATTAAGATAGTCGATGGGACTCGCGCCTTTGGCTTTGATGCTGTCGTCTACTTCGCGTTTTGTTTCTGAAATGTGTGTAACGATGGGCGCTCCGGTGCGATCTGAAAACGCGCGGATAGCTTTTAGGTGCTCTTCGGAAACGGTGTAAGGCGCGTGCGGCGCGATCGCCGGAATAATCAGAGCATTGCCTTTCCATTGACTGACGAATTTCTCGACATAGGCCATGGCCTGCTCATTGGTCTTGTTGTCGGCGACCGGAAAATCGATCACCGTCTCGCCCAGGACGCCGCGCATGCCCGCTTTGAAAGTCTCGTCAGCGATCGCATCTTCGAAGTAATACATGTCGCAGTAAGTCGTGGTGCCGCTGCGAATCATCTCTGCCAAACCGAGACGCGTGCCCACGCGCACAAATTCTTCGTTCACGTTCTTGGCTTCGGCCGGAAAAATGTATTTGGTCAGCCACTCCTGTAAATCCAGGTCATCGGCCAGACCGCGAAACAAAGTCATGGGCACGTGAGTATGGCCGTTGATCAGACCGGGTATGACCACCTTGCCGTCGGCGTTTACAACTTCGCGCGCCGAATAATTTCGATCGATGGCGGCCGCATTATCAACTGCCACGATCCGGCCGCCCTTAATCGCAACCCCGCCGTTCTCGATCACCCGGCGTGTGCCATCCATTGTTACGACGGTGCCGCCGCTGATGATCAGGTCCACAGTGCTCTTCCTTTTCTGTGCAAACGCCGAAGATGCGCCGCCCGAGATAAATAGAACCAGCAATATTGAGGCAATGGTCTTTGTCATTATAATCTTTTCCGCGTCGCTCCGATGTAAGTAGGACATCGGTACAGAACCCGGAGCGGTAGCGACGGGGTCCAGCCTCCAACTAAGTGGGTCGCGCAAGAGTTAAGCGCCTGGATTGGACTGTCGATCCGGTGCAGCTGATTATTACTACACCTCTTGAGTGTTTGACCCGGTCGCTACCGCTCCCGGTTCTGCACCGATTCGCCGCTCGCTTCTTTCAAAAACCTGGCATCAAACGCTCGCGGCAAGAGGTCCTTAATCGACACTTCTTCCCGCTGCCCGCGCAAATTCGCCAGCACGATCTTCGCGTGTTTGGCGAACTCCCAGATGATCTGCCGGCAAGTGCCGCAGGGCGGCGTCAATGTTTCGGTATCGGCGACCACCACCAAATCGGTAAAGTCTCGCTCGCCTTCCGACAGGGCCTTCCAGATCGCCACCCGCTCCGCGCACACAGTCAGCCCATAGCTGGCGCTCTCAATGTTACAGCCGGTGAAGACCTTCCCGGCTTTGGTTTGCAACGCCGCGCCCACCTTAAAATTCGAAAATGGAGCCACCGATCGCATTCGGGCGGCGGTGGCGGTCTCGATTAGTTGCTCATCTGATTCGTTCAACTCTGGCCTCCAAATGGATGTAAAGCACTGGCCAGCTTTTCGCGAATCTTTCCGCTGATCAAATCAATGCTCACAAGATTATGACCACCTTCAGGAATAATAACGTCGGCATGCCGTTTTGACGGCTCGACAAATTGATTATGCATCGGGCGCACGGTGGCGATGTATTGCTCAATAACCGAATCAAGCGTGCGGCCACGCTCGGCGATGTCGCGCTTTAAGCGGCGAATGAAACGGATGTCATCGGGCGTGTCCACGAAAACTTTGATGTCCATCTGCTCGAGCACGCGCGGCTCGGCAAAAATCAGGATACCCTCGACGATCACGATGCGCTTGGCTTCAATCGGGGTGGTGTCCGGCAAGCGGGAATGCGTGCGAAAATCATAGATGGGAAGTTCGACCGGCTCGCCCGCGTTTAGCTTCTTCAGATGATTCACCAGCAGATCGTTATCGATTGCGTCCGGATGATCGAAGTTGGCCGCGTTGCGATAGTCGAGCGGCATGTCTTTCAGATTGCGATAGTAAAGATCCTGCTGGATGAAGACGACCTCGTCAGCGCTGACCGATTGCAAAATCCGATTAGCAATTGTCGTCTTACCAGAGCCAGTGCCGCCGCAGATGCCGATGATCATGGTTAGTTGTCAGTAGATAGTTGTTCGTGGTCTTTTTGGCAAACAGTCGGTTGTGGGCACTTCCAAATTCGGTAACGATCTTACAACTGACTACTGGCAACCCGCCACTGACTTCTTAAGAGAGTCTCCCGACAACCCGATTCAGGAGGGTCGTAAAGTTTTCGCGCACTTGCTCGCCGATAGCCATCACCTGGCTGTGATCTATCGGCTCGTCTGAGACACCCGCTGCCAGGTTAGTGATGCAGGAAATACCCACCACTTGCATGTTCATGTGCCGCGCGACGATCGCTTCGGGCACCGTGCTCATGCCGACCACGTCCGCGCCCAGCGTCCGGAGCATGCGTATCTCAGCCGGAGTTTCGTAGCTGGGACCGGCCAGCGCGCCGTAAATTCCCCGCGGCACTTCCAGCCCCATCGCCTTCGCTTCCTCGATCACCACGTCCTGCAGATGACGCGCGTACACCGAAGTCAGATCCGGAAAGCGCGGGCCAAAGCGTTCGTCATTTTCTCCACGCAAAGGGTTGTCCCCCAGCAAATTCAGATGATCGCTAATCACCATCAAGGACCCGGGTCTGAATTGCGTGTTGAGGGTGCCGGCAGCATTAGTCAGCACCACGGTGCGCACGCCCAGCAGTTTCAGCACTCGCATGGGGAACGTGACTTCCTGCAGCGAGTACCCTTCGTAGAAGTGAAACCGGCCCTGCATCGCGGCGACCGTTACTTTGCCCGATCGGCCGATCACCAGGCGTCCGGCGTGTCCTTCGACAGTCGAACGCGCAAAGCCCGGAATTTCTGAATACGGAATCTGAGTTGGGTCGATCAGATCGTCTGCGAAAGCGCCTAGTCCGCTGCCAAGAACAATCGCCACCGACACCTCAACATCAGTGCGCACGCGGATCAGACGCGCGGCTTGCTGAGCGCGCTCGTAAAGCGTCGAAGAATTAGTGCTCGATGACATTTGGATTTGCGCTGAAGACATTACAACAGCAATCAGGTTCTGAGTTCAAGCTGGTAAGCAACGCTCAACACGTTGCCGAAGGACAAGACCACGATCCACGAAAACACACGAAGCAACACGAAGAAATGCCCCTGATTCGAGTTAGTTCGTGTGATTGCGTGGATGGCCTTTATTACCTTTGAAACACTCTGCGTGTCTCTTTCGGCGCGCGCTCGAAGGTCCCCCCTCTGGACTATCTTTCCTTCTGATAAGGAGTGCCGAGGGCGCGGGGCGCTCGCGACTGGCCGATAAAGCCGGCCAGCACCACGATCGTTACGATGTAAGGGATCATCTGAATGAATTGAACTGGAACCTCTAAATTCTGAATTCCGCGAGTGGAAGCATAGATGACCCGCGTAAGGAGGCCGCAGACAAGGAGCGCGCTGGCCAGCTCAACAATCCGGTTTCGGCTCAGGAACGAGAGTTGATGGGCAATGAA
>DATNNY010000264.1:0-25014 GCA_035601635.1 Pyrinomonadaceae bacterium
GTCACGAACCACTTGGCAATTCGACCCTTTTCATCAAGCAGTGGCTTATACCGAAATAGGAACCACCGAAATTGACCGTCTTTCCCAAGCGACCGCTTTTCAATCTCGAATGCAACTCCCCCAGATAAGCCGGCGATCCGCTCGCTTTGAACTCTTTCCACATCGTCCGCATGAAGATCTCTTCTGATCCGATCATCAGTCCCCGGGCTTTGCATTTCCTTCAAGGTACGGCCCAGATAATCGAGCATCATTCGGTTCACCTGAAGGATAGAGCCTTTAGCGTCGAGAACGAGAACGTGCTGAGGGAGAGAATCAACTAATTGTCTTAGCTCTCGCTCATCATGTCGCAGCCTGGCCTCAGCGCGTTTGAGATCGTCGATGTCGGTTCCGCTCGCGTACCAGCGCAGCGGCTGCCCGGTCTCGTCCAGCAGAGGTTTGTAACGGATGAGAAACCATCGGTACGTCCCGTCTTTTCCTCGCGCCCTTTGCTCATTTTCAAACGGCTCGCCTCGCGCCAGCGCTTGCTGTCGTTCATCCCGCAACCGGTCGATATCCTCAGGATGAAAGACTCGATCACGAAAGTCAGACTTCATCACATCATCAATAGTCAGACCCGTGTAGTCCAGCACAGGCTGATTGGCGTAAATGATCATCCCGCCCGGCGCCAGGACAGTGATCATTTGCGGAATAACGTCAACTATCTGTTGCAAGTCGACGGTCCGGTTTGATTTGGACGCGCTCATGTCTAGAAACGGAGATGCCGCCAACTAAGATACTCCCTTAGCAACTCGGGTCGCTAGACGAAAGGCAGCCGGCCTGCCATCGACGAAACTGAATCATCTAAGAAGAACATCGGAGTAGTTTCGAGCAAACTACATTTGACAATCACCGTGAGATTGATACCAGGCCCGTCTGATGAGGTACTAACGCGTTAGGAAAAATCGGAGTGTGAAGAATTGGACCGAAGAAAAAGTCGTCATCACGAGCTAGCCACGTTCCCGGTAGATGGTGTCGCGGTTAATTGCGTCGGCAGAAAGAAGCGAGGTGTTGGCACTGTGGCCCGAGGCCCACTCTCGCAACATGCGAACTCGGTCTTGCGAGCCTAGGCCAATGCTTCTTTCGGATTCAGTTCCTGTCTGGTTGATTAACTCCCGTAAATACACATCCACCGAAACGCCGCGTTCACGCGCTCGCGCCTGAATCTTGGAAGCTACTTCTGGTTCAACTTTAAGCACTGTCGCAAAGCATTGGTGCGAACTTAGTGAGTTTGCCGTCTGCCGACCTCCGCGTTCACGCGGTGGTCTACTACCTGCGTCGTGAGGTTCAGTAAGGACACCTTGAATCCTCAAAATTGTGGTCACTTATTTGGTCATTTCGAAAGCATGCTCACACAAACGCACCGCACTAAATCTCTGATGCGACTTGCCTTATGGTGGAGCAGATGGGACTCGAACCCACGACCTCTGCGTTGCGAATCGGACTACCGGCAAAACGCTAAGTATTTGCCTTTTCGAAAGTTGCAGCCACCAAGAGATTTTGAGGGTTTTCCGGTTTTTTCCCATTCCTTACCATCGCGTATACGTCACGTCCTGTTATTTTTGGCCACGTATTGGCCACTTGGAAATCGATCAAAATTTTCCAAGCATCGATATTCCAAATGGCCACCTCGGACGCCAAGATCGGCAATCAAGGAGTAGGACTACGCCTTCGTCGTTTCACAAGGAGTCTTAGAGACGAAACAGCATTACTCTCCGCTTTCCTTGCTTCTCGTTTGTTAAAGCCCGCAGACACGATGGGTGGCATGAAATCTCCAGTCTTTGTATAAGTGCTGATCATATCTTGAGCTAAATGATCAGCGTTTACACCCGGCTTCTGCTTGCTCAACTCCTTGGCCATGATTCTAAAGGTAAGATATTTTACGGGCGTTAAGTCTGTGGCGAGGGGTTTCTTCGTGGCGAGTTCTTCGAGGGTCGCTGCGTAATTATCTTTGAGAGCTTCGAAATTTGGAATATCTACAAGTGTTTCAGTTCCGCGGAACGCTCCGAACTCCTGAACCAGGCGGGCTCTCTTCTCAGGAGACAGCATTCTCGTTCGGGGGCTTCTGCTCGTATCTAAGACATCCGGTCGAATGCTGCCACTTGAACTCCCTCCCGTAAGATCGCGGTCTTGACCAAAAGAGATTATGGGCAAGAAGAAGACTATGATCGATCCCAACAGAACGGCGAATCTTTGTGAGCAACTTTTCATTTTCGGGTGCCCCAGTCTCCTCCAATACTATTCCACCAAAATCAACCCCAGTAATTAGTTGCCAGTATATACGATTCGGTTGCTGTGCCAATCGAGGAAGCAGGGAGTGGGTAACCGGAGTGTCCCACGAAACTTGCTCGTCGGTCAGGTGTGTTTCCCATTATTGAAGGACACCTTTTTGTTGAGGGTTCAGATCACTTAAAAATCTTGTGAAGGTCGGTGTTAATGGTGATTCCTCCGGTGAAGCCTATCCGAGCCGAATTAGGAGTGATCCCAGTTCGTAAACCGGCACGCAAGGAAAAAGTGCCGTTTACCTTATATACAATTTGATTAATGGCGAATATTTCGCTTGGGTTTTTGTCCGCACGAGTAGCAAAGTCAATTTCGTTTTTCGATGTGAATTTCTGGCCAAGGGGATGTGCCAGAGATAGAACAGCTAACCCTGTTTTGGAAAAGCCACTCTGGCCTTTGCGTCCGGCAAATAGGTAGCCGAGACTCAGACCGAGAGACGTATTACCCACTTTCTTCCCTACGTCGCCAATTATCTTGTGATCCACTCTTCCGCTCCCAAGGGTCTTAGCAACGCTTGCAGTGGGCAGGGTAATGGAGTAGGAGAAGCTAACAGACGGGTGCTTCTTGTTGTCGTCTAATGCTTCGTACTTCAAACTTGGTGTTGTGTTGCCTATGCCCGTGATGTAGCTGCCATCTGCGCGTTTCTTCGAGCTGAATGTGTCGAAGGTTATGCCGAAGACGAATCGCGGCGCAATCCTGATAGTGAGACCGAGTGTTCCCTTTCTCTTCGGAGTACCTTCCCTCGCGTGCCTCGGATGATCATTCAGGCTAACTCCATAAGTAATCGTAGTGGTTCCGATCGGGGGAGCGTTCTGCGCAGCGGCGACAGGCTTTGCTCGAGCCCGAACGCGCTGACGCACAAGTTGGTTGAGGGCCGCAACCGCGTCGCGTTCCGCCTTTTTGGCTTCTTCGCGGCTCACGCCCGCCGACAATATTGGCGGCATGAAGTCTCTGGTCTTTATATACGTGCTAATCATCGCAGCTGCGAGTTGGTCAGCATTGATGGTGGGCTTCTTCTGGCTGAGGTCTCTCGCCATCATTTTGAAAACCAGATACTTCAGCGGCGTAAGATCGGTAGCGATAGGTTTCTCGGATGCAGCCTTTTCCAAAGCGGCTTTGTAATCATCCCTAAGAGCCGCGAAGCTCGGCGCGTTTAATAGCGCCTCTGCTCCACCAAGTAGTTCAAACTCCGCAACAAGCGCGGCTCTACTTTCAGCAGAGAGCATGCGTCTCCTCGGGCCGCTCGGTCTCTCGGAAACGTCCGACCGAATGCTGCCCGATGAACTCCCCTCGGTGATATCGCGGTCCTGTCCTGAAGAGACTGCCGGCAAAGCAAAGAAAATGAGTGTCACAAGAAGGGTTCCCGCGAATTTGGCAAGTTGATTTTTCATGTTGACCTCAAAGTTGCAAGAATGTGGATTGCACAGTGCACAAGTCTCTAGAATATATGTGGGCGAGCCTCGGTTTCATTTCAGGGTGCACTTCAAACAATCGACGATGAACTGCACTTAAGTGACTTCGATTCAAATCAATTGGCAGCGCGCAAGTCCGCCATCGCAACCTCTCCATAGACCTTCTGCATCCCTTTGACGATATTCGGCCAAAGCCAGTTCCGACGCACTTCCTTCGCTGCTTCTCGACCCAAGCGGTAACGCAGCTCCGGGTGACTTACGAGTTGCAAGATCGCGTCTGTGAGGGCTTCGACATCTCTCGGCGGAAAGAGCAGTGCGTTTATCTTGTCCTCCAAGATATCGACCGGCCCACCTACGCTTGTCGCGGCGATCGGTAGACCGTGCAACATGCCTTCGAGGATTACCATCCCAAAGGGTTCGTACCAGCTTGGCATTACCAGAATATCCGCGCATCTATACCACTCGGACACTTTGTCTGGGGTGAGCCAGCCAGTGAAGTGAATTTGACTCCTGTACGGGTGCAATGACCCATGCAACCATTCGCGCTCAATCTCGGCTGCTGTGCCATAGCCACCAGCCAGCACAAAATGTACGTTAGGCTTCTGATCCAACACGCGTGGAATGGCTTGAAAGAGTTCGCGAACTCCCTTGCGATCTACGAACCGTCCGGAGTAAAGCACTACAGGCGAGCCATTCTCTCTCTTGCGTCGGACTGCAGCGCGTGCCGCGGTTGAATCGTCAATCCCGTTACCCACTATCCTGACTCGCTCGCGCGCTACGGGACAGTACTTTGCGATGAGGTCTCGCTCATCACGCGATAAGGCGATCACGCGGTCAGCGGCGGCAATTACTGTCTCTTGGGTATCCCAATGCGTAACGAAGTCACCAATCTCGTACTCGGCGCGATCCAGCGAGTGAACGGTATAGACGAGAGGTGTGCCTGTGCGTTCTCGAATAGCGCGGGCAATGGGCCAAAACCAAGCTGTGTGCAGGTGCACAATATCGGGCTTCCACTTTTGCACTAAGCGAATGCCAGTCTCTTCGGCTTCTCCAGGTGGCACTTGAAAGAAAAACACACCATCGGAATTTACAACTAGCGATTCGTCGGCAACCAACCCCTGCTGTTCCCGAGAGATTGCTTTCCATGCGCCGTAAGAACCGTCCCCAAGCACCAATGCGCCCCCAACGAGCATGACGCCAACCGAGATCCCGGCATGGGCGGAGGCAGTCGCCAATCCGCCGACGGCTGTGCCGAGGCCACCCCAAATGACTGGAGGAAATTCCGGCGTCAAGTGAAGAACGCGCATGCTGCACACTCATAAGCTGCGTCTCCGTGACTGGCTCAAACCGAGTGGTGGAGACCCGCAAAGGACGGGTCGCACGGAAGAGGCTCGACCGCTCTATTAGTGAAACCTAGAGCGCCTTTATCTGGATCTTGCGGAATGCCACGCGCCCGGTATGTGTCTGCAGGCCCACGAAACAGGGTGTCGCCGCGCTGCCGCGCACTGGATCGGGATTCTGATACTCCGTTATTCTTGCGCCGTTGAGAAAGACTTGATAGTTCTGTCCCTGCGCATGAATTTCGAACTCGTTCCATTGGCCTGGAGGCCTGACGTTTGGATTCTGGGGCGCAGCAAAACTGTAAATTGCGCCTGTCTTATGAATCGGCAAGCCTGGCGGATTACCCTGGCCGATCTCATCAATCTGCACTTCGAAGCCAAAGTCGATACCGACGTAAGCGGTGTTGTTGTATCCCTTGCTGTTTGGATCGGGAAACCGCAGGAACACACCCGAATTGTCATCGTCGCGCCAACGTAGAAACTCCAGCTTAAGAATGAAGTCCGCCGGTGTGGGATCGGTGTGCCAAAATAGGCCCAGATCGGTGCCAGGCAGAGACTCAAGTGAGCGATCGACGAGCAGGAAGGTTCCGGGATTGTCTCTTCCTGGTTGATTCGTGATCTTGGACATCCGCCACTTGCTGGTGTCGACACCATCGAAGAGCATGGTGAAGCCTGGATCGGGAGCGAAGGGCGGCACGACCAAGCTATCCGCAAGGCGGCGCGCCAATGCCACACCCGTCAGCATCGGATTGGGTGACCCGACAGTTGGGAAAAGAGAAGGGCCGGCAACGAATGCATTGGTAACAAAGTGGAGCCGACAGTTCGGATCAGCTACCGACGTGTTTGGATCTGTCCCAATGCAGAGTGGCCCTGCTTCATGGTGCGTGGTTCCCATTCCATCGCGTCGCCCGCCATCGGCTTTCGGTTTGTAAGGGATGGCATCCTTCGGATCGCCATTCGCCGCCACGGGAATCCAAGTCTTATCGTCTGAGGCGAGCACTTCGAAAGCCGCGCCCCCTGCGAACACCTTTGCGACATCGTCCGACGCCTTATCCATGGCGTCCCACAACTCGAAGTCCGTGTCATTCAGGTGATAAGTCACAAAAGCGCGAGTCATCCCGACTTCATCTACGGGTTGGCTAAGCGCGAGTGAGATGTTGTTGCCCGGATTACGCGATTGCGTCTCGCCGATGCCGCGCATGGTGATCACGATCGTGTTGTCATTTGCCTTTCGGAGCACATCAAAGCCGTCCACGTCAGGGACCTTTTTGAAGAGTTCCGCCTCGGAGTCCGTACTAGGACGGTCCAGTCCCGCTGCCGTAATTTGCAAGTGAAAGTAAGACGGCACACCGTTGCGTAGATGCTTGCCTTTGACAAAAAGAGCGGAGGCCTGAAGCGCTTTGATTAGTGGATTCAAACCGCTGATAGACGTTCGCGGTATGCGTATCGTCAGGTTTGAACGCAAGTGGGCCATCAGGTTCTTTCCAATCTGATCGTAGTTGGTGATGCCCTGAAACGAGAGCAAGGCCAGTCGCGCGCTTTCAATGGTTCCCAGGGCTATTACTACTCTTGTGTTATTGCCTACCGGGACATTGCCTAGTGTGGTCTGCACTTCCGTCACTCGGCCCGTGCCTCCCTGAACGTCGGTAACAAGGCGGATAACTCGACAGTGAGGAACGAGCATCAATCGTTTCTTCACATCATCGGCGAAGGGCATCCCGGTCTGCGAATCGAATGATGCGGTTCGCGACGCTTTGATTAACAGTGGCATGGCGCTGAACTTGTTGATCGGAAACAAGCCCGAAACGGTCTGGCTCTGCACGGCGAGCGGCGCCTCCAGCGGCAATTGCTTTTTCACTGCGTTCGACGTGCCCGGTGGAACCTTAAGATGCAGAGGCAAGTCCGCCGGCTGAATGGCCTCCGTCACTTTGCCTGCTTTGATTCCATCAAAAAGTTGTTGGCGCAGCGCGCGATGCATCTCACCGTTGATGAAATCGTTGCTTTCATCAGTTCCGATTTGCGCCGCCGCCTCATCAAAGTAACGATTGTTCAAATCGTCGACGACGCTTTGCGGCCAGGGAGGCCGAGCCATTTCAGTATCGTTCGCCGTGTCCAATAATCGCGGCGACCATCCGCCGAAGAAGACTGACCGCCCGCCAAGACAATATGCGAGGCCGGGGAAACCGCCACGCACATCTGATCTCCAAGGCAGTCCCCAAATCTCGGCGCGAGGGACGCCCGGATCAACCTCAGTTGGGCCAGGAGGATTGAGACCCAGGATAGGTAGATTCTGTACGTGTTCCGTTAATATGAGAGGCCCGGCGTCCAGCACAAGAATTCGATGGCTGCGCGTTTTGTCAGCGAAGAATAGATGTTGAGCGAAAATGGGACCAAAACTACCTCCGCCAATGACGATAATGTCAAAAGGGCGCGCATCGTTTTGCGGGCTGCCATTGGGACGTTGTCCGTTAGGATTCGTGCTGGCGAGCGCTTCGTCCATCCCATTGCAGATGTAGCGGCCCAGAACGTCACGTGTAAAATCCGTTTCCTGCGATTGTTTCGTTGTCATCTCTGCTTCCTCGTGAAGAGACTTTTTCCCTTCGGTCTAGCCAACATCGGTGGGGATTCGACTACCTGTTGTACTTTCAGACCTGTGCTCGGAAAACAAGTTTCCCTATCTGGAATGTCGTGCGGCCCCAAAACATTTCTAGCAGTGTAAGGCCTAAGACATGTGGTGTAGTCGTGAGGTTAGTTTTTTGTCTCTTCTTTCGGCGGTAACCTCAATAGTTCCGACCCGATTCCAAATACTTAGCCTCGGTGAGCTTCATGAATTTCAAGTCGCCGACGTTCGCGTTTAGTATTCTCTCAATAACTAACGCGCTATTGGCGTGAAAACTGCCTCATCCTTTTTTGAAAAAACGTGAGGATTCCGCCACTGAGAACTTTACGATTGATGCGCAAATTCGAGCAAATACGGTGCCACCTTGGAAAGAAGGTCGAATTCGGAGATACGTTGGGATTTCAGTGTCACCTAATTCGAAAGTGTCTGCTGTGGAGGACGCATGTCCGCTGAAGTGGACACCGGGGTTTTCCTGAGCCGCCGATTCATAAGACTGTTGAGTTCTTGGAGCTTTACCCTAAAAAGTAAAATCGCGAGTCAGTTTGATCTGAAGACTGTATGAAGGCCGTTCAAGGCCTGCTCCTGTGCTCTGATTATAGATGATGAAGAAATCGCTATTGGGCCGATAGATGTAACGCAGCCGCACGTTGATGACTGACAGGCGTGCGGCTGAGTTCAATTGCACCAAAGCTGAGGTCAGCAGCTTACGCGAGAAATTGTAGTTCAATCTTCCTGAGAACAGAGTGGTGGAGAAGTTTCCTTCGCGCAAACGCACTTTATTGTAACTCTCTGCAAGATCGACGAGCAGATGCGAGTTTGGTCGCCACGTTACTCCGCCTGAAGTCTCATAACGTTTGCCCGAATAGAAATCTCCCCACTTCTCCCGTCCGTGGAAGACGATGCGCTTGCTGAGATCGCTCGTAAACGAAACCTGCGGGCGGTTGAATTGATAAGTACCGCGCGGAATGATGATTCCAGGGCGAATTTCAAAAGGCTCGGTGAGTACATCGTTCACCGCTTCGATCGGACGAAAGAAAAACTCAGAGGAATTCTTAAAGATTGTGTCCCACGAGAGTTCGGTCTGGCGTGTGGCAAGCTTGCCGGCGCGATCAGTGTAGTATTCAATCTGCGTTTCAAACTCCATCTGTTGCACGTGGGGAATAAACTTTGGTCGTGGCTTGTAAGCGAATTGTCCAAAATATTGATGAATGGCGTTGCGCTCGATGAAGCCAACTTCAGGATTGAACTTTGCGCCGACATCTTCATAAACCGTGATAAAGCGATAGAGATCGTTTTCAAAGATCGATTCCAGCCGCGAAGATCCCGCGCCTGAACGAACGCCCGGCGTCGCCGAGCCCATCCAGAAGGCCTTCACCTTGTAGTGGTCCGTGAGATTGAACTCGGCATCAGCGCCGCCGACTCGATTGTAGCTTTCGCCGCCTACGCTGCTGGCGCCCTGGCGATTGACGAGGATGGCTCCGATATATGAGCGCTTCAGAACGTCGCGTTTGATGCGCAAAACCGAGAACTGTTGACGCGGAATGCCGAGACCAGTCGAGGTCTCACCCAACTTGCGTGTCTGCACCTGTAGGAATCCGACGTTGTATGGACCAATCTTGCCGGTCACTTTCACACCGTAATCGATAGGCACTGGCTGGCCTCGCTCCGTCAGACCAATGCGCCGAGTAAAGAAGGCTTGGTTTTCTCCCTGTCTGCCAAAAAGAAAGATGCCCGAGTTCTCAAGAAAGAAATCACGCTTCTCAGGAAAGAAGACAGAGAAGCGCGAGAGGTTGACGATCTGATCGTCTACTTCCGCCTGACCAAAGTCGGGATTGACTGTGAACTCAGCGGTCAGTGACGGCGTGATACCAAGCTTTGCGACTTCGATTCCTATATTGCCGCGCGCACCGGCATCTAATCCGTTCTTGCCGATTAGTGGTACGCCTTCGCGCCATTCACCGGACGCGTAAGGTTTGATCTCGCGCAGCCGTCGCCGCCGAATTTCTTCGACTCCAGCAAGTTCGCCCGCTTGCGACACGCGTTCGATACCAAACGAACGCTGCCAACTCGTCCACAGGTTCTCTTCGTTCTTGCGGCGAATGACGCGCGAAACATTCAAACCCCATGCTTCGATCCCTTCTTTGAACCGAAGCGTGGTTAAAGGAATCTCAATCTCGACGGTGAAGCCCTTCTCATTAATCCGGCCCGCAGAGACCCATGCACCATTCCAGGTGACATTGATGTCGCGCCCCTCATCAGTGATCAGCGCATCCTGTTGCGTACCGAGCGGGTTGACTACGAATCGAAACCCATTGCGTCGATCGTGATACGTGTCGAGCACGATGGCGATAGTATCGTCGTTGGAGAAGTCGGCGTCGCGCACGAGTTCACGCGCATTGATATGTTTGGCGTCAGAGTCGAAAGCATGAATACCGAAATAGATATTCTTATCATCGAAGAGCACGCGAACTTCTGTGCGTTCAGAAGCAGGTGCGCCTTCAGTCGGCTGCTGCTGTAGAAACTCAGTAGCTGGTTGGGCCAACGACCAAGGGGCTTCATCTAGAAGTCCGTCAATCTTAATCGTGTCCGTGGTACGTATGGCGTGGGTTCGTCGTGGTCCTTTGCTGTCCTGCGATAGCGGGGTCGGCGACGGTGAAGGGGTTGCTTGAGGATTGATACTTGTCGAACGCTGCTGTGCTTGGGCCGCGACGGAGAAGAGAGTCAAGCTGAGCGCTAACATCAGCGCCCGGAAGCGTTTCAACTGCCTCTCGAAACGCCAGACTCTCGTCATAGTTATTTATCGCTAGGCCGGGCGATTCTGAGAACGGGTTTCCCGCCAACATTCTGCAACGGGAAATAGACTCGATGGGTTCGGCTGTCGACGGCGACACTGTGAGCGTTAGCTGCGAAAAAGCCTTCTCCGATTTTCACCAGACTCTTACCCCGCTCATCGAAGATCGAAATGATGCCGCTTTCGGCAGAAACATACAGACGAGCGAATGCCTTATCGAAGGCAAGCACGTCCGGGTCTGCGCCAACTGACTGAATGGCGGTCATTTTCTTAGAGTCCAGGTCAAACACCGCCAGCTTTGCATTTTCTTCGCAGGCCACGAATGCCAAACGATGCTCACTATCGATGTTGAGTCCGTGGCTTCCGCTGCAACCGGGCAGAGGGTAATGACCGATTACCTGATCTTTGGTCGGATCGATTTCGGCCAGTTCGTTCTGCCCGTGCACGGTTACAACAATATGCTCCGAGACTGAATCATACTGTGTGTTTCCCGCCCCACCGCCAAGCGCAATCGTCGTCACCACCTGATTGGTTTTGGCGTCGATCACCGTGTCTGTCTTACCGTGCAGATCTGAGACGTAAATCTTGTTGACCTTACTCGCGTAAGCAACGCCGTCCGGGTAATCGCCGGCGGGAACTCGCGCGACAATCTGCAACGTTTGGTCATCGACCACTGCCAACTCATTTGTGCCCGTGGCCGACGCGTAAATGCGATGAAGTTCGGGGACGGCCAGCACTCCATGAACGCGCCTCAGATCCTTCACATCACCGACGATCGTTTGTTTGTTCACATCAAACACGGTCATCAAATCAGAACCTAGATGCGCGATGTAAAGACGACCGTTTTCGCTGTCGAGACTCTGGTAATCAAGGCGCGTCGTGCCGCCAGTCAGCGGCACATCACTAACAGTGCGCAAGGGAAGGTTGGCCGGGAGCGCAGCCCCACTATCACCATCGGTCTTTGTTGCGGCGGACAACGGCGATGCTGAGGCGGCATTCGATTGTCTTTGGCCTTGTTGTGCTGAACAAGCGAGAACAAACAGAGCCATGCCTATGATTGGTAGAAACCATCTTGACGACGATGAAATCAAAGAACCTTCCTTTCGATCCGACATGCTCTGCTTTGGTTGATTCATAATCGTATATTCCTTCACTTGCTGAATGCGGTAACGGTCGTTACAATCTAATTCCCCTGTTACTTCTGCGTCAATGGCTACGAACTCGGCACCAAAGCTGGAGTGGATTCTACTGATCCATCAGTTGCCGCCCAAGCCCACAAACCTGCGCGTGCGCATTTGGCGCAAGCTGCAGAAGCTGGGCGCGGTAGCGATCAAGAACTCTGTCTATGTGCTTCCGGCCAACGAAAAAACTCACGAAGATTTTCAATGGCTAAAGCAAGAGATCGAATCTGCGGGCGGCGAAGCAACTGTCTTTCAAGCCGCGTCAGTCGAAGGCGCGACCGACGAAGAAATCATGTCGGCTTTTCGCAAGGCGCGCGATGAGGAATTTGCCGTCATTGAGGCAGAACTCGACGGACTGTCTGGCGCGGTCAGTCAACAGACTCGGGGAAAGCATCTCTCCGTCGGACGACTGACTACGGACGAATCCGAATTAGATAAGCTGCACTCGCAACTGGAAAGCATCATCGCTAACGATTTCTTTAACGCCGACAGGCGCACACATGCGCTCGCTGCTTACGAGCGTTGTCAGAAAGCCATTCGTGCCGCGCACGGTCAGCCCGCGAAAGCATCACGCTCCCTCAAGCGATCAGGAACGTTGGATTTGGCTAAGTACCAGGGTCGTCGTTGGATGACCCGACGCAATCTGCACATCGACCGGCTCGCTTCCGCTTGGCTAATCAAACAGTTTATCGATAAGCGCCCGCGCTTTTATTTTGTTGCCGAGGGGGAGACCGTTGAAGGCGCGATTCCCTTCGACATGTATGGCGCTGAATTCACCCATCATGGTGAGGACTGCACCTTCGAAACAATCCTCAAGCGATTCGGCTTGAGCGATAGCAAAGGTCTGCGGGAGATTGCCGAGATTGTTCACGACATAGATCTAAAGGACGACAAGTTTCACCGGCTTGAAGCTGCGGGCCTTAATGCAGTCGTGAACGCTTTGAGCGCAGCTCTGCGAAACGATCGCAAGTTGCTGCAACAAACGAGCGTCATCTTTGACGGTCTCCACTCATTGTTGAGCGCGACAGAACCCCTAAGGCGAAGCACCAAATCGAAGCGTAACAAGCCCGCCAAGAAAAAGTGAATCGTAGCGAGTTGGAAAAGTGAAGAAGAGAAGCAAGGAAAAAGCAGCCAATGACGGTCATCAAATGCCTTCGTGGCGCGAAGTGTTCCTGTACTTTCTTTTTCTCGGCTTCGTGAACGTCGGCGGACCTGTAGCGCAGATCACGATGATGTATGACCACATGGTCGAGCGGCGGAAATGGCTTACGGAGGATCGCTTCGTAAAGATCATGGCCTTCTGTCACATGCTGCCTGGTCCCGAAGCACTCCAATTAGCAATCTATGTCGGCTATTTGAAGCGCAAGTTATGGGGAGGAATCCTGGCCGGTCTCACATTTATTTTGCCGGGCGCGATCGTGATGATCTTTTTGAGCTGGCTGTACGTTAAGTACGGCAAGCTGCCGCCAGTCAACAATGCGCTCTACGTTCTCAAACCGGCAGTCCTTGGCATAATCGCCGCCGGCATAATCAAACTCGGTCGGGCGGCAATTCGTAACATCTTTCTCGCACTGCTGCTGGTCGGAGCATTTCTAGGAATGCGTTTCGGGGGAATCAACTTCCTTTTGATTCTGGTCATAGCTGGTGCTTTGAATTTATTGATCGAGGAAGGCTGGCCACACCTGAAGAAAGTACCAACAACCCTTCCAGTCACAATTGGAGCATTCGCGTCACTGCTTCCGTTTATTGATTCGCGTTTGTTCCAGATCGGCTGGTTGTTTCTTAAGACTGGTCTGTTCAGTTTTGGCGGCGCGTATGCCTCGCTGGTATTCGTGCAGCGTGGCGCAGTCGCGCAGTATCACTGGCTGACCGATGGTCAATTGCTTGACGGTGTGGCGATGAGCGTAGCGACTCCTGGGCCATTCATGCTGTTTACGACTTTTGCTGGTTATCTCGCTGGCGGAATTTCTGGAGCAGTGCTCGCCACCTTCTTCGTCTTCTTGCCGTCGTTCGTCTTTGTCATCGGCGGCACTCACTATATTGAAAAGGTTCGCGACAATCGCAGGATTCAGGCCTTCCTTTCGGGCGTTAGCGCCGCAGTAGTTGGCGTGATCGCGGTTGTTTCTCTCGATCTAATTCCCGAAGCGATTGTTGGCTGGCCAAGTGTTGCCATCGCCGTCATTGCTTTTGTGTTGATCGTCTGGTTGAAGCGAGATGTTGCTTTGGTCGCAATCGGCGCAATAGCAGGCGGAGTTATCTATTCCCTTGTACGAGCATTTGCTTAGGCCAAATTGGGCACAATCTTTACGAAGCGAAAGAACTGTAACGGAGGTCGCCAATGAAGTGGGTCACTCGCCAACGAATTCAGGTTAATCGAACCGCAACCTGCTGGCTCATTCAGCGGTTTCTCGATCCGACAGCAGAGTTCCTTTTTGTCGCAGCAGATCAAGTCGCAAGTATGCAGGAGGAAACTGGCGGGACGGGCTTCGATGCTCCGGGCGCAGCTTACCCTCACCAGGATGCGCAGGGGCTTTGCTCGTTTGCGGCATTGGTGCGAGAGCGATTGGCAAGTGATCCTGTCTTAGTGGAAATGGCCCGAATCGTTCAGGCTGCGGACATAAAAGGCGAGTTGGACAACCATCCGGCTGCTCTTGGGCTACAGTTGATCAGCCGTGGATTTCCCCTTTTGACGAAGAATGATTATGAGACCGCAGAGCGTGCCGCATTCATTTATGACGCGCTTTACGCAAGCATCAAGCAAGACCAAGCCCCTAAGTAAACAATCGGGAACGAAAAACCAAAGCGAGAAGAAAGGTAGGAGTGAAAATGAAAAGAGACAGAAACATGCCGCGCCGGGTATTGAGCCATATATCTCTCGCGCATAAGACGAGAAGAGTTGTGCTGTGCCTCGTCGCGTTTGCAGTTGCGACCTTGTTTGTGTTGGTGGCTTGCTCTGCGCCGGAGAGCCAGTCAGGACAATCAATCAACCAGCAACCAGTGGCAGCTACAGATTGGAAACCGGTCGAGCAAGCGTTAGGCAAAGCGGGCTCAATGCAACCGGGAGACGTTTACAAAGTCAGTCTGCCGCGCAGCGATCTAAAGGTCACCATCAGTGGCCTGGAACTCAAGCCCGCACTCGCTCTTGGTTCATGGGTAGCTTTCAAGAAGACTGGCGATATGACGTTGGTAATGGGCGATCTGGTGCTTACGGAAGACGAAGTGACACCAGTTATGACGAAACTTGAAGAGGGCGGAGTTGATCCGACGGCTTTGCACAACCATGTGCTGCATGAGTCGCCACGCGTGATGTACATGCACATTCATGCGATGGGCGATGGCGTTAAGATCGCCAAAGCAATTCACGATGCGTTAAGCCTCAGCAAAACTCCCTTCGCGGCTTCGCCTGCGCCGGCCCAGAGTGAAGACATCGGAATCGATACGAAACAAATCGATCTCATCATGGGGCAGACGGGAAAACTCAATGGCGTCGTTTTCCAATACAGCATCGCCCGCGCCGATGACGTTACCGATACGGCGATGAACGGCAAAGCCGAAATAATTCTCCCGGCGATGGGCGTTGCTCAGGCAATTAATTTCCAACCGAGCGGAGGAGGCAAGGCAGCGATCACCGGAGACTTTGTGCTGATTGCGAGTGAAGTGAATCCGGTAATCAAGGCATTACGCGATAGCGGCATAGAAGTCACCGCGCTTCATAGCCACATGCTAACAGACTCGCCGCACCTGTTCTTCATGCACTTCTGGGCGAATGACGATGCCCAAAAGCTGGCGCGAGGACTCCGTGCCGCGCTCGACAAAGTAAATGTGAAGAAGGGCTAGGTTCTGCTCCAGTTTCGTCGCAACCGACCAACGGCGCGTTTCAAAACACCCTGGCCACTTGTGCACACAACATTGCAGAAGCAATAGAGTCGGTACGGAAGCTTCGTTTGACGGTATCGAACTCGCAGATGTCCTGAAGCTGGCTGGTGTAAAGTTCGGCGAGCAACTGCGCGGGAAGGATCTTGCTCTTTTCCTCGTGGTCGGAGCCGTTGATGGCTATCACGCCGTCTTCGCGCTACCCGAATTAGATCATGCCTTCACTGATCGAATCATCATCCTGGCTGATCGTCGAGACGGAAACGCTTTGGCGGAAAAGGAGGGACCGCTTCATCGTGGTGCCAGACGAGAAACGGGAGGCTCGCTGGGTGCGGGCAATTAGTTTCACTCACGATCCACCGCGCCGAATGAGGCCCTCACATTGAGGCTAATCATCATCTAAGTAAATGCTTTCGCGGCTAATTGCGTCGTCAGAAAGAAGCGGGGTGTTGGCACTGTGGCCCGACGCCCACTCTCGCAACAAGCGAACTCGCTCTTGCGAACTAAGCCCGTTGCTTGTTTCGGACTCAGTTCCTTTCTGGTCGATTAATTCCCGCAAATACACATCTACCGAAACACCGCGTTCTCGCGCTCGCGCATGAATCTTGGAAGCTACTTCTGGCTCGACTTCAAGAATTGTCAGCATAGAGAACCTTAGTCCGCACTTCTTCAATGCGAGTCTGTCGTCTGCCGACCTCCGCGTACACGCTGAGGTCTAACGCTCGGAGTAAAGGATCATCAAAAGTTGACTTGAAGCCCGAAAAATTGGTCACGTATTGGTCATTTCGGAAAACTCATCAACCGGATGCTTCGGGCTAAACCTCTAATGCGACTTAACTTCTGGTGGAGCAGAGGAGGATCGAACCCCTGACCTCCGCATTGCGAATGTGAGTTAATCGGTTCCACTGACTACCACGAATTCTCACTGGTTACTAAACACTCAACAAAAGCAGCCGTCCGAGAGAATGTGCATTCCATAGTTTCCTATAGCTTCCTATGCGTTTCCCTACATTCACGTCAACCTGATGCCAAACTTTAGATACGTCAACCGCGACTCATTGGCTCGGGTCCTCCTCCATCCTACTTGGTCTGAGTGAATGATTCTCGACACGGCTTGACCTCCCACCATTGATTCTTGAAAGGTCTAGCAGGGGCAACCTAGGGATGACTTCGTGAGAAGAGATTGGAATTGATCATATTAGTCGTGAGATTTTGAACTCCGACCTTGTGGGTTATGAATCAATGGCCACCGCTATGCGTTTCATCATAAGCCGCATAACCCAATAACACCTATCTGCGTTATGTGCTATATGTGCTTCGCCAAGTCTGCCAAAGAGTGAACCCCAAGGTCTGAGGGCGTAGGCAAGCGCGAGTAGCGATGTATCAAGCTGCTGGCGGCAGGTCGATAATCTGATCAAAAGCAAGCCCGCTGGAGCCCTCCCCTCGACCAGTTTGTTTGCGGACTCCGAGCCACAGCCACGCCCTCCCATCGCGCCAACGGGTCCGCTGAAAAGCCTGAGTGGCGACAACGCCAGCGCGCGGCACTTCTTCTTCATGAAGGAAGTAAGACGTCCGTGTGGGTAAATCAAGGCCTACGCGCAACAACGAGGTGCGAGGTTCTACTGCCGTCGGATCGGCGGGATCGCCATCAATGATTCTCAACATCGCCGCCCGTTGCAGTTGGGTTTCCCGAATATCGCTCGCGACGTGCACGGGTATCATGGGAATCCAATTTTCGGGGACGGTAGTCATCACCCGGTAGCGGATCTTCGCGCCAGGTGCAGGCGGCACAAGCTGCGGCAGCTTGCCTACCTTGCGCTCAAAGAAGCCCCGAGTTTCTTCCGCTGCTTCACGGCCGCGCTTGGGCTCGCCCGAGGGCAACGGAATTGTGCGCTCTACGCCCCAAACCATATTTGCCATTTCATCTCGGACGAACATTATTTCTTCGAGGTCCGGTCCCTCCAACACTTTTTGCGCGGCCGGCGGAATCATCAGGCTCAGGTCGGCAGGTTCGTGGCCTTTACCTTTAATCGAGGTAAGAAACATCGCCCAGCGCTGCCAGTCATCATCGTCTCCGCGGCCGGCTGCCTCGACCCACGTCCGCTCGCCGAATACATTAGTCACCGCCAAGCCCCTTACGGTGGCTACCGATCCAGCGGGAACGGTAAAGGGAACGAGAAACCAGTCATTTGCGAAAACCAATCCGAACTCGATCAGCAGCAGCTTTGCGAGGTCAGTAGTGTCAGGTTTGACGTCGCCAAAATTCGTACGGCTGTCCTCGAACGCCCACCAACGCGTATTTGGCATTCCATTGAACGTGGCCTGAGTTGGCAACATAGTAAGGGTTGTGGCTTTGGGAGGCTCGGAAACTGTGGCGGGTTCACCCAATGTCAGTTGGGTTTGATCGATGTCGAAATTGTACCAATCGAGATGACCTTGAAAGTATTCTTCCGCCACGAATACTTTTTCGCCTTCATGCTCAGGTGTTGAAACAGCGAACTGGTATTCAAGCCGATCAGGCAACCAGGCCCCGGGATGCGTCGGTTGGTAGAACAGTTTTTCGAACCAGATGACCAGTTTGTCGCCGAGCGCGTTCGCCTGATCTTCCAGGCCGGCCAGTGGTGCAATTCCGTCGGCGGCTGCTCCGCCTGCCTTTAAGTGAAGGTAAAGTTTTATTCCATCCATCCGCTTCGTCGCCGCTGCGAAATCCGCCCACGCTTCCGCGTGCGCAGCGATCGATGCGTCGACGGGCTGGTCTGGATCGGGAACGTGGATCGGATATTTTGCGATGTACTCCGCCACGGCGGCCGCCGGGAACGGTTCGATTAGTTTGATCCAATGGCGCCCCACCAACAGACGGATGTCCAGAGATACTTCCTGTTCCGCGAGGACGAATGGTATTGGCAGCTGCTCGACCTGTGATTCAAGCGGGATAGCATCATTGAACTCCTCAACTGGTCCGTGCGCAGCCTGGTATTTGCGCAGCCGCGTCGTCTCCACCCGCAGCTTGGCAAAAATTGGCGACCCGGCGTCATCCCCGTCAAATTCTCCCATCTGCCATTGCCGAGTAAGCATCCACAATGCATCGCGAACTTCGGCGCGCAAAGCCCGATCGAATTTATCAGCGCGCGGCCGACCTTCGAGACGGTTCCAGATTGTTATGCCCGGCATCGCCCGGCGGGCGATCACAGTGGGTAGATCGGCGGTTATTAGTTTCTCGAATTCCATCATCATCCAATCGCTTGCGCTACCTGGTTGTTGAGAGCCAAATTCGCGGCAATCGTCAACTGCGAGATTTGTGACGCCATAATTGTCGCGGGCAATAACATCGCATAAGGAGTTTGGTCGATCTGTCGTGGCTCGACTGCCCGGAGTTTCGCGAAAGCCAGAGTTTCAATCAGCGCGTCGATCAGATCGTCCCATTGCCATGCGCCCCGAAAACTTGAAGGTGTTACCAACAGCATTGCCTGAGGCGCCTCGTTGTTTGGCCGATCGTGGTGGAACGTCATGCCCGTATCCACACTCGAAGTGGGAATCAATTCGGTCCATTCGTCCAACAGCATGCCGCATTGCCGATTCGCCTTATTGAACGGCGTGGCAAAGTGCGCGGTGTACAGCAGGCAGTCATGATCGAGCTTTTGACCCTGCGGAAACTCGAGACCAAGCCATCGTTCGCCGGGCACAAAGGGAAACTGCATAGCCACAAGTTCCGGCTCGGGCCGGCTTAAACCGCCGGCGAAAATCACAGTTTGCTCCCACGCGCGCATCTTTTCGCGGACGCGAGCTACGCCGTACAACCACGTGTCCACGGGAAAATCGTCCGCCGGCAGGTTCGGATCGGAAGGACTCGTTAAGAACTGAAATAGATCGCCGGACTGGCTCGCCTGATGAGCATTTTCGATTTCATCTCCCTGAGCCGGGTCGAGAGAAAATTTCGGAAAGATACGAAAGTCAGATCCCAGCAATGACTTTGCCGCCTTCTCAAGCAAATTCACCTGCGCCGCGGGATCGGTGGTACCCGCGTGCTGAACAAACAAATCGTCACAACTGCTGATCCGTCGACCAAGCTCGGCAGTGATTACTTTCAGTACCGACACCGCGTCCTGGGTGAAGATAACGATTTCATCCTCATGAGCCGCCGTTGAATACTCTGTCGAGTCGAAGTCCGAAACTGGCAGCAAGGCCTCAACGTCAGCCAGCAACTCCGACACTTTGGTTCGCGTGGTGTCTTGCAAGGTGGCGAACTGATCTCGTTTAGCGACAAAGGCGACCCGCTTTACGGTGACCAGACCAGAACGAAAGGCAGCCGGACTGGCCGGTAACGGAGAAGTCGCGACGGTCGAGATCGCGCGCTCAGCCTGTGTCAACAAAGAGAACCGCTCGGCGTCGGTAGCCGTGACGGGAAGCGCAGCTTCGTCGGCGAGCCGCGCGTCAAACTCGTTAAGTTTAGCGGTCCAACGCGTAATCAGATCCTGCTTTACTTGTCCCGGCTGTGGCGGCTCGGGATCAAATGCCCGCTTCAGGATGGCGCTGAACCCCCGCCGCTTGAAGTCATAGGCAAAGCCCCAACCAGATTGAGCGACCGAGAAGGTGGCGGCGCGCGCGAGCAAGGCGACCAGGTTGTCGACGTTCTGATCCGCCTGCGTGACAATTTCATTTTTGCGATGGTCCAAATCCGATAACGGCCCTTCAAGTTGTGTTTGAAAGGCAGCCAGCTCAGAACGCAGCATGTCCATCGCCCCGCGCACCAGTTGCAGGCGGGCGATGTCTATGAATAGTTGGCTGTCGTCTTGCGACGAGGCTTCGTTCATCAGCGCCAAATCGGTTGCTTTCAGAGCTCGCGACCTCGTCACCAGCCGGCGCAGATTACGCACCAGTGGAATCAATTGAAAAACTGAGAATTGCGGCGCTTCCATGTAGCGAATGCTGATGGGGAAGTCTGGGCGTGGGCCAAAATTTTCGACAGCATGGCGCAGGATTCGATCGTCGAGTTCGGACATCGCATGATCGTTGCCTTGCTGAAGCACGGCCACGATATCCGCCGGCTGCAGCTTGAGATCGCGCAACGTTACCGTCTCGGTAGCATCGAGCCCGTTGGCGGCTCGCCGAAAAGCTACGGTGCAGCCCACTCGGTCAAGTTCCGGCAGCACCTGTGCGAGCCAGTTGTTAAGGGCGGGTTCGGCATGCGCGCGCGGCGTCGGCGCGACTCCGGCAATGGGCGAAACCGTTGGATCGGCCCCCGCGGCCAAGTGCAAAGCCACGCGGTGCGTCAGGCTGATGCCGTTCAACGGCGTGCGAATAACGTCCGGCTCCGGCGGGAAATTCCCGCGGGCATACGCATCGTAAGTGGAAGCCACCCGATCGTAATTTCCCAGCACTGCTTGATAGACGCCCTCCGAAAGCGCGAGGTCGGCCACTGCGTCGTGAGATTCCAGCACCCGATCGGCTTCCGCATTGATGGCGTCCAACTGAGCTTGACTCAGATTGTTCGGCAAGCCGGATTTTCCGAACGGATAGGTGTTGTTTCCGGGCGTCTTCATCTGCTCAACCAACGCCAGCCCGTCGATTACATTGCGCGCTTCAATCGCTTCGATCGAGACACCCTCCGGCGGCTGCGTTGAGTTCATTCGATTGCCGCGAAGCGGAAATGCTCTCCGCAGCTTGAAAATTACTTGATCCACCTCCGCCAGGTTATGGCGATCGTGGAGGCCGCGCTCAAATTGATATCCGAGTAGATCGGCAAGGCTCTGGCCACCGCGTACTCCTTCCAGCATTGCCAGGGCCGTGCGCACCCGCTCGGACGTTAGATTGATGGCCATCGTCTGACGGTTTTCGGGACTGGCATTTGAGATGAATCCGTTTCGCAACACCGCGGCCGCCACTGCATGATTCAAGGAAGGGGCATGAATATATCCTTCATTTGTCGAATCGCGCCTCAGCGGTGGTTCATCCTGGCTCTCGAAATCTTTGATGAGATCGGGATCGCGAAGTTCGACCGGCGTGAAGGGTTTGTTTTCCGGTTTCAGATTCTCCAGCCAGGCGTACGCGCCCAGATAGATTCCCGGGCGCACCGGCGAATCCTTACGCTCGCGAATATTGCGCATGAGATTGAGTTGATAAGCGACGATGCCCAGAAACCAGGCGTCCAGCCGGTACGAACAACAGTCAATATGATCGGCAAAGGCTCGCTCCAATCGTGCTGTTGGTTGTCCTTTGAGCCGTTCCAGAGCCGCGAGTTGCTCGCGCAAATAAGAAGCAAACTTCAGGTTCGACAGGCTGGCCGTGATGAATTCGTGCAGTGGTTGGATGTTACTGGCGGTAATCGCCGGCGCCACCGCATAGAGCGGTTGGTACCGGCTCTCCGACACTGCAGTGTTTTCCCGAATATGCAGAAACGGGTCGTCGATGCGCGCGTTTGCGGCCGCCTGGGCCGACAGCAAACCAGCATCTTCGTTAACCCGAATGCTGGCGTCGTGATAACCGAGCTGCAACGCATGACGCAGCAGGAGATACAGTATCGCGGTCGGGGGCTTGTCGTCTTTGAACCCGTCCTGGGCATAGAGCGCGTCAAGCGATGTGCGGGCTGCGTCGATCAGCCATTGCACGTAATTCTGTCCCGCATCCGTGTAGGCACGAATTGCCTCCGTTTCAGAGAGCGGCTTGTCATCGACGACTCCGCCCTTCAGCTCGGCGTGATTGCCATAGAACAGCTTGTCCAGAATCGGCGGCGCGAACTCTACAATCCCGCCGAGGCGGAAGATCAGTTGGCGCGCGTTTTCGCGTTGAATCGCCAGGAAAATCGCCGCGAAGAATCCGCCAAAACCTGCGAGATTCAGACGATTGAAGACCGTGGCGAAACTCTCTGCATACCGCTGGGACCATTCGACAGATCCGGGATGCAGTCCCACGATATCCAGCAGCAGTTTGTGTGGATCGCCGGACTTCCCCACAAACGAAACGTCATTGGCCATTGATTGCCAGTCCGCCGCGATTAATTTCAGGATGGGATACAGACGCTGCAAATAAGAGAGTGTCGGACCCAAACTAACTAAGCGATCATCAAACTGCCGCTGATTGATCCAATTCATTCGTGAGTAGGTCGTCGCCGGCAAGATGCCGTAAGGTTGTAGACCGATACGTATCGCAGGAACTGAACCGGACCCAAGCACGTACCGATTGAAAAAATCTCTGGTCTCTTCGATACCGTTGCGCGTGAAGACCGGCGCCATCATCGATTCCATCCAATAGCCGAGCGTCGCCGGCCAGAGAGCCATATTCATCGCCCGCTCAGTCAGTTGATCTGGCGCGCCCGCATTATGAACATGCTCAAAAACTTCAGGATCGATGCCGAGATATTCGGCCAGCCATTGCCCATCTTTCTTGTCTAGCCAGCCCGTGTCCGGTGAGAACAGCGGCGACTTGAGATCGTCAAAACTCTCATCTGGGTCGTCAAGACGATTAAAGCCTGAGCCCACGGCTTCAGTATTGTTCGTGGGCGTGCCCTGAGTAACAACCGCGAGGCCTTTGCGGCTAAAGCAATGATGGCGGAAAAGCGTTTCCAGTTCAGTTTTTGCTTTCTTCTCGTCAGCGCTCAACCGCAAACCCACGACCAGGACGCGGGAAAATCCCCCGCGAGCCTGGGCCGGAGTGAGATTAATTCGGAATCCCATGCCGACTTCGACCGCGCGATCAAAGTCAGTCATCCATTTCATCTCATCCGGAATGATGATGGCGCCGTTGCTGCCCGGCTGAAGCTGTTGCTCTTTCGGCGCCGACGGATCGGGTCCGACAATCAACTCGGAAGGAACCGGATTTCCAATCTCAAAGATGGTGGCGTTCTCACCCTCGTAGCCAATGAAGACAAACCGGTCGGGCAGGAGATTTACTTTTGGCGCGCGCGACCATGCCGATTCTTTTGTGTCAATTATCGGCAGCATCAGGAGCGCGACACTTACGTTAACCTGATTCTTCGTGATGCCGTTCGGCAGCGGATCGGCAAAGTTGACCGGCTGAAACTTCGTGATTATTTCCTGCGCGGCGAGTTGTCCGACCACGTTTTCGAGTACTGTCTGAGCGTCGCTCATTTGGGCGCCGGCGCCATCAGCCAACCAAACATCTCGCCAGAATGTAGAGACTGCATTTGTGGCCGCCTCAATCGGGGTGCCCGGCGACAAATTCCGGAATAACGTTGCCGCGAGCGCGTCGGCGACCGAGCCAGAGGAGGTCTGGATAACAATAGCCAGGACGACGTCCTGCGGGCGCGGCTTAAGCGGTGCAGGCGACAGGTTGAGTGGTTGAAATTGTGAAATGATCCAGGCGGCGCGGCCGGATCCGTGACTTCCGACCAACGTACGCCAGGCGGCCCGCTCCTGATCTTCGATGCCGCCGGCTTTCCAAACTCCGGTCCAATAGGTCGTGGCGTTCGCGACTTCGGTCTCAGTCAGAACTGGATCGAAGGAGTCGATCCAACAATCATCGGGGTACACACGCACCCACAACTGGTTTGTGGCGGGCAGCCCCGGCACGCCGACAGTGGTCTTGAAGCGCGTCTCCAGCCGCACCGGCATCAGCAGAATTGGCGTGGCGTCGTTGAAGTTCTCAATGCCCTTACGCGGATCATTAAACGCGGCGAAACTATCAATCTGTGCCCGTTCATCCTGGCTGGTCCGGGCTTGCCGCGTCAGAGAAGCTTTGAGTTGCTCTTCGGCGCGGCTTCGCTCTGCCAGCAAGCTCTCCTGTTCTTGTTGTCGCGCTTCATCTTGCGGATTGAAAACGCGTTTGAGTTCCGTTTCGCGGCGCGCGACAGCGCGCAGACGTTCACGCGCACGCGCAACTTCGTCAGCGCTCGCCTGGCTGTCGGCTCGGGCTTTACCGAGCTGCTGTCTGATGTCATCAAACTCAGCCATTCGAATTCACTGTTTTGGCAGCATCTCGTTCACTGTTTTGGCAGCATCTCGCTGGCGTGCACGCCAACCAGAACTGGGGCCTGCCACAAAATATACGCAAGCTCGGCCGAGCTCATGTCATGACTCCAAACAATGTTTCGGTCGTCCTGGTTCTGAACTATTTTTTCTTCGTCGGCGGTCCCCAGAGCGGCAAAGGTAAATCCCGGCGGAGACGTGGATACTTGGAGGTAGTTCCCCGGCGCTGCGAGCGCAAAGTTTTGCCAGGACAGGTCGTTCCACACCTGGATTTGTGGCTGTCGGTCGGTATCGAGACCAAACCGCGGTTCACCGGGGCGCTCTTTGATCACAAAGAACCAGCCGGGATCGTCGTGCTCGTTAGCGCCGGTGCCGCCGATCGCTTCCTCGGCTGTTAGATCGAAACCAAAGAAATAGATGTCTGGATCGACCTTTGCTTCGAACAAAGGTGTCTGGACTTTGTCGCGCGGCGGATTGTCTTCTTCGGCCGCAGTGAGCGGAGCCAGCCGGCGCTCCTGAAGATTATCGATGGTTCCGGAGCGCAGGCAGGGGTCTTT
>DATNNY010000265.1:0-3901 GCA_035601635.1 Pyrinomonadaceae bacterium
CAGCGGTGGAGCCACAAGCTCTTTCCTATGTGGGTTCTGGTTTCTTTTCCATTTCTACCGCGTCTGCAAGTGGCGGCCAACCCGCCGAAACGCCCCGCCCTTCGCTAGAAAGCGAAGTCTTCAAACTTACAGTGAAAAAACCAATGACTAACTCAAGGTATGCCAGCCGGATCAGATTAGTGCGCGCCGGTTTGTCGCGCGCCCGTCGCGCTCGCGCTCGCGTGCGTCGCCAGCGCCTGCTGATGCTTAAGAATGCGAGGAGCAATTAATGATGTGGAAACGTGGTAACAAGAGCATGGTCGGCGTCGACATCGGATCCAGTTCGGTGAAGGCCGTGGAACTGCAAGGCAAAAACGGCGACTTCCAACTGGTCAGCTTAGGCTATGAGGGCCTACAGCCGGATTCAGTTGTCGACGGTCAGATTATGGAATTGAACTCAGTCTCGAATGCCATTGCCAGTATTTTCAACGAGCACAAGATCAAGACCACCAAAGTAGCCGCCGGTGTGAATGGTCACTCGGTGATTGTGAAGAACATCGTGCTGCCCCAAATGACCGGAGAGGAACTCCAGGAGTCATTTGCCTGGCACGCCGAAGAGCATATCCCTTTCGATATCTCGGACGTCAACCTCGACTATCACGTCACTGGCAGCACTCCCGATGCGATTCACGTGCTCCTGGCCGCTTGCAAGCGGGACAAGATTGCGAATCTGAAGCAGACGATTCAGCTGGCCGGCAAGCAGCCCGTAGTAATAGATGTGGATGCGTTCGCGCTCCAGAATTGTTATGAGCTGAACTACGATCCGCAACCTGGTCAGGTTGTGGCGCTGCTCAACATTGGCGCTTCGACCACCAACATAAACATTTTGAATGGCAACCGGTCGGTCTTTACCCGGGACGCAAGCTTCGGCGGCAATCAATATACGTCGCTGCTGCAGAAGGAGCTCGGATTAACCTTCGATCAGGCTGAGCGAGTAAAGCGAGGAATGCCATTGCCGGAAGGCGTCGAGCCGCGAGAACAGGCTCCAATACTCGACACGGTCTCTGACATTCTGGCTCTCGAGATTCAGAAGACCATGGACTTTTATCGCGCGACGGCCGAAGACGGCGAGTCAGCGGTTCAGAAAATTTTGATTTCTGGCGGCGGCTCGAAACTCGATGGCCTGTTGGCGTTTCTCTCGAAGCAATTCGAGATTGCCGTAGAGGTCTTCGATCCTTTTCGCAAGATTCGCGTCGACTCGCGTGGTTTCGATCCTGAGTACATGCGCGAGATCGTGCCGGAGATGGCAATCGCAGTCGGACTGGCACTGAGAGGAGTTGACGCCCGATGATTAAAATAAACCTTCTAGAATCGGTTACAGACCGATCCACCGGGGTCGCGTTTGTTGAAGACAAGGTGTCCAGCACGCGGACCCAGACGTTCCTGCTGGCACTCACGGTCATGGCGTTACTCGTCCTCGGTATGGGTTACGACTATGTCAGCGCGAATGCTCAGCACCAAAGCGCGACAAAGGAACTCGAAAAACAGCGTCGCATCAACGAGCAGATGAATGTCGTCAAGCGCGAGCAGGCGGACCTCGAAAAGAAGATTGCCGATATCAATCTGCGCCTCGACGCAATTCAGAAACTTCGCTCGTCACAGCAAGGGCCCAGTGCCGTTCTGGCCGAAATTAAGGCCCGCTTTGATAGCGTTCCTGGTCTTTACTTGAGAAGCGTCGAGCAGAAAGATGCCGAACTGGTTATCAAGGGTGAATCACCGAATGAAGCGTCTGTCACGCGTTTTGGCCAGAGCATGGAATTCTCGTCAGGCATGTTTACCAATTTGAACATTGAGACCCAGAGAGAAGTAGCCCAGGTCGTGACCAAGCTTCCCAGTGGTGGGACTGCGGCGGCCGCGGCTCCGACTGCTGACAGCAATGTGCCTCAGCCTGAGGTAGTGACGTTTACCATCAAGTGCAATTATGCGCGACCCGCTTCGCCGCCGAGCGCCAACGCGAACCCGGCTCCGACCAATAACGTGGCCAAGAACTAATCGTCGCGAGAACTCTGCTTCGAAAAAGCGACAGGAAAACATCATGAGAATTGGAAACATCAACAGCCTTCCCTGGTACTTGCGTTTGGGCCTTTTCGCGGTGTTGGCGCTCAGCCTGTACGGCGGGTTCTGGTACTTTGTGACCAAGGGCACTCGCAAGGAGACCAGGGATTTGCAGGACCAGATCAGCGTGCTGCAAAAAGCAAACGCCGAAGCCCAGATTGCTTCGCAACGGCTCAATGAGTTCCGGACAGCTTATAAAAATAAGCAGGAAGAACTCGAGGAGTTGCGGGCGCTACTGCCCGAGCAGCGTGAATTGACGAAGGTACTGGAAGGCATCCAGGATCGAGCGCGCACGTCGGGTCTCTCGCTGCGAAAATTCCTACCCAAGGATGACGTGCAGCAGGACTTCTATAGTGGCAAGCGGATTGACGTCTCGGTTCAGAGTTCATTTGCCGGCCTGCGCTCATTCTTTGACAAAATGGCGCAGTACCAGCGCATCGTTTCAATCTCAAACTTTGAAGTGAAGCAAATGGATAAGCAGGCGACCAGCAAGACGGTCGAGGCCCGCTTTGACATGACCGCCTATTATGTCTCCAGCGAAAAGCTGCAGAAGCAAAACGCCAATCAGCCAGCTAAACCTCCAGCAGCCCAGAGCCCCGCGCAAGCTGTTACGCAATCCGTAACAAAGTAGACGAGTCCCCCTAACTTACTTGATAGGAAAGAAGACAATGAATCATAAAAACGCAATTCGTAACCTGGCTGGTGTGGCAGTAATTCTCTGTGCGACTGGTCTCACCGCATTGACGACAATGGCCCAGGAGCCAGCCCCAGCCAAGAAGGTCGTTGCTGAAAAGACCACTGGACGTGATCCCTTTAAGAAGTATGTTCCCGTGGTTAAGTTGAGTAAGTCAGGACCGCAAAAGCTCGAACCACCATCTATCCAGGTGCGCATCGACCGTTACCGCGCGCAGAAAATGGCCGCGGCCAGTGCGCACGTAGCGCCGCCAAAGCCGACCTCGGTTTTGTTGCTGAATGAAATGCAAGTGATCGGAATCTTTCGCACGCCTCGTGGTTTTGCAGCGATGGTCGAAGCGACGCCGATTAAACTCTCCTACGTGATCTATCCCGGCGAAAGTTTTTTTGATGGTCAACTCGTAGCTATCGAAGAAGCCCGCCTGGTCTTTCGCCGTGACGTAGTCTGGACCGATGGACATCGTGAGAAGTCCGTCGAGATCAAACCGTTGCGAGTCCTCAGTCCTGTCGATACCATGGTCAAGGCCTCATACACAGATGTTCCGCCCGCAGTCTCCGAAAAAAAATCGGGTGATAGCGTCCAAGAGTCAAACCAGCCAACTCGTGAGCAAATCGATGTTGCAATCCGTCAAAGCAAAGTGCTAATTGGCATGGATATGAAAGATGTTTCGAGAGCCTGGGGAGGTCGTTACACTAACGACATTCTCATTGACAACGACCAGGAAATTCAACTATGGCGCTATAGTCGCGGTGAAGTCTACTTCCGTAATGGCGTTGTATACAAAATCATTCTCCTGCAGGGTTAGCTCAACCGCGTTAATTTGAGTGACTCTTTTCCTAAACCCCGCTCGGCCGATCAAGTGATCGCACGTGCAACTCTAACTCACGCGCACAATCATCGATGAATGCAAACAGTCTCGAAGCGATTGTGCGTCCCTTGACAACCAAACTGAGCTGCCGCGTTGTGCGGCGCGCGCTTTGAATGTTCGTTAAGCAGGCATTTCGAGCGAGCGCGTGGCGGAGTTCAGCCAATCCCCTGAGGAGGGAAAAATGCCTAAGAAGTCCCCTAAGAATGTCGCCATTAGAACATGCGCTCTGGCGTGTGTCGCCGGCT
>DATNNY010000266.1:0-11209 GCA_035601635.1 Pyrinomonadaceae bacterium
CCAACTGAAACAAAGCCGATTGATCCGAATCGGCTGGTAACTTCGATTGAAAGATTGCTGCACCGGCAAGTAGCGGCGGCAAATTGATTAGCTTATGAATGAACGCGATTTTTTTAACGAGAAACAGGAATCAAAGACCGCGAGTTTTAGCTGCCCGCATTGTCGCGCACGTAACGATTACGAAATCCGTTGGCTGAAACGCACCAAGAAACCGCAGCCTCCGCGCGGCGCCAGCGAACAGGACAGACGCCAATTCCAAAATTCGCGCGACTACATGGTGCGGATTGATGACATGCTCGCCTGCCGCTCCTGCCGTAAGCGTTTCGACATTCCGAGTTCGCAGTCGGTGGTTTTTATTTAGCATAGGCTTCGCGAAGATCGGGAAAAGTACTTCGACGCGTAGCGTAGAATTTAGCCCGCCCTTTCAAGGGTAGTTACTTACCTTGACTGACCGTTGATTTCCCCGTTTACGAACGCGAGCGTAAGAAGGACGCGAAGAAACGAAAGGAGGCTTGATTTCAGATGAAAGAGTTCCTCGATAGTCTTGGTTCAATATCTTGGTGGTTAAGCGTCGTTGTAGTTGGGGTCCTAGTTCATCTTGTGAGTGCGTACCTGAAGTCCAGGCTCGATTCGTCATTGTCCCGCCGTTCGGCAAAATCACGTGAGCGTGCAGAGGCGCAAAAGGTCAAAAGGCAGAAACAGATTGAGAGCCTTTGTTCTAGGTTCAGAAGAGCGAATCATGATGTCAGCGCGCATGCTTAGTAATCAAATAATGGCGGTTGCGTCTCTGATTGTAAGCTTGTTCCTGGTTATGCTTATCTTCATGTTTACCATGCTACCTCTCGACGACTCACTATGGTGGCCGTTTAGTACTACCGCGGTGTCTCGGGGGCTAAAGGTAGGCAAGCCTCTCTTAGCCTTTGCATCCATAATCCTCTTACTGACCTGTATTACGGATTTGCTCAGGGCTCTAAATAAAAGAATGCTTCTCGCTGAGGCTGCAAAGATTCGCGGGCAATCACTCTCACAGAGTCAGTCAGACACATAGTTACCCTTTCAAGGCTGGGGGAAGGCGAACGAAGTATTCACGTCGCGTAGCGACGCCTGAAACTAGTGCGAATTCAGTTGTCGCTACGCGACAAGGCTGGCTAACCACCTGATCCCGGCGTTGAAACGCCGGGCTAAACTCATACCGACGCTACGCGTCGAAGACACTTTCAGCGTTCCTTCAATCTGGGATGCGCCGTCAGCATTACCCTCCACCTGTCACTTTTTCATTTCAGGCCCGACGTTCGTCGAACGATGCTTTAGGTTCTCCGAGTGAAGTTCAGGGTATTTGATCTGTGGCTCAGGGCTTGCTCATCTCAACACGTTTTGCATTCTCCCTATGCCGCGAAGAATCAGAGGTGGAAAAGATGCAGAGAGAAGTAGCAGCCAGTTCGTTAAGCAAAGCCGACATTCCCGATTGGTCAATCCGCGTCTACGGCCCGCAGGAATTTGCCGGGGCAGGGAAGACCAACACGGGATTGCTGGTGCCGCTCGAACGCCGGCTGGCGAGGTTCGTTTTGCCGCGCATTCCGCGCTGGCTGCAGACCTATCACCTAACCTTATTGACTCCGGTCTGGTCGATATTAATTGTCGTTTTCGGATATTTCGCCGTGCGCGATCTTCGTTGGTTGTGGATGGTCAACCTCATGATCGCGTTGCACTACTTCACCGATCATTTCGACGGCA
Organism: Pyrinomonadaceae bacterium; assembly: GCA_035601635.1. Classification (GTDB taxonomy): domain Bacteria; phylum Acidobacteriota; class Blastocatellia; order Pyrinomonadales; family Pyrinomonadaceae; genus UBA11740. Next base: position 1,735 of record DATNNY010000266.1, read on the forward strand.
AGCTGGGGAAGTTCCGCGACACGGGGCTGCGCAAGTGGGGCTTTTACATGGATCATTTGTTTGACTATGGCTTCCTCTGTTCGATCCTGATTGGTTACTCGTTCCTGTTGCCGCAGCGGGCGGTCTTTAACACGATGCTGGTGCTGTGCGTGTTCAGCGCCTTCATGTTTCACACGTTTCTGATGCTGGCGGCGACTGAAGAATTCAAGGTCAGCTTTTCAGTTTTTGGTCCGACTGAACTGCGGCTGGCACTCATTATTATTAACGGTTTGCTGGTGAGGTTTGGCGTCCGGCCGCTTAAAGGGGCCTTGCCCTATGTCGCGGTTTGTGGCACTCTAGCACTTGCCCTCCTAGCTTACCGAGCACAGAAGAGACTCTGGAAAAGCGATATGCAAGCCAAGGCAGCAAGTGCTGTCGGCGAGTAAAGACTGGTTGTGGAGGGATAATTCTGCAACCAAACCGAGTTGAGCAGCGTCTAAACGTTGCTTTCCCGGAAACCAGATCAGGTTGAGTAGCGACGGAACTTTCAAGCAAAGATTTCGTTAATCCAAAACATAGAAGCAACCTGTTTTCCGAACAAGATTATGTCTGAGAAAAAAGTAGTAAGAGTAGTTAAGCGTGCGGAGCGCAGCCAACGGAAGCCCGGCACTGCCCGGGCCGCCCGTGAGGCCGCGCGCAAAGCCGCGACCGATATGGTGAGTAACGTCACCAGCTGGGTGAATGAATTCCAGCAGAAGCAGAGCATCGAAGCCACCAAAGCTGTAAAGACTCTCATCCGCTCGCGTCAGCAGCCGAACGAAGCCTAACCAAGCCGCAACGCTTCCGTCGAATTCCTAATCGTTAAGCCTCGCGTTCTAACGAGGCAGGGCAGTGGTGTGCGTTCGCACCTTACACCAGAATCAGGTTTCCCTGGCTGGCTTCTCATTAGCACCGTGGCTTTAGCCCGATTTGTGAATGTCTTCGGACCAGGGAACCGTTGAAACGGTTTGCGGATTGCTGTCGATATTAGATTCACCGGGCTAGAGCCACGGTGCTAATGAGACTGGTTAACGGCAGCCGATCGGAGCTGAGAAGCGTTTGACACGCGCTGTCGGCGGCGATAGCATCGCGGCTAGAGCTCGCCCCTCGACATCGACCGAGGACATCACTATGAAGGCTTCACGTGCACCGGGCCGCAAGCTCGGGAAATCCATCGTCAATTCAATACGCCGTCCGATTGCGCCGCCCGGTCATCCGCTGACACACGCCAAGCCCGACGAGAAGGCACGGCCGGCGGGACGAAAGGCTAAACACAAACCCGGGCGCAATGCAGACATTGTTAGTCGCGCGGAGGAATCTGAGAGTTGAGCGACCTTTGCCATGGATGAGACCGGCCAATCTTTCATCGCGTCTGCGCGAGCTTACTTTGCCGAGGACTATCTGCCGAAGATCGAGCGGTCGCTGGATTTGCTGACTGACGAGCAAATCTGGTGGCGGGCCAATCCTCAGTCAAATAGCATCGGAAATCTCCTGCTACATCTGAGTGGAAACGTGAGGCAGTGGATCGTTTGCGGCGTCGGCGGGGCCCCGGACAATCGAGATCGTGATTCCGAGTTTGCCCAGCGCGACTCGATTCCTCGCGATGAGTTGTTAGCCGGACTGAAACAGACACTCAGTGAAGCTGATGCCGCGCTGGCAAAGTTCGACACCGGCAAGTTGCTCGAGCAATATTCGATTCAAGGCTGTGATGTCACCGCACTGGCAGCGATCTTTCATGTGGTCGAACACTTCTCGATGCACACCGGCCAAGTAATCATGATGGCCAAGATGTTCGCGGAGGTTGATCTGGGCTTTTACGATTTTGCGGACGCGACTCCCGTGCTGAAATGGAAGCGCGCGCCGTAAATTGCACACTTGTCCCGGTGGCCATGCCAACAGACGAATCTCATTTCATGTGGTTTGAGTGCCTTGTAGGAGCGGCTATCTATGGGTTCGTCGCGTGGTGTATTGCGATTGGACTAAACGTCGCACTCAATTTGATCGTACCGGTGAGGGTCCCGTTATGGTCAACCGCCCTCGTGTCGCTCGTCATAATTACATTCTGCTTCGTCAGCTGGTCTGCCCCGGTTCGTATTCGCGATATCCTTCAAAGAAGACCCCAACTCGCGGCTTCAGGGGAAGACCCTGAATTCCCAATCGGCGATCCCAAGAGAAACCTGTGTCAATACTTTGATACGTTGAAAGAAGCGAGTACATGGATAGACCAGAAGGCGGAAAATGGGGGCATTAACTTTAAGATACGCGATGATCATGTCACCCAACGTCCTTTGTATCGCCCATGGCCGAGGAGATTGTTCATTCGCGCGAGCCTCAGGCTATCAATTTCCTATGTGCTTAGGGTAGTCATACTGGCTGCGTTTGTTAAGTTGTTTGTCGAGATTGCCTTCCCGGATCAGAAGCTACCTGCACCGCGCTCAGCGTCTGGGCGCTTTCCTTTTTGGGCTTCGATGATTCTCACTTGGGTGTTTCTAGCACATGCTGAGTTGAGGGATATATCCGTTAGGAAGGGTGATCGATTGTCCTAGACTTGTATGCAAGAAGAGCAAAACAATCAGTTCCGGCTTTCGCGGCTCAATATATTCTTGTTTGATTTCCGGGATGCTCGTCGATTCGCTCAATATATTCTAAAGAGAAAATGGCCCAGAGTAATGAATCTTTAATCAGGATCGGGGTTAGTTCATCTGGCATTTAACACATCATTGATTATTTCCTACTCACGGCCATTTCATAAGAGCAGAGAGGGTGCGGGATTGCCTCGTGCTCGTCTGAATCCAGATGTGGCTCTCTTGAATGACGCTGAGAGAGCGTTCCATCAAAGGGTCCTTGATAAGCGCGACCAAGCATATGCACACTCAGACGCAGTCGAACACGAAATTGAAGGGTGGGATTACAGCGGCTCTACGGTCAAAATCTACAAGCCCATTGATCCTCTGACGGAAGTCGAAACACGGATGCTGGCGGTGATGATCGGAAAATGGATTACTTATCTTGAAGAGCGACGATCAATGCTGAAGAAATCGAGTCTGGTACAGAACCGGGAGCGGTAGCGACCGGGTCCAAGACTCAACTTGAGTGTTGCATCCGCTCGCTACCGCTCGCGGTTCTGTACCAAACACCCCCTCGGTCTGGGCTTTGAATCTTCGGTGATTCATGCTTAATTATATGCCCTGTTGCTTGAATCATGAGGAGCTTTATTCTTTCCTTAAAAGATGCAATAACTGAAGACACCTGGAGGTGATTAGGAATGACCTATATTGTTGCCGAACCCTGCGTGAACTGTCGCTACACTGATTGTGCTCTGGTTTGTCCGGTCGACGCGTTTCATCTCGACGATGACATGTTGGTGATTCACCCTGAAACCTGCATTGACTGTGACGCGTGCGTTCCCGAATGTCCGGTAGAAGCCGTCTTTGCCGAAGACAAGCTCCCGGCTGAGTGGGCAAGTTTCACCAGGATAAATGCCGATCGAGCTCTGAGTGGCCTGCCGACAATCAATGTCAGACTGGATCCTTTGTGTCAGTAATTTGAGACAGTAGTGAAAGTAAATTAGACGGGCGCGCCGGCCGTGGCCAACCGCAAGGGCTGTCGCGCCCTCTTAGTATTTCGGGAACAACCCTTGCAATCGAATTCGCGAATTTCAAACTCCAATTCTTTTCTGAGTCTTTCGGGCGGTGCGCGAATCGGGATTTGAGATTTGAAATGAAAAGAACCACAAAACGTTTGGTAGGCGGAATAGCCTTAGCAGCCGGCGCGATTGGCGCGATTGGTGCGGTGGTAATGAAAACGAACAACAAATCACGTTGGCCCCGCCGCAAAATAGACAAGACTCCGGATACTTGGGCGCGTCCGGGGATGGAAGTTGTTTTTCGGGCTGAAGTGATGCCCGGCCGGCATACTTCTGAGCGAACCTTTCACGTTACGAGTTTACTGCCCAGTGGACGCGTACTTTTGGATGGAGTCGCAGGCGAACACACCGAGACGGAATTTCAACCGATCAGATAAACTGGAAAGCATTAGCCGCTAAGAGGCACAAAAAGAAATCTTGACCCTGTGCCTTTTGTGCTTTTTTGCGGCTGATTCCTTTTCTTAGCATTGCATCACCACTCATAAACTCGCCCGGTTTCCATTACGCTCAGATTATCCATTCCCAATTCATTCAACTCGCGCGCGACGATTTCTCTATAGACAGGTTTCAGATGGACCGCCAGAATGTCCATTCCGTTATGACTGAGCTTGCGAAGTTCATCACGGAGCATCGCCGGTGTGAGGTGCTTTGATGCCTGAGCGAGCGCGCGCATTGAGTTCGGGAATGAAGCTTCAATAAACAACGCTTCCAGGTGTGGCGCCCGGCTGGCAATTTTCCAAAACTCTTCCGTCTCGGCGGTGTCGGAACTGAAGGCGACGGTGATCTTGCCGTCAGAAACCAGTAAGCCTACGGTAGGGACAATATGATTGACGGGAATCGCCGTCACCGTCAGATGGGCCACCTTGAATTCCTTACCCGTTTCAAACGGGACATATTCCATCACGCTGCCTCGTTCGTTCTTTAACTCATCAAACCTGGGATAGACATTGTCATTGAAAACGTCGCGCTTCAGCAGATCGATTACCTCTTGAGTCGCATGGATCCGGATTGGCTGTTCCAGTTCGCCGAAAAGATCGTCAACAAAGATCGGCAAGCTGGCGATGTGATCCATGTGCGGGTGGGTGACGATGACATCGCGGACGCTGCGGCGCTGAGTTTCGCTCAGAGCAATGCCGATGCTGCCGGCATCAACCGTGACGCGATCGTCAATGAGAAAGCAGGTCAAGCGTTGCGCCGCGTTAGCGCGCCCGTTGGCATCGAACGAGCTGGGTAGTAGTTGAATATGCAAGTATTAGATCTTGTTGGGTTCAGACTCTGCCAAACAGCGCCCCAGTATAAGCCAACCGGGGCCAAGTCGCGAGAGTTTTCGCTGCGTTACTTCGGGCGAGGACCTTTCTCCCCGTAACCGAGTTGCTGGCGCAACTCCTGCAACCGGTACAAGTATTCGTTCTCGCGCTCCTGCGCCAAATGCGGATTGCGCACAAACCCACGGGCCACGCGGCTGCGATGAAAGGCCAGTTCGCTGGCCATCTGGTTGCAACGCATGCGGGTACGCCACGGTGACAAGCCCTGCTTAGTCAGTGCTTGCCAGGACATTCCCATCCGGCCACGGATCGAGCAGAGCTTTTCGTACTCCTGAGGATCAAACAACCCGTTTTGAAAATCGGGATAGAGAAACTGACGCACGATTCGACCTTCGCGACGCAAAGAGAAAAATACAACCATCAGCGTGACAATAAAAGCGGGTCCCATGATTCCAAAATAGGCGGCAAAAAAACCGTACTCTCCGCCAAAGGTTGCCGAGCCGTTCCAGGTTGCATGCATTAGCACCGCCAGCATGAACCCCAACACCGGCGCAACTACTTTGATAAAACCGTTGTTGGATTGTCGTGACCAGCCAAGTCCGATGCCGGTCATGCTGGTGAATAGCGGATGAGAGAAGGGTGCTGCCATTCCTCGGAGGATGAAGATGAAGGTCAACGCGCCCGCTCCGCCTTGTAACGCCCTGCCGTAATAAAGAACGTTTTCGGTCATGGCAAACCCGAGACCGACCATACCGGCGTAAACTACGCCATCAACGATGCCGTCGAACTCGTCCCTCTTCCATAAAAATAGAATGACGAGGATCATGGCCTTGGCGCTCTCTTCTACGATGGGCGCGGAGATCACGGCGCCGACATTCTCGCCGATTTGGCGATTGTTAGTGGCCACTGCCGCCATGATTTCGATGCTGGTATTAAAAATGAAGGCGATGAAAACGGAAACCAGTGCACCCCAGAAAAACGCGGTGGCCAGCATCCAGAGCGGTTCAGATTCGTAGCGATCAATCCAGAGCAGCAACATCACATAGATCGGCACCGGCAGAGTGGCGCAAATCAAACCAATGACCAATTCCAGCGGGCCGGTTTCGGCCCCAATCAACAACAGCACAATTAGTCCAAGCAAAGCCGCGACCATAACCGCAAACACCGCGAGGATCATTTTGAAGACGCTTTGATGACCCGAAGATTTAATGACCGGACGAATGAGAGGACGAGCGGCATTTGGGTTGAACTCGTTATTCATTTTGTTGCCCGAACTGTAGCTGAAATTACGGCGCAGTATAGCTGGATTTCGAACCAGCGACCAGACTTAATCGTGGCACAGACTTCAAGTCTGTGATCTAACGCGTGGGACACACAGACTGAAGTCTGTGCCACTCGTCAACGGGCGCAGGTGAGCGCCCGCCCCCCGTCGATTTGATAAGTCGCACCGGTGATCCAAGATGCTTTTTCTGAAGCAAGATAAAAAACCAGCTCGGCGATCTCTTTTGGATCACCTACCCGGCCGAGAGGGTGAGTGGTCTTTGAGTGCTCCAGAAACTTTTCATAATCCGTCTGGTTCATGCCGCCTCGTTTATGAATTTCCGTGATCACAACGCCCGGATTGACAGCGTTGACCCTGACGCCCTGGGCGGCAAGTTCGAGCGCGGCACAGCGCGTCAGCTGGTCCAGGCCGGCTTTTGATACGCAGTATGCCAGGACACCGGGAAAGGAACGCAAGCCAGTAACACTCGAGAGGTTGACGATGTTGCCCCTGGTTTTGATTAGGTGCGGAGCAGCGAACTGCATCAACTGAAACACGGAGCGCAAGTTGACGTTCATCATGGCATCCCACGCTGCGAGTGAAGTGCTTTCGATGGAACCGGTGGAGATGTGCCCGGCGGCGTTTACCAACACGTGCAGCCCGCCAAATTTGTCAATGGTCTCGTTGATCGCGCACTGGCTCTGGTCGGTGTTCGTAACATCGACCGTCAGGGCCAACGGATCGCCACCGACATCTTTGATCGCTGATTCGATCTCACGCAGCGCAGCCTGATCTCGACCCAGCGCGACGACCCGCGCGGATGCCGCGGCGAATTTCAGCGCGACAGCGCGGCCAATGCCGGAGGTCGCCCCGGTAACCAATACAACTTTGTCTGCAAAGCTATCTTCCATCAACGCTTCCTTCCTTTATGCCGAAATGCCAAGCTTTGAACAGGCGGTTGAATCCAGATCAGGATGAGTCCAACAGAATTCCGCGCGACATATTGACATACGCTGCCTCAGATTGACTATAATTTCGCGCGGGGCAGAATTCACGCGGAACCGGAAGCGGTTTACGTCGCCTGGTAATTGAATCTAAGCACAAGAGCATCCCCGCCAGTCTCAATAAACGCGTTTCCTTTTGAACTCAATCAGTCGAGGCGTGCCGATCGAATCACACGAACCAGGTGTTTACTCGTCGAGAGGATCGAGCATCCGGCGAGACTCTTCCTTCTCGGGATCGCGCGGTCCCGTCCGGGCGCCATCTGCGTCTGGCTTTATGACCGCTGCCGCTGGCGCCTCCGCGGCATTGTTCTTCCTACTGTGGTGGCTACTGCAGGGCGAAGAAAATCCCTGGATACCCGCTGGTTTGGCTGCCAGCGTAGTGATGCTGATCGCAGCGTCTGCGCGGTTGGCAGTCGTGAGGCGATCTAGAACGCGCTCTGTTCGCGACCGGCACAGCGATGAATGGCGCGGCCAGACAACGCGCCGATCAGCGGGCAACGTGTTAGAGTCGACGAGCCGGCACTCCGCAGCCCTGCGCGCGCTGCAAAAGCAATCCGCCGATGCCGATGCCAGGGACTTACCGCCGCAGGCGCATCGCGACCTTTATGATCTTTGCACGGATTACCTCCACGGCGCGGAACAAGCCTGGCAATCACCGAGTCTGTCCGCAGAGGTCCGCCTGGCTTTACGTGCAGGGCAGGAGCGAGTGCGCATTTTGCAAAGACATCACCTGCTTACCTGGGCCAGGGGTTCAGCGCGCGCCCTTACGCATGAGGCGCAACAGCGCGTCCGGCTTTATGAAAAGGTCGAAACTGCCAATCGCGCGCTGGAGTGCATTGACTCGGCCCTGAAGATTTATCCCGACGAAGAGGAACTCAAGATTTCCGCCCGTGCGGTGCGTAATTTTATTACTTCGAGCAGAGTTGCTCATTGGGTCGAGTTGGCAGAGCGAGCTGCGTTTAAGGGCTATTATCGCAGAGCAATCGATCGCTATCGAGATGCTCTGTTCTATCTTACTCGCGATGGCAGCGACGAGGACCGTGAAGCCGGCGGCGAGCGAATCACGCGAGAAATTGAGTTGTTGAGAGCGCGCCTGGCCACCGATCGCGACGACGCCCGCGCATCCCGCGCCAACGGGACTCAGCGACGAGGGGAATGACGTCGGCGCTTTTTGGGTTCAGATCAGAACCGTCACGCGAGAAGTGATAACCAAGATGCTAAGCAGAAGGTGTCCGAGATGTGGCAGCTCCAAGATTCGCCAGGGCTATCGGCGCATGCCCTGGTTTCTCCGAATGTTTGGCATCCATCATCTTTTGTGCGATCATTGCAACTGGTTATTTACAGGATTTGGAATTCCGGGGATGGGCTCACGCCGAGCAAGAAAAAGAAGCTAGTTTGGGCTGCTCATCACGCTAACTTGATCCAAAACCCCGTTGAAATTAGCTTTCCAAAAATTGTTGGGGAGCGTTCCGGCCCTTCAATCAATTGACAATTTTCGAGGTTAGGCCATGAGCAAGAAAACTCTCATTATTTTCTCGACCGTATTCAGCCTGGGCGCGGTTTTTTCGGTGCTGGCGCTGGCGCAATCGCCGCAGAGTGTCACACCCGATCTACCCAGCAGCCCTTTAGATAATCAGGGGATCAGGCGATATCGGGTAGGACCCGGGGATCTCCTTGACGTAAGAGTCTTCGGCCAACCGGATCTGAATTCGACTGTCGAGATTGACGAGGACGGTAACATCTCTTCGCTGCCGTTTGTGGAAGACCCGATTCCCGCCAAGTGTCGAAACGAAAAGGAAATTCAGAAAAGCATTACCGAGGCTTATTCAAAGTACCTCATCAAGCCGCGCGTGAGCGTGCGCATTCTCGAGCGTCGCAGCCGGCAACCGGCCGTGGTGTATGGCGCGGTGCGCAGCGCCTCGCGGATCCAGATGAATCGGCGGGTGCGCTTGCACGAGCTGCTGGCGAACGCCGGCGGAGTTACCCTGGGCGCGAGCGGCACAATTCAAATCATTCACACGGAAACGGAACTGTGTCCCGAACCGGAAGACGTTATGCAAACAGTGGCCGTTTCGCTTACGGAAAGGCCGGGCACGACAGCGACCGGGACCGCTGCTGCCGAGCGGTTCGCACCTTCTGCATCACCAGCCAAGACACCAGTTCCATTGACGTCTGATATCGGTCGACTCGAAATCTTTCAAATAAGCGATGTCAAGAAAGGCGTCGGAAAGGATGATCCTTATATTCGTCCCGGAGATATTGTGATTGTGACAGAAGGGGA
>DATNNY010000267.1:0-6440 GCA_035601635.1 Pyrinomonadaceae bacterium
CTTGATTACGATTCGTTGCCAGAAGTGATCCAGTGGTTTCTCGACTACGACCAGCGCGTGGGCGTGATCAAACACGCAAAAGTGGAAGAATTGTTTCAATGGAAGCAGGAACAGAGCCGCCTGGCACGTGAAGATGTGTTCAACTTCAATCGCGCCGAAGATCGCCTGGCGATTGGCATCCTCCAGTCCGTCGCGCACAACCCGACTGAACGCGAGCTGCACGCCTGGATAGCCCAGTTATTGAACGCACTGGATCGTGCTTCAAAAGCGACTGAGGATATTTCTGCCGCGTATGATCTCGACATGAGCGCCGCCAGTTCGGTCGTCGGAGAGTCACAAAAGATCCCGGCCGCGACTACGCGTGCCGACTTTCTTTTTAATTGCTGGCTCGAAACGCTGTGCACGGCAGAGATTCGCGTCCTCGGCTGGTTGTATCGCGAATTCTACGCCCGTCCTTTTCATCCCGAAAACTTCTGAGATCGCGGTTGCTTAAACGAACTCAACACGTCAATTCAGTCGGCGACCTAAACTGTAGCCTGTGGCTCCAAATCGATTGGCTTTGTCCTCCCAATTTCTCAGATACGGAACCGTTCGCAGTAGCGATTAGGTCGCTTGTAACAGCCCGCTTGCTGCCCCACACGGTGCCGGTACCGCGCGCGAGCGATTTTAGTTCATAATTGCAATCTCTCTGTATTGAACGCCTACAAGCTGATTTCGCAGAACTCCCATCTTCACTTCTTTCAAGCGTAAAGCACCGAACTCTTCGGGACAGCTTTTATTAGAAAAAGTAAAGAAGGTTGTTTGGTCCGTCCTTGAAAGAGTGCACTGGCACAATCATTGCTGATGCTTCGAACGACAAAAAGCAAAAGGGTAAAAAAAGCAATCAGGGTCAGGCTCGGAGACAACGGTTGCGAGGTGCTTTGGGGGAGGCATTTCACATCTGAGCGATGGCGGCTCTTTCGGGGGAACGGAGTTGCCAGGACGGTCGAAGAGCAAAAGGCAAGGGCTGCTGATGGACGGCCTGACGAGGCTAGGGGGAGCCTTGCAGGATCTATCAGCAGCCCACACGCCTATTAAAGACTGACCAGCAGTCATTGTTGCTGATTTAAGAACAAGGGGAGAAAGCGCGGCCGATTCAATTGAGTCGGTCGCGCTTTTGTTTTTTTGGATGACGAGGTCAGTACCGAGAGCGGTAGCGACCGGGTTCGCCATCTCCGCGCATCCGACGTGATAAGAACGGGCCCGGTCGCTACCGCTCTCGGTACCGACTTCGTCACAGCGAGGACGCTCGCCCCTTTTGAACTGTCAGACTTGGCTGGTACACTCCTAACCCGCTCTGCTTCAAATTTAAATACGATTCCAAGGTCAGGATTCATAGAACAAGTGTCTGCACCAAGCATTGAAACGATCGTATCGCTCGCCAAACGGCGCGGTTTCGTCTATCCGTCTTCGGAAATCTATGGCGGCCTCGGCAGCGCCTGGGATTACGGCCCGATGGGCATCGAACTCGTCAATAACGTTAAGCGAGCGTGGTGGCGGTGGATGGTTTACGAACGAGATGACATCGAAGGGCTCGACTCTTCGATCATCTTGAACAGTCTGGTTTGGAAATACTCCGGTCATGAAGATACCTTTCACGACTGGCTGGTCGATTGCCGGAAGTGTAAGAATCGCTTTCGCGCCGACAAGGTAGGTAGCTTCGTCTCGATAGCACCAGATGGCACGTCGGTATTCAGCCCGGGCGATTGCCCATCATGTGGAGCTAATGATTGGACCAAACCCCGAGCCTTTAATACGATGCTGCAAACCAGACTCGGGGCCGTCGCCGAAGACGATCCGACCGCGTTGGCCTATCTGCGTCCGGAAACTGCGCAGGGCATCTTCATAAACTTCCATAACGTACTCAACACCAGCCGGCGCAAACTGCCGTTCGGTGTCGCGCAAATCGGCAAGTCGTTTCGCAACGAAGTTACTCCGGGCAATTTCATTTTCCGCACGCGCGAGTTCGAGCAGATGGAGATGGAATACTTTGTGCGCCCGGGCGAAGATGAACAAGCCCATCAGGAATGGATCGATGCCTGTCATCAATGGTTTCAGAACATCGGCATCTCACCCGACAATTTGCGGCTTTATGAACAGCCGAAGGAAGAGCTGGCACACTATGCCAAGCGCACTGTCGATATTCAATACCGGTTTTTCCCGGAACGCGAAGACCCTGAGCGCAACTGGGACGAGCTGATGGGCATCGCTAATCGGACAGACTTTGATCTCCGCACGCATTCAAAGAAACCGGAAAACACTGAAGGAAAACGCCTGAATCCGGATTCAACCGAGGACCTTTCGTATTTTGACGAGCAAACCAAGCAGCGTTTTTACCCTTACGTGATCGAACCCGCCGCCGGTGTCAATCGCACCGTGCTCGCGCTTTTAATGGACGCGTATACCGAAAAAACAAACGACAAAGGCGAGATTCGCGTGATCTTAAAACTCCATCATTCAATGGCTCCGATCAAAGTGGCCGTGCTGCCGCTGGCCAAGAACAAACCTGAGATCGTCGGTATGGCAAAGGCAATCAAACGCTCACTGCAACCCATCGTGCGCGCGGTTTACGACGATACCGGTGGAATTGGAAAGCTATACGCACGGCAGGACGAGATTGGAACCCCTTTCTGCGTAACGGTCGATCACCAGTCACTGGAAGACGAGGCCGTCACGGTGCGCGATCGGGATACCTGGGAGCAAGAGCGAGTCAAGGTAGCTGATCTACCGACGTATCTGCTGCAGAGATTCAGCCCGGGGGCTTGATCCAGCCTCTGACTTATTCCGTTCGTCAGCCAAGCGGGGCATAGCCCGACCGTAAGGGAGGGCTCGGTACAGAACCACTCGCGGTAGCGAGCGGGTTCTTTCAATACGGAGTGCGTCATCGAAGGCGGTACCCGCTCGCTACTGCGAGCGGTTCTGTATCACCTTGATCACGTGGTAGTGCTTCGCTCCCTTGCGCAAAACCAAAACCTGGCCGTCGATCAATTCTGAACCAGAAATCGTTTGCCGCGCATCGCTGACTCGGCGATTGTTTATACAGACGCCGCCGCCCTGCACCAGGCGCTTGGCCTCGCCCTTCGAGGGCGCCAGGCCTGAGACCACCAACGCATCGACGATCGTGAAACCGTTCCCCTCCAACTTTGATTGTTCCAGTTCCGTCGAAGGTACATCAGCGAAGATGTCGAGAATCTCCTGCACACCCAGGCCGCTGATCTCTTTGCCGAACAGAACTTCCGACGCCCGCAAAGCTTTCTCCAGCTCGGTCTCGCCATGAACCAACGCCGTTACCTGACGGGCCAACTCTCTTTGGGCGCGGCGTTTCTCGGGCTCAGTCCGAACGCTCTCTGCCAGCTCGTCGATTTCTGCCTGAGACAACCACGTAAAAAATTTCAGATAGATGATGGCGTCGCGGTCATCAGTATTCAGCCAGAACTGATAGAACCGGTAAGGCGAAGTCAGTTTAGGATCCAGCCACACCGCGCCGGCTTCGGTCTTCCCGAACTTCACGCCGGCCGAGGTAGTGACCAGCGGAAATACCAGACCATGCGCCCTCGCGCTGCGCAACCGGCGAATCAGATCAATTCCGGCAAGAATGTTTCCCCATTGATCGCTGCCGCCCATTTGCAGAGTGCAACCATGCCGGTCATAGAGGACCAGGTAATCGTAGGCTTGCAACAATGGGTAGCTGAACTCAGTAAAGGAAATTCCTTCTTCGGTTTCCAAACGCCGCTTGATAGCTTCTTTAGCCAGAAGATTATTGACCGTAAAATATTTTCCGACGTCGCGAAGGAACTCCATCATCGAGATCGGAGCGAGCCAATCGGCGTTGTTAATAATGCGCGCCGGATTCGACGCCGTGCCGAAATCGAGAAAGCGGCTCAACTGTTCTTTGATACCGATTAGGTTCTCTTCGACCTGAGCAGGCGTTAACAGTTGACGCTCCTTCGTCTTTCCGCTCGGGTCGCCAATCAGGCCGGTGCCGCCACCTGCGATCGCGATCGGCGTGTGCCCGAACCTTTGTAAGCGCGCCAGACCCATCACCGGCAGAAGCGATCCAACATGCAGACTGGCGGCCGAAGGATCAAAGCCAATGTAGCCTGTCAACTTTTCCTCGCCGAGGATCTTATGCAGGTCCGGCGTGGCTTCGTGGAGCATGCCACGCCACTGAAATTCGTCGTATAGGTTCATCGTTCGAGTTTCGCTGAGACAGCGCAAGATAATAACACGGGGCAGTAGCCCGACCGTGAGGGAGGGCATACCTCGTCGGACGTCTTGGTCCGTCCAGAGAATTCTTCTTAAACCTGAAACCTCCTATAAATGGGAGCCCTCCCTGACTGTCGGGTTACTGCCCCGAAGCGCGACGAGAAAACGCTTTCCGATATGTTATGCTGAGCGCATGAGCATCGCGATTCAAGCTGAGTTACCGCCGGAACTGCTGGCGCAGGCGCGGGCCTTCGTCGAAGAAGGCTGGGCTGCCGATGTAAACGAACTATTGGCTGAAGCGCTGCGACGATATCTCGAATCTCATTCGTCCCAACTATCGGAAACCTTTATTCGTGAAGATGTAGAGTGGGGATTGAACCCCGATGAATGATGCACCGACGCTGTTGGTCGTGTGCGATGCCGGTCCGCTTATCCATCTCGACCAGTTAGACTGCCTCGATCTCCTCGCTGACTTCTCCCGAATAGTCGTCCCCGATGTCGTGTGGCGCGAAGTAGAACATCATCGCCCAACTGCGCTTACCCTGGGCTATTTTATTTCACGCCTTCAGCGTGAAAGACCATCGCTACCGCCAATCGCACCAATCTCGATCCGCCAGACTCCACCAGTCCATGCCGATCGGTTGGCCGTCGGGTGGATCGTTGGCCTTCGTGAGATTCATTTTCTTTGGATCTTCCTGAAAACGTTTGATCTGGTTGGCTGCGTAGGCGAGAAACGCCCGCTGGTTTTCGTCGCGTGTAAGATCTTGTTGCTGAATCAACCAGCTCTTCAACAGTGCCAGTCTGAATTCAGCGATGGCCCGAACCTGGTTCGATGCGTGCTCGCCCGAAGCGAGTGACATCAGATCTAACAGCACGACCATGTTCACGGTGCGTTGTATCTCAGCGTTGTAACCTGCTCCTCCCGGCGCCTTCCATGTCGACGCGATAATCTTATCCAGGACTTCATCAAAACCAGGAAAGCGCGAATCGCGGGCGTGGTATTCCACCAAACGCGCGGCGCGTTCCTGATTCAACAGAAAGTCACAGACGTGATCGGCAAACGCTTCGGCCGGCGCGAGCGCGTCAAAGTTGGGATACGTGCGAATGCGAAAGTCTTCGCGCGTGCGCGGGTAACCCGGAGGCCGCGGCGGAATCAAACGCAGCACGGACTCAGGCAAAGCCAGTAATTCCGGCTTAAGAGTATTGAGCACGGCGCTGAGCGCGCGTCGCTGCTCTTCCGGTGAAATGATTTGCGGATTCGTGTCGCCCTTGCCACGCAGACTAAAGGTGTAGTCCTCGCCTCCGACCAGTTTTGCGGCCGCTTCAACCTGATAGCGGTGATACATGTAGAGCGGCACCAGCACGTCTTCGAGCGTGGCCATCGGCGCGCCTTCGCGAATATTGTTTTCGCCAAAGCGCCGGAGCGCCGCAGCCCTTACCTTGATAACATTCGCCAACCCGTCGACGGCATTGGCCCCGTTGTCCCAAAGATGCGCGACGGAACTCGAGGCGCTGGCGGGACGCGCATCCTGATCGGTCAGATACATCAAGCCGCGTTTGAAAGCATCGCTCAGGATTTTGTCGAGCGCAGCCTGTTCATCTGTACCGGCGGGAAAATCCTGATAGCCGTAGGCGATCGTCACCTTGTCCCAATCGCCAATGCCACGCGCGTAAGCGCCCGAGATGTCAGGGATGCCGTCAGCGCCGAGCTTTATCAAGGGCGCCGGATAATCCATGACTGAGGCGCGATTTGTAATGCTGGCGGTGAAATTGTGTTGCAGGCCGAGGGTGTGGCCGACTTCGTGCGCCGCGAGTTGCCGCAAGCGCGCGAGCACGACCTGCTCCATAATCTTCGCCGTTTGCGATTTACCTTTTTCGTAAGGGGCCAACAAGCCTTCGGCGATCAGAAAATCCTGCCGGTCCCGCAGCGAGCCCAAGCTGACTCGACCTTGAATAATCTCGCCCGTGCGGGGATCGTGGAGCGAACTGCCATACGACCAGCCGCGCGTCGAGCGATGCACCCATTGGATTACGTTGTAGCGCACGTCCATCGGATCGGCGCCGATCGGCATCAGTTCAACGCGAAACGCGTTTCGGTAACCAGCGGCTTCGAAGGCCTGGTTCCACCAGCTCGCGCCTTCAATCAAAGCCGAGCGCACCGGCTCCGGCGCGCCGCGATCGACGTAATAGACGAT
>DATNNY010000268.1:0-3078 GCA_035601635.1 Pyrinomonadaceae bacterium
AAGGCAAACGTTTTGGGGTAGTCAGTTGGGAAGAGATTGTCGCCGCGATCGAAAAGGAGTGGGGTCAGCCCTGGGAAGAACTGCGGACCGGTCGCGGTAACAATGCACGGGCAATGGCAATCTGGTTTGGCCGGCACCGAGCTGGGATGAAGCTTGAGCAGGTGCGGGAACAGCTACAAGCCAGAAGCTACACTGCGGTTGCGATGCAAGTGGGCCGGTTGCAGCGGCAACTTCCTCATCGGCCTAAGTTACGAAAACGACTCCGTGCAATTGCGCGACAGTTCAATGTCCAATGTTAAGACGCGTCCCTTATTGCACCCTCAGATGATCAGCACCAGGGAAGAGCAAGAAACCAAACCGATTCGAGCAGGTCGGAGCTTCAGGGTTTTTCGCCAGCGAACAGGCGCATTCATGGGGTCCGCCGGATCCGGATATAAGCGATCGAAATTGTAAACAAATAGGTATCCTGCGAACCAAAGTGGTGCGGAGGGATCCAATTAATCTTTAAGATTCGGCACGCCGCCCAGCCAAGGGACGTGACGGCCGAACGGGCGGGCCGTCGCTGATCCAGATGTCTTCAGCGAACTTGCGTAGATCGGGCATACACGTTGAGAACAACCATTGCGTCCGCTTGGGCGGAGCACTGAAGCTTACCGCGTCCCGTCGATTGACGCGTATGGCCGAACACTAAGGGCGACCGAATGGGCAACATGTTCCTTGGTGATCACTCCAAGCACATTGGCCGCTGACGGTTCACCATTTCCGCGAACGACCACCACCATCATTGCGCCGCGCTCCTAACTGACTTGCCCCGAAGGCGCGGACCGGTGTGCGGGCAACGACAATCTTAACTAGTACAGGACGCCAGCGTGGCCTGCCCACCTGGCGACATAGGTTTTAAGGAAAGCGCTGAATTCGTCAGCGCCGGGTGGCAGTTTCCTTGCGCGGGTGCTAATCTGAGAGAACTCCAAGTTCACGATGGGATTGATCAACCGGCTCATCAGAACTTTTCGATTGCGGCACACCGGCACTCCAAACGAGGGGATAATAGCAATGCCCTCGTCGGCCTCTACCAACGCGATCTGCGTATCCAGTAAATTGACGACGGCACCCCGTTGGCAAATAGCACCTGTTTTCGCTAAATACTTGTCTATAATCTGCTGGTGGGGATTGGTTAGTGCCATCGATATCAGCGTCTGTCCGTTCAGTGCCGACCACGTCGTCGAGGCACGATGAGGTGCACCAATCTTGTCGGCCCGAATCACCATTAGAGAGAAGCGAAAAAGTTCCGTGCGGCAGAACCCAGGCACGTTCTTAAACCAAAAGATGCCCAGGGCCATATCGAGCTTGCCGGCTTCAAGTCTGTGCAAGAGCGTAGTGAGATCAGCATCGAACAATTCAATACGGAGGTCAGGTCGTTGACCACGGAATTCCCTGATGGCCTGTGGCAAAATATTGGCCGCGATCAGAGGTGTCGTTCCGACAGAGATCGACTGGCTGCCACCCTTCGCCGTTCGTCCAATCCGCGACATTGCGGCGTCGAGTTCCGGTAAAGTCCGTCGTGTAACTGCTAGTAAGTCGTTTCCGAATTCTGTTAATACAACCTGGCGAGTAGTGCGATCGAACAGACGGAATCCCAGTTGCTTTTCCAACTCTCGGATCAACACGCTCAATCCCGACACTGTAATGAAGAGCGCCTCCGCGGCACGACTGAAACTGCGGTGCTGGGCAACAAGTTGAAAAGCCCTGAGCTGCCTGGAGGTAAATTCCATTGTTGAGAGTCTATCAATAATTATCGAGTTTTTTCAAATTGTTTCTCAAATCTAGTGTTCTTAGATTGGCCGCATGAAAGACGCCTACAAGAAGCGCGTAGCAGCAACCTAAATCTGTCAGCGATTGGAAAGGCGCTCAAGCGAATCGCTATAACCCGTTTATGAACAGTGGTCAGACTACTACGACCAACTGCAATCGCGGCGCAACAGCGTAGCGGCCTGGTTCACCGAGTGGATTGAGGTTTGATGGCAGTTGGTCGGCAAAGTCAACCAAATGCTCGAAACAAGAAAACAGAACAGCGATACAATGAATACAATTTCTCTAGATGCAGAAACAAACGATAAGTTGAAAAAGGCCAAGCTCGAGAATGGTTTCTATAACATTATCAATGGCGAAAGAGTCTCTGCTGGTAAAGCCTTGTCTGTCGTGAATCCTTCTACCGGAAAACGACTAGCGAGTGTTCCCGACATAGATCGCGCGCTATTGGACGAAGCAGTCAATGCTGCCCAAAAAGCATTTTCAGAGTGGCGTGCAGTTCCGTTCAGCCAGCGGAGGGCGATATTGACCAGTCTACTCGACAAAATAAGCGAACACGAAGAGGAACTGATCGTGCTTCTAACCGCGGAGCGAGGCGGCACTCTAGCTCAAGCGCGGTGGGAAATCGATCTCGTAACGAAAGCCTTAGGACCGGCTGTCTTGCAAATGGAACTACGTGAGGAAGAGCAAGATGTGCAACACATAGGTCACATAACGAAACGTTACACTCCGATCGGAGTCGTCGGCGCCATCAGCCCATGGAATTTGCCGGTCTTCCTATCATTTACGAAGTTTCTCCCGGCATTACTGGCCGGTAATACAGTCGTTCTTAAGCCGTCTCCATTTACCCCACTTACTGTTCTTCGCATCTCAGATTATGTTCATGAATTGCTTCCGCCGGGTGTCTTCAATGTCGTGACCGGCGGCGACGATCTTGGGCCTTGGATAACCTCACACCCGGGAATTAACCTTATTACCTTCACCGGATCCACATTCACAGGAAAGCGCGTATTGGAATCTGCTGCTGCCACGCTTAAACGCGTGACGCTGGAGCTGGGAGGAAATGATCCGGGGGTTGTCCTCTCCGATGCCGAGCCGGAAAAAATTGCTCAAGCTCTTTTCGACAGCATGTTTCTCCTTTGCGGACAGGGTTGTATAAGCCTTAAGCGCCTCTACGTTCATGAGGATATCTATTCAAGGGTGATAGAAGCACTCGTCGCTATCGCTAGCGCCACCAAGGTCGGTGATGGATTTGACCCGAACACCAGG
>DATNNY010000269.1:0-9728 GCA_035601635.1 Pyrinomonadaceae bacterium
CTGACCCGCACCGTTGACGTTCACGTGGGCTGGTTGCGGCAGAAGCTGGAAGACGACGCGAAGGAGCCGCGGCATTTTCTCACCATGCGCGGCCACGGTTATAAGTTTGTGGCGTAGCGGGCTGCCGGGCAGGAATTCAGCCGCCGCATTCTGGCTGTTCCGCGTTCGATTCACAAACGCGTGTCAGAGAATGTAGTTGACAAGCAGCGGCGATGTTTGCGCTACGGACTTTAAGCAGTCTCGACTTAAGTTGCGCGATTCTCTTCTGGCAATCAGCGCGTAGAATTAGTGCTTCTGCTAGTTTCATTTTGTCTACCTCCTACAAATGGAAAATCGTTTCCGTTGCAAACGAATCGAAGTACCTTTTTAAGTTGAGCTTGAAAGATTGGCTGCGGGAGAAGGAATCGAACCTTCATCTTCGAGTTCAAAGCCCGATGTGTTGCCGGTTACACCATCCCGCAAGAACGTTACAGAGTTTCGGGGCACTGGGATTCGAACCCAGAACCTTGCGCTAATCTGGCGCTAACACCGCTTATAAGGCGGGTGCTCTACCGATTGAGCTATGCCCCGTCGAAGTTGGTCGCGGTGGAAGGAATTGAAGCGAAATCGCTCGATTATCAATCGAGTGCTCTGGCCGTTGAGCTACACCGCGATTTGGTTTCAAGTTTCAGATTCCAAGTTTCAAGTTGAAAAAACTGGTGACTTGAAACCTTAAACTTGAAACCGAGATTGGTTGACCCGACGGGGCTCAAACCCGCACCTCACGGCTTAAAAGGCCGCCGCTCTGTCACTCGAGCTCCGGGTCAAAAGGATTGGCTGTGGCGGAAGGATTCGAACCTTCGATAGCCGGATTAACAATCCGGTGCCTTACCAACTTGGCTACGCCACAAGAATTCAATCTGGCTGCGGCGGCGAGAGTCGAACTCGCACACTCTCGTTTACAAGACGAGTGCTCTGTTATCCAATTGAGCTACGCCGCAATTTGGTGGACTGGGAGGGATTCAAACCCTCACAAGAAGTTTGCAGGACTTCTATGCTCTCGGTTACATCACCAGCCCTAAACTTTGGTGGCTGTGGGTGGAGTTGAACCACCAACCTCGCGCTTATGAGACGCTTGCTCTGATCCGTTTGAGCTACACAGCCGCGTGATCTTGGAAGCCCGCGGAGGAGTTGAACCTCGTGCCTTTCCACCCAGCTCTTTTTAGGTTCGGTTTAGAAGACCGACGCCGGGAACGCGGGCCAGAACATGGAGGCGATGGTGAGATTCGAACTCACACACTGCTGTTTACGGGACAGCTGCTCTGCCAGTTGGAGCTACATCGCCTTTTAGTTTGTGGTCGGGGCGTGAGGCCGACCATGCCTCTTCGAACTCCACGATCCCAGACAGTCACCGTTCTGCCGGGATGAGTCACGCCCCGATAACTTGTTAATAAGATTTGGTGCTCGAGGAAGGACTTAAACCTTCAACCTCTGGTTTGTAGGACCAGCGCTCCGTCAGTTGAGCTATTCGGGCGAGATGGTGGTCGGAGTTGGAATCGAACCAACCTTTCGGGCTTTTCAGACCCGCGCTAATCCGTCTCAGCTATCCGACCGTAAGGAGGGCGATGAATTTTTTCTCATGCCCTCCGCTTTTGCTCGTTGCGCACCTTTTCAATGACCGCACGGTCATCGTGCACGTCCATGAACAGGTACTTGCGCCATTCGGCTCGCGCCTCTGCATAGTGACAAAGCAGAACGCGTTCGAGCTTGACGCGCAGCGCCGTCTGAGAAGTCAGCAGTGGCATGCGTGCTTCTTCCGGAGTGCGGTTGGCCTTCCGGTTGTTGCACTTGATGCAAGCCGTCACGATGTTCACGGGCGAGTTATCGCCACCGCGCGAACGCGGCAGGATGTGATCGAGGGTTAGCTCAGCCACGCCTTTCTTCTCGCCGCAGTATTGACAACGGAACTTGTCGCGCATGTAAATCCGCAAGCGTTTCATGCCCGACTGTTCACGTCTCCGGCGAACGTTGATGTAAGTGCGCCGGCGAATAACTGAAGGCACAGGCCATTCATCATGTGCAGAACGCAGCACGCGATCGCCGTCGAACTCTTCGACGAAGACCGTGTTCTTGAAAGTCATGATGATTGCGCGCGCGACACTGACGGTGCCGAGCGGCTCGTAGGTTTGGTTCAGCAGCAGAACTCTGCCGTTTAGTGCCATTGCTCGGCACCTCCTTTCTTGTAGTTTATTCAGAACCGCCTGCGGTAGCGGGCGGTTGATCTCTTGATTTGAAAGAGAATAGATGTCAGCGACCAACCACCCACTACCGCAGGTGGTACTGACAAGAGTTGGAGCGCGCGGTGAGATTTGAACTCACGATACCGGATTTGCAATCCGGCGCCTTGGCCGCTTGGCGACGCGCGCAAATTGGAACGGAAGGAGAGATTCGAACTCTCGAATCGAGTTTGGAAGACTCGCATGTTTCCGGCTACATCACTTCCGCGAGCGGCGCAAGTCAAGGTAACTCGCGCCTTGGTTGTGGGGTGAGATCATTAATCAGTAATGGAACTCCTGGCAGGACTTGAACCCGCAGCCTCGACGTTCGAAGCGTCGCGCTCTTCCATTTGAGCTACAGGAGCCGAGGCATTGCCGATTGTCGATTTGCGATTGCCGATTGGTTCGTCATCAAGAGACCAATTGGAAATCGACAATTGAAAATTGGCAATGGTTGGTCGGGGAGGACAGAATTGAACTGTCACCGCGAGTTCCCAGGACTCGGATGCTAGCGTTACACCACACCCCGTAATGTTAAGGATGAAATATGAAGGATGAGGGATGAAGACGGCTGACGAAGGATCGCTTTCATCCTTCATCCTTCCGCCTTCATCCTTTCACACAGACCACTTGCTTGATCTCAGCGACGATTTCAACCAGGTCTTCCTGATTCTTCATCACCGCTTCGATCGATTTGTAAGCGCCGGGAATTTCATCCAGCACGCCTACGTCCTTGCGACATTCAACGCTTGAAGTCTGACGAGCGAGGTCGTCCTTCGTGAAGGCGCGCTTTGCAGCGCCACGTGACATCTTGCGGCCAGCGCCGTGAGAGCACGAATTAAAACTCTCCGGTGTACCGCGTCCTTTGACGATGAACGATTTCGCGCCCATCGATCCCGGAATGATGCCGTAGACACCGTGTGCCGCGTTGATCGCGCCCTTGCGCGTGACGAAAACTTTTTCGCCATAGTGCTCTTCGAGCGCGACGTAGTTGTGATGGCAGTTGACCATCAGCTCAGGTTTGAACGGCTGGCGATGGTTGAACATCTTGTTAAAGACCTTCAACAGACGCGCCATCATGATCTCGCGGTTCTTCATCGCGTAAGTTTGCGCCCACTTCAAATCTTTCCAATAAGCCGCAAACTCAGGTGTGCCCTGAATGAAGTAAGCAAGATCAGGAGCCGGAAGTTCCGACAATCTCCACAACGACTTTGCCGTCGAGATGTGACGCTCGGCCAACTCCTTGCCGATGTTCCGCGAGCCCGAGTGCAGCATCAGCCACACGAAGTTTTCTGTGTCCAGACAAACTTCGATGAAGTGGTTGCCGCCGCCCAACGTGCCCAATTGTTTCATCGCCTTCGCTTTGCGATCGTGCACGCCCTCGTGCAGCTCGCTGAAGTCTTTCCAGCCATCCCAGTACGAAGATTCATCAACTGATTCCTTATACGCATTAAAGCCGATAGGAATTGCTTCTTCGATTGCCAAGCGCAAGTCTTTTAACTTGCCCTCGAGGATGCCGCTCTTGAATGGCGTCTTTACAGCCATCATGCCGCAACCAATGTCGACGCCAACCGTAGCGGGAATCACTGCTTCCTTCGTCGCGATGACCGAACCGACCATGCTGCCCTTGCCCAGATGCGCGTCAGGCATCAGCGCGACATGCTTGAACAAACAGGGCAAGCGCGAAACATTTCTCAGCATCGATTGCTCTTCAATACTGAAATCGTGGTTGGCCCACGACAGGATCTCGCTGTGAGCGCCACCGATTGGTAGCTTCTTGTAAGGCATTTGCTTCCTCCTTTCTAAGTTTAGTTGAAAATTGGTGCGCCAGGTGAGACTCGAACTCACAATCCCCTGCTTAAGAGGCAGGTGCCTTGATCCGATTTGGCTACTGACGCATGGCGGAACTGAACGGACTCGAACCGTCATCGACCTGATCGACAATCAGGTGCCTCACCTCTCGGCCACAGTTCCGTGTGAAAATTGGCAGCGCGTGTTGGATTTGAACCGACGATCGCCTGATTGAGAGCGGGTGACTTAAGCCGCTTGGCGATAATTCTAGGCGCGCCATAAAGATTAGGTTGGTATTGATGAGATTGAAACGATCATCAGGCCGAGAATACGCGTGCGACGCTTTAGTTAACTTTCTTCTCCTTCACAGGCCGGGCATTTCTGGATTCGACTTCCACGGCAATGGCATCGCGAACCTCATTCACTACTTCGGCAATGAGATTGATCTTGCGCAGACTGTTTGCTCTCGCGGATGAATCGTTCAGGTCGAAATCAAATGATACTCGGCGAGAACAATCAGCTAGATCGAGAACAACCGTTCCCCACTTCCAGTGATCTTCGGGATCATCTGGTAGGTCGCGGGTGTCTTCGACAACAGCAATAATGAACGCGGGCAGTTCGGGGTCTTCGTTAAGAAATTCACGGCGTCGAACGTGATACCGTGCAGTTCTTTCTTCGCTCATTTTTGAGTGTGTTCCTTTCTAAGCTGTCTCATGGACAGCGGATTTGTTTTTCTACGTCATGGCGGTTTTCCTCCTTTTCAGGTGTTGATGATGATCGTTCATTCTCTTAATGCTTGAATTGGGTGGGTCGAAGGGAGTTGAACCCTCACGGGCCGCAGTCACAGTGCGGTGCTCTGCCAATTGAGCTACGACCCACACAGAAGGGCGACAAGGAATCGAGCGTGACGAGACATTTTGCAGATGTAGTCACATTCAGCATTCGCCCGGAAGCTTTTGGCAGGGATGACGAGACTCGAACTCGCAAATCAACTGATTGAAAATCAGTCCGCTTTCCATTTCGCGTTCATCCCCGTGATTGTTTGGTGCGCGTGGAGAGATTCGCGCCTCATCAGAAAGCTGGTCTTAAGTCAGCCGCCTCTTCCAATTGGGCTACACGCGCGAATTGATTTGAAATTGGTACTCGCGAGAGGATTCGAACCTCCAAGACGGAAGGTTTGAGCTTCCGATGTCTGCCGGATTGCATCACGCGAGCAAATGCATTGCCGATTTCCGATTGCCAATTGCCAATTTGATTCCTCTTACCAGGCGCTCCTGAAAACAGATCAATCGGAAATCGGCAATTGGCAATCGACAATGTTGAGTGGTACCGGCGGAGGGATTCGAACCCACACTGTCTAGTTCCTAAGACTAGTGCCTCCTCCCGATTGGGCTACGCCGGCAAAGACATTGCCGATTGTTTCCTATGTTTCTAGACCGCTCTTCGGACCGGAAGACGAATCGCAAATCAACAATCGGAAATCGGCAATGTTTTGGTGGACCTGGCACGATTTGAACGTGCGACCTCGACCTCCGGAGAGTCGCGCTCTCATTCCGCTGAGCTACAGGTCCGAAGAATTGGCGGAGGCGACAGGACTTGAACCTGCACACGCAAAGCGCGGCGATTTAGCAAACCGCTGCCATACCGTTAGGCGACGCCTCCTTCGATTTTGGATTGCTGATTTCGGATTGCGGATTGATATCCGGCCAGTCATTTTTGTATTTAAATCTGCATTCCGCATTCAGCAATCATCAATCGGTTGGCGGAAGGGACAGGAGTCGAACCTGCAAGCGACAAACGCGCGGTAGTTTTCGGGACTACTGCCTTACCAGTTAGGCTACCCTTCCAAAGAAGAATTTCGGATTGCGAATTGCGGATTTCGGATTTGCTCTTGGCTCTTGGCTCTTGGCCCTTTGCCGCTCGCGGTGTTCGCAGGGACGCTCGGATTTGAAACGAGAATCTCGATTTTGGAGACCGATGGTTTGCCGGTTAGCCTACATCCCTGAATTAGAGTCTGGTGCATGCGGTAGGACTCGCTCCTGCGAAGTCACTCCGGACGCCTGATCTACAGTCAGGTGCTTTTGCTGCTCAGCCACACATACAAAATAAAATTCATTATGCTAAAAAATAGATGAAGGCAGAGAGAAACGTACCGCGAATACACTTCGAGGCACACTTCTCCTGAGGATGGCGACGCTCGAGACTCTCGCAAAGCAACGGCACTGTCATCCGCTGAAGGCTCCCTGCCTTCATCTCGCAAAAAGGTACTTCAATTGTCAAAAAACAAAAGGAGCGGGCTTTAAGCCTCCCAGGGAAGCTGCCCGCTCCTAAACAATTCTCGCGTTTTTGCTTTGAGATTTGGGAGCGGGAGGCCGCTCCCGCGAATTATTGCCTGATGTAACGGCTATCTATGGACTCTGCCTGTCTTTGTCCGAGTCCGCCGCCAAATGGATTGACGGATGACAAGCTCAGGCCCGATAAGCACACGCCACGCATACCGGTACACGGCTGCCGTTTGGTCGTATGTTCTTGGTAGGTCCTGCTCGTCATCATTGAAGTTTCTTCCTCACCGTGCGCGACATGACAGTCGCGCGAACTGTCTTGTATAAGGCAAGACTACCGATCCTGTCAAGCAGTTTTCTGAAAAACCAGACTTGCGAACTATCACTCGCGTTGGCTTTGATAACTCTACCGCTTGGTTAGTTGCCCTGCGTTCTTGGAACTTGATCTGCAAAGCTCCAAAGTCGCTTTCATGAATCCAAGCACCCTTTTTGTTGCTTACCCTTGCGCAACCAGACAGCCCAATAGCCTAAACAATGCTTGCCGCGGCCTCGTTGACAGTCGAAAGATAGAGTCTTCGACGAGCACGGTCCAAGCGTTGATAAAACGAACTGCGGTTAACTCGCAGTTGGCCGGCAGTTTGGGAATGGCTGCCCGTCTTTCCCGCAACATGTCATAAAGATCCAGCATGGCATGGTCAAGAAAATCATCCAGGGAATCGCCCTCGGTGTAGGCGGCGAATGGCCAGCGACCATTTGTGGAGCACAAGACAGGATCGATGTAACGGAGCGGATTGTTGAGGACGTAAGTGTAACGATTCCATGTCTGCGGGTTCCCAGTTTTCGCGCTGGCCATGAGAGGGTCGGATGTCGTAAACCGACCCAGGGCACTCCCGTAGTAGCGTTCTCCAAAGAAATCAAGTCCGGTTTCATTATCTCGTTCTTTGAGGGTGAACTTCTGCCGCACACCATCACTAGCGCGGTAACCCTGCGCTGTCGTTCTTCCGCCGGTGCCAGCAAAGGGTTCCTCACCGAACGGCAGTTAGAAGACGCAGTGACTCCTCACCTCACGCGTGCCTGAGAGCTTTATTTGGTTTTCAAAGAACGCGCCAGATATTTCTGAAACTTGGGTGACCTACGGCTTGAGCAAGACGATTTGTCCCTTTTCAGTACCAGCAGCCAACATCGTATTGTTGTGTGAAAAAGTCAGAGTGGTTACAGCTGCCGGAACACTATGGATGTGTGAGGTCCCAGTCCTCAGCTTATGAATGACAACGGCTCCGCCCCGATCCTGTGACCGGCCTGCAGCAAGCAGATCACCATCCGTTGAGAATGTTATTGACGTGACCCCCGCTTGATTGTCGGCGAATGTAGCTCTCGGATTCTTTGCCGTCAGATCCCACAGATCAATCTGACCACCTTTTAGATTATTTGCGGCGACTGCGACCGATTGATTATCGGGCGAGAAAGCAATGCTTGTAACGTCGGTTTTGCGACGCGGGAGCTCCCGCACTAGCCGACCAGTGTCTACATCGTAAAGTCCGACAATCGGGAGCGGAGGATTTTCAAATGTTGGTTGTGATGCAATCGCGATAAGTTTCCCATTAGGCGAAAAAGCTATTGTGGCACCTTTCTCTCGCATTGTGAGAGACAAGACCTGTTGCCCGGTTTGAACATTCCACAGACGCACGGATCGGTCAGCGCTTTCTGAGGCAAGCAGTTTTCCGTCAGGTGAAAACGCAAGCGTTCCTATTTGGGCTGTGTGTCCTAATAGAACCCGTTCTTCTTGGCCGGTTTGGGAATTTACAAGAGCGATTCGGTACTCAGTTTTCCCTTGCAAGCTAGTGCCAATGACTCGATCTCTCGAATACGCGATCGCAATGAGCCGGCCATTCGCCGATAGATCCATTCCGAAGATTTGCGCAATCGTGCGCGGCTCCTTCGAGCCAAGATCTATTTGTGATATGCGCTTACCTGATCGGACGTCCCAGGTGACCACTGTGCCATCAATACTGGCCGCTACTAATCGATTACTTTGAGGGAAAAAACGCACCGATATGATCGTTCTCTCTCCCTGCTTAAACATCTGAAAGTTTCGCCGCCCTTTTCGCGACGCATCTATACTCGTCCCCAGAAGGAACACCAACATTACTATTGCAAGAAAGCGGTACATGATTTGTCTTAGTCCTTCTGGATCTTGTAATTTGGCTGGATCTTTCGCTGGGTGGTGATGCGATCGTATATGCCATACGGATCTGTCTTTCCGCCGGACGCTTTATGAAACAGCACCCTTCCAACATGTTTACCCGTGGAGAACAGATTGCCACATGTAGGACATTCTTCGTCGATATCTATATCTGCAGAGCCAAACTCCAACTTCGAGTTAAACGAAAGTTGCTGAGATGCCTTCCTTCCATGATTCTCTCTAAAGCTGGTGTCGAAGTCGGCGTGTTGTCCGCTTGAGTCCTCTGGTCCTATATACAACCTCCCATCGTCGGGATCTTTTGAACTGTTTGCTCGGACCTCTTCTATGAATCCCGATTGTACATTGGCAAAGATTCGATCCGGTCGGAAACTGCTTACGCTGTTTACGTAGCTGATTGCAGAGCGGCCATTGCCGAAGGTGACGCTAGAGAGCACTGCTGTTTGATTGAGGAAGTTTGCAAGCTCTTTCTTCTGAGTCGTCTTCATGTAGTCATATAAAGCGTTGCCGCTCAATGTCTTTGCATCTTTACCTTTTCCCACTGTTACTTTCGAGTTTTCGAGGATGCGGCGCTCCTCGTCAGAAAGGTCTTTGTAATCGCCAAAGACCGGTTCTGATTTCATTCCTTCAGGATCGACGTACTTCAGCGGGTTATTCAGCGCATAAGAATAACGATTCCAGCTCTGAGGATTCTCAACGTAAGCGCTAGCCATTAACGGGTCAGGACTAGTGAACCTTCCTTGAGTTGAAGCGAAGTATCTCGCTCCAAAGTAATCAAGTCCGGTTTCGTTATCCCTCTCCTTATCCGTAAAGTGCTGTCTCACTCCATCGGCGGCACCATGGCCTTGTTGTGGCGTCCTTCCGCCAACTCCCGCGCCGAGTTCCTCACCGAACGGCAGATAATCGTGCCGAGTCATGCCACTCACATAGTTGCCGTTTTGATCCGTAAGGGTCAGGCTTCCGCTCTGATCGAAGATCATGCGCGGCGTGCCCAGTTGATCCGTCACCAGCCAGTGAATCTGTACCGAAGAACTGCCGCTGCCCCCACTGCCCCCGACGCCGCTCGTGGCTCGCTGCCTCAACTCCGTAATATGTACCCGCTTGACGTTGGTCCCATTCTGTCCGGTGGCCAGCGTCGCATCCGTGTAGGCAGAGGGTTGGATGCCGAGCGCAGTCAGAGCTGCGTCCAGGTTCGTGCGG
>DATNNY010000270.1:0-14237 GCA_035601635.1 Pyrinomonadaceae bacterium
GATCAGTGCCAGCAAGGATTGTCGCGCGTATATAGTGAGCGTCGGGATTTCCTTTATCAAAACCCACGGCTGCGTTCGCGGGACCGATCTGACTACTGTTTGCTGCATAGGTCGTGAGAAGGCTGGCTAGCCCGGAACGCACGGTGTTCCACGTCAACAGCAAAAGTACAATCACAAAGGCAGCGGCACTCGCATTGCGAGCCAGTCCTTTACCGTTTCCGTCAAGTGCCATTATTTACCCTTCGGGCAAAGGCAGATCGAGCGCTAAGCTAACACCCCAGGAAAAAATTGAAGAATGACCATTCCCGCCTTCAGCCATTTTTATGGTCCAGCGCCAAAGCGTCACGATTCGCCTGACTAAATCTACTTCCCCGCTAAGCCGGTTCGGCGAGAAAGCAAAGCCTCGCGCATGTGGTTTGGATGGGCCAGGTTCAGCACAGTGTTACTAACCAGCACCATCAGCTCTTCATGGTCGCGGCGAAAGGCCCCCGTCAGTGGCAGGTCATGGGTTTTGGTAACCACACCTTCTCGGACCCATTGCCAGAACTGCTTCTGAGTGGTCCAAAACTCTCTGCGATCGCGACAGACTATTAAAGCCGTCTTCTTTTTTTTTTTCTTCTTCTTGTCTTTCTTTGTCGTCGTCATACTGCCATCCGAGCGCTCGACTTGCCGTCGATGCGAATGCCCGTTAAGGGGCACGCTCAGACTATATCTTAGCAGGAAGTCCGCTGTTCGGGTTCTGAAATTGAAAGGCAGGTCACACAGACCGCAGAAGGTATGAAAATGAACTTGGTTCTTAAACGAGGACTATCTGCAAACCTGCCTGCGCCCCAAAACATTTGTAGCCCGGATCCAGACTAGCTGAATCCAGGCTACCGAAACAAACTCGAAAATGGACGCTGGCCCCTACCGCGACGCGTCTTTTTCCGTTGGGTTTTCGTCGCGACGCTTATGGAGCTGACGGACTCGGGTTCGAACCTCTAAAGAGCAGGTACAGACCCGCCGCCCCGCCACCTATGAAGGCTGCGGCCACGGCTGGAGGAATTCCCGTCGGAGGTATTGCCGCCGCACCAGCGGCACCGCAGTCCGCTGCCGATGCACCTGCACCCGCGACTGCCGCCGCTCCCTGGCTAATCGCTGGCGCCGCACCAGCTATTGCACAAACATCGAGCGACCCACCGGTCGCGGCCGCGATTTGGCCGAGGGCGCCTTGAGCGCCGTTAATCACGCCGCTAACATTCTTGGTCGTACGGAGAATCACACAGCCCTCATTCACTGTAACCTTTACCAGATTGCCCTGCTGGTCGAACTCCAGACTTAGCTTCGTGTTTGGAGCAATGCATATACTGCCGAGACGACCGATCCGGATAGTAGCACCTACCCCACTCGGGGTTTCAATCGTAACTCCACTTGGAATCGTCGCTCCGCTGGTCGCGCTGGCTCCATTGATGGTGATCGGTTTGTTATTCGTCGTTGTCAGCACGCCCATGAGCGCTGCAGGGACAACCTCTGGAAGAAACGCGTTCGAACTTACTTCGGCGAAAGTGGTCACGATGTACAACTGCCCGATTGCGAAAGCCACGAGTAAGGCAGTCATCGTGGTGATCTTCTGGTACTTGAAATTCATAAGTTAACCCCCCTCTCTCAAATTAATGAGAGAATGTTCAGTCCCTTTTTTTGATCGAGCTTCGCCGGCACCGAAGATTTTCGCGGAGTATACCCTCGACTTCCACACCGGGTCAAGCGGTTTTCACAGATACTGTCAAGCCCAATTGGCTGACACCCGGGTGGTCATTTTGACGACTCACGGGTTCATATCCTCGGCAGCGTCGGAAGGGCGATCCTTGAACACTGCGATTACTATCAACGCCAAGAAAACCATGGCATTAATTGTGATGTGGAGGCCAAAATCGACGAAGCTATGGATCGCTACGCCAAATATCCCCGCGAGAGCGCCCAGGCATATGGCTCTGGAATAGGGATCCGGAGATCGCAAGCGGGGCCTGATATTCCTTATGAATCCCACTAAAAACCAAGCCACAATGGCGCTGCCGAGAAGGCCTCCGCTGGCCAGCAACTCCAGATAATCATTGTGCGCCTGCTGGGGCGTGATTTCTCCCGATGCGCGGTGGTACTTCGTGATTCCGATCCAGTAACCGCCCAGCCCCACTCCAGCGAGTGGATTTGCCCTGATCATTTGCCATGTGGCTGACCAGATCTCTTTGCGGCTGGTGTTGGCGTTGTTCTGCATTTCCTGCTGGCTGAAATCGGTAGCCGCATTTTGGAAATTACTTACAACTGGTTCGCCCCCCACCCAACCAACGCCGTATGCAAACAAACCAACCAGGCCTGCCAGCAGAAAAAGACGCACTAACAATCCGCCCGCCAGATTCTGAAAGCGGCGCCACCGCGTGTGCCCTTTTTCTTTCGTCAGGTGGCGGACGGGATCCAGGAGTACTCCGAGAAAGAGTAACTCGGAGAGCGATGCTAGAATGCCACCACGAGAATTGGAATAGATCAATGCTATCCACAAGAGAACACCGACGGGAAGAAACACCAGCCGACGCCGACCGCTGCCTTTAGCTATCAGCAAACCCAGTGTTAGTCCCAGGCTCATCTCAATCAGAAATGCGAAGTGATTTCTGTTGATGAACTGCGCGAAGCTGCGGCCTCCCGTGGGAAGGGCCGGCAGTAAAAACCCCGTCGAGCTCTGCACGTTCTTGCGAACGATTCCGAAGATAGCGCTGGCGACACCGACACCCACGATGACGTAGATCAGCTTTATCAGCCGCGCCCTGTTCGAGGTGTACCTTTGAAGCAATACGGCCGCCAGGCTGAGCGCGAATAACTCTAGAACAACTCCTCGCGTGCCCTCAGGATCCGCACTTAGCGAGGTCGGCGGATTGAGAGGTGCTGGTCCCGAAAACAATGGAAGCGACTGTATCGACCCAAACAGGCAAAGGACAAGCAGCGGAATCCACAGTGACAGTTGTAGCGACCATCGTTTAGCAATCATCGCTTCAATCACCGCTAGGGTCGTGATGAGGAAGGTCAGGCACTCGAAAATTGATATCCACCAGGGCTGCACCGTTCCATACGGAACCGCGGTAAGACCAATGGTCACCAGTAGAGCGAGATAGATTAATTGATCTAAGAGTCGCGCAAACGGCGGCACGGGTTGTTGATTCATTTTGCGCTTGACGATTCGAGGAAACAGTTAAGAGGCGACGAGCCGTCCTTTAAAAAGCCCGCCGATTCTATCACTGTATGAAGGCTACTCGAAGCTCTATGTAGTCGGATGCTCCATCTGATTTGTGACGGGTACATCACGACCGCTTCCAACAATTGCTTTGCATGAGATCAAGAAGCGTGGCACGCGCAATGCTTAATCATGGTCGACAGGCGGCGTGGCCGAGCAAGACGCACAAAAATGGCTACAAGCAACCAAGGGCTGAGGCAAGTCGCCGCTCCATCTCGCCGCAGACAGGTATACTTTCGCAGTCGAAAGAAGCAGCTCTCAGGATTCAGTTAAATAGTCAGAAAGAATTTCGTGGTCGGCACTTACTCGGTCCTTCGAAAGAGGTCACAGGCGAATACGATCGCAGTTAGGTCTTTGAACTCGATGATTGCAGACCACAGACGCACTTCACCGCGTCGGCAGAGCTGAACTAAAAGCAAAAACCACAGATCGACTGGACAGGTTGTGCAGCGCGTTGGCCGCTGAAGGCTAGAAGACTGTCCAGTTCCCGCTCTCCCCACTCACTGTTGGTTTCCTCGCCCAAAGTAAAGGAAAATCATGAGAACTAAACTTTTCGCCATTTACGTCGTGTTAATCGCGGTGGCCTTATATGCTAATCACGCCAATACAGTGGTCGCTCAGACCACAGCACCCTGCACCGTTGGCCACACTTCGCCATCCACTGGGTTTTGGACCTGGCCTGCCAATTCGATCGTCAACATTTACGTTCGGGACCCGGATTTTTCGGAAGACTACGCTGCGGCCGCCAGGATTGCAGTCCAGAACTGGGACGCGGCCGCGGCCGAGAGCGGCTCAAATGTGCATTTCATTTTTCACGGACTGACCCTCGCGACAAAGACAGGTCCAGGCGATCTGACGATCACTCGCGGCGAAACCTATGACAGGAAGAGGCACCTCGCTTTCCTCGAGGCCCACAGCCTGCAAAGCAACCGCTTGATCGATTATGCGCTGGTAATCGTCGACGTGAGAGTAAAGAACCCTGAAGTGCTAACCAACATTATGGCCCACGAATTAGGACACAGCCTCGGTCTAATGGACTGTTATCAATGCAGTCGCAAGACTACTGCTATGAGCCTGCTGAAAACAGGAACTGAACCTAATGGCATCGAAGGTCCAACTCCTTGTGACAAGTCTGCGGTGCTGGCCGCTTATCGGGAACTGGCGCTGCATCTCGCGTCCACAGCCGTGACCCTTGATAAGGCTTCCGGTCAATGAGGGCGAACTTGCGGAAGCGGTTTACACCCGTCATGAAATCACCTCGATAGGAATCCTGGAGCATCTCACGGACTCGGACTGCCAAACTCAATAGCTAGTAGGGTACTTCATGTCGTACGCGAACCAAGGTGAACTCAATAACGGGAGCGGAAAGCATGGCACAGAGCGAGCACTGGCATCGGTTAACCGAGAATTCGAAATGCCATCTCGCATTTTCACCCTGGCAATCTCGCTAAGGCCAAGCTGACTTCAACCCGTGTTCGCAGGTAGAGAAGTTTCAGCTACACAACGGCTGGCGATGGCAGGCTATGAGGCTTTTACAATCAAGACCATCATGGGGCACCGAAATATGAAAACTACCGAGAGATACATTCGGGTGGTTTGCCTTATAAAGCAGGTCGGATTCGTAAGAAGCGGATACAACCTGTACACAACGCAAAAACGGCTGCCGACGCCGACAGCCGTAAATACTTGAAAATAATGGTCGGGGCGAGAGGATTCGAACCTCCGACCTCTCGGTCCCGAACCGAGCGCTCTACCAGGCTGAGCCACGCCCCGAACTAACAGTGTTGGATTCTATGTGACGGTTGGGGCAGTGTCAAACCTGCCTAACTTTATGTCTTGGATCTCTCAGGTGCTTTATGTGCCGCCACACCCACCACGCAACAGCCGCCGCCAGGACGAGCCCGATGATGAAATCAAATCGGTGAAAAAGATTCTTGAGTGTAGGATCTTTGTCCCATTTCTCGCCCAGCCTTTGCCCGACATAGGCCAAACCTATGCACCACGGCAAGGATCCAGCAAAGGTGTAGATTACGAATTTCTTTAAGTTCATTCGGGCGACGCCGGCCGGAAACGCAATAAACGTGCGCACCGCCGGCAACAAGCGGCTGGCGAAAACAATCACCTCGCCGAAGCGTGCAAACCATCGATCAGCCAGATCCAAATCGTGACTCGACAGCAAAATGTAACGGCCATACTTCTCAATCAGCGGTCTTCCGCCATACATACCTACCCAGTACGCCACGAGCGAACCCACCACACAGCCGAATGCGCCCGCCACTCCAACAGCCCATAGGTTGAATCGACCCGTGTAAACCAAGTAACCAGAGAAGGGCATGATTATCTCTGAAGGCAATGGAATGCACGCTGATTCTATCGCCATCAGCAAGACTACTCCCGCATAGCCGAGTCGGGAGATCGTGGCCACAATGAAAACTGAAAGCAGTTCGATGAGTTTACCAGTCATGAAGAATCCAAATCGCTAGTTCAGGGACCAGCCATGCTGACCAATTAATGGGACAAACTGACAGGGCCCGTGATCTTCGATCGTATGCCCGCCTTCGGTCTTGATCACACGGACAAGCTTTTGCGAGTCGCGCGTTCCTCCGATTGGAATAACCAAACGTCCGCCGGTCTTCAATTGCGCTATCAAAGGATCGGGGACGCGCGGTCCGCCGGCCGCTACTAAAATCCCATCGTAGGGACCGTAGGCGTTCCAACCGAGCGTGCCGTCAAAGGCTTTCACTGTAGCGTTATAAATCTCCAATTCACTGATGCGGCTTTGGGCCTGTCGCGCTAGCTCACCAATGCGTTCAATCGAGTAAACCTGTGATGCCAGTTGCGCCAGCACGGCTGTTTGATAGCCAGAACCAGCGCCAATTTCCAGCACTCGGCTCTTCTTGTCCAGGCCAAGTAACTCGGTCATTCGGGCTACGATGAATGGTTGGGAAATCGTTTGATTAAAATCAATTGGCAGCGCGTTATCATCATAAGAGCGCCCGCGCAAGGTTTCAGTAACAAAGAAGTGCCGCGGGACCCGACGCATGGCTTCGAGGACGTTTGAATCACTGATCCCATAGTGATCGCGCAACCGTTGAATCATACGGTCGCGCGGAATGCGATACTCGGCTTGGAGTGTTTGTTGCCGTGATGATCTGGGACTCAAGTCTTTTCCGAGAGGAAGGACGTGTTAACTATGCAAGAGTTCAGGAGACGTCAAATAATTCCAGGAACCGATTTCTGTTAATGCCGCATGATCAGTCATGTCGCTCCTCAACGGGGTGACTGAGACATAGCCGTCTTCTATGGCTCGATAATCGGTGCCGTCTTCAGAGTTAGAACGGAAATACTGTTCGCCGATCCAAAAATAAGGTTTACCGCGGGGATCTATATGCTCAGTGATCACCGGTCTGGCGTTCTTAATGCCCTGTCGGGTTACTTTCACGCCTTTGATTGCTCCGAGTGGAACGTTCATGTTCAATAGTGTGCCTTCGGGTAAGCCTTCCGTCAGAATCTTCCGCACCGCCAGCAGAGCAAACCGGGAGGCCTCGGTAAAATCAAAGTTCTCTCTTGCCACGAGGCTTACCGCAATTCCAGGCACACCGAGGATTGTCGCCTCCAAGGCCCCTGCCACTGTGCCTGAATACGTGGCATCATCTCCCAGATTTCCGCCGTGGTTAATTCCTGAGGCGCACACGTCAGGTAGTTGGTCTGCCTTGAGAATCTGATGCAGGGCCAGGGTCACACAGTCGGTTGGTGTTCCGTCCACGGTCCAATGGCGGTCGTCGATTTGGCGAATCCGAAGAGGACGTGACAGCGTCAGGCTGTGCGAGGCGCCGCTCATCTCGGCTGCCGGCGCCACGACGAAGACATCGCCGATCTCGCGCAAGGCTCTCTCGAGCCTAACCAGACCTTGGGAATGGATCCCGTCGTCATTCGTTAATAATATCCGAGTCATTGCTTGCCAAACTGGAAAGTCAACTTTCAAACCGCCGCTTCGCACACGTCGGCCGGCGGCTTAGGTACGACTTGCCGAACCCCATTTCTAATTGTGGACGACGTGGAGAGTCTCGCGAAACTGAACGCTGCACGACGGCTACCTTGCGCCAACGGGACGCGGCCGTGGACGGCCCTTCTTCTTATTACGTTTGCGAGCTAAAGCGGATTTGAGTTTTGCCTTTTGGCCCGGAGGCATAAAAAAGGCGTGTTTTTTTGCGTCCTTAATGATCTCTTCGGTCATTACCTTCCGCTTGAATCGACGCAATGCGCTTTCGATTGATTCGCCCTGGTTGATTGTCACTACTGCCATCTATTTCTCCAATTGATCAGTCTTGATTGTCCGGTTTTTCAGACCCCTATTTAACACGTCCTTCTGCACCACGGTCAAGCAGGCAAGCAAAAAACCCCGCCAACAGTAAGACCGTCGGCGGGGAATGCACCGAAATTCAAGCTGGACTAAGCCGAAACAACTGCCAAGTCCTTTTTCCGACTCAAGCCCTGAATCTGCACCGGCTTATCACCGTTGTCCGATTTAATCTCCTGCTGCTTCAGCACCATCTCCTGGTAGAGCTTGCGCATCATTACGGTTTCTTCGTGCGCAGTCTTCGGACCTTCCATATGAGGCTTATTTGGCCGGATCATATCTACTTCGTTCAACCTCAGACCGTGAGTTGCATCTGCCAGCTCAACAGTCTTACCCCCGGCAAATATCTCATGACGACCATGCTCTTCGTACCACTTCGCAACGGTTGCATTTTGGTGCATGTGCTCAATGATGTTGCGCCAGCCGATTCCTGTATTGTAAGCACAGAAGCTAATCTCGCCCTCCTGTGTGCCGTAAGGAATGATGCACATCTCTGTGCGGCGGAAGTCGTAATTGAATAGGTCTTGAAACCACATACCAGCTATAAAAAGGAAGTTCCAACGGTCCGAGCGCCGCCTTTCGATATCCTCCGTACTGCGGTCACCCCCGACCTTCCCGTAGTCCTTCCCGGTCAATCCAAACGACTTGTCAAACTTCTTGAAAAGTTCATATAGGTTAAATTGAGAAGGTGCCATCTTCGGCTTATAATGCTTTAGGAGCGCGAGTCCCATCATGACATTGGACGCCCACTTTCCACGGGCCGCATCTGTTATTTTACGCATATCCTTGACGAGGCCAGGAATATTGAGGAACGCTGGGACAGGGCTCATCTCCTTCGTTTCCTTGTCTATCATTACCGCCGTTCCGACGCCGCAGTTCGGGTGACAACCGCACGAGACTTGGCCCCATTCAGAGTTCGGCCCATGAACCAGGTCGGCAAAATCCGCAAAAGCTCCCATCAACGATAGAGGAAACCAATCGCGCGTTGGTTCGGTAATTCCAACCTGATTCTTTACATCGTGAGCCAAATGAGAGAGCGTGTAACGCTGCTGCAAACGGCGCTCCGGCGTTATTGCCTCGTCGCGGCCGGTAAAAGAGACTGGCTGAAACGAAAGAAACGCTATCTTCTTTGGATTGTCCAGAGCAAACCGAATAATCGATCCGACCTGATCATTGTTGATGCCGTTTACCAGTGTCGTCACAAGAACAATCTCGACTCCAGCCTCATGGAGATTATTAATCGCACGCAATTTCACGTCGAACAGATTCCCAACTTGCCGATGGCTATTCGCGTCGTTTCCAATACCGTCGAATTGGAAATACACATAACGCAAACCGGCTTCTGCCGCCTCACGACAAAATTCCTTGCTCTTGGCGAACTCGATGCCATTTGTAGCCGCTTGAACTGAGTTATAACCAACCTTCCGCGAGTACTTAATTGCTTCCAGGAAATGCGGCGATATAGTTGGTTCTCCTCCAGAGAACTGTACGGACATCTGTCGACGCGGCTTGATCGAAATCGCGTTGTCCAGAATCTCCTTAATGTCGTCTATGCTCAACTCGTGTACGAAACCGACCTGGTTTGCGTCCATAAAGCATGGATCACACATCATATTGCAGCGGTTGGTCAGATCCACCGTCAACACGGCGCCCCGACCGTACTTAATGGTACTAGTGCCGTGATTATGCAGGGTCTCATCGTTGTGCGCAGGGATATCGCGACCTGGAAACATCTTTTCGACGTGCGTCAGGAACTTCGAGTCAATAGCCATCATATCCTCGAAGTGTCCGTGAGTCATGCAGTCCTTGACCATCCAGATCTCGCCGTCTCGTTCGACGATTTGCGCCTTAATCTCGCCAACTTTCTCGTTTAGCAGCACGGAAACATCCTGCTTACCACTTAGAATTTCCTCCCGCGCCTCAATAACACAGTTAGGGCACAGCGAGTCGGTCACGCGAGGCCATCCTAATGTGGGCTTGGTCTTCTGCCATGACTTCAAAAGCGGCTTGTCTGACCACTTAGGAATGAACGATGGATTTGGCTTGAACTTGTTGAATACTTGAATAGCATCAAACAGGCCGCCAGCAAGCGTCGTCAGTCCACGTTCTGCAATCCTTGTAACTTTCATCGATTCCTTTGCTCCAACTTCTATCAGCTGATTTGCATTTTGCAACCCTGGCATTTGCAATATCCATGCCGACCCCCCAGTTGCTTCGCCATCCGATAGATAAGCGGCGTTTTATCACGTCTCCAACATATTATGGCTGCATCTGAGAACGTATCACCACGGCCCAGCCGCTCCCGATTGCCGCCAAATGACGCGCTCCCGCGATTCTATCTTAAGATCTCAACAATACTGCGTAATGAGCTAATTTAGGGCCCTTTCCGTTCGCCGACCGTACGCCGATTAAGCGCTTAATTGCCGCTACCTGATGTAACTGTTGAGCTTAGCTTGTTGAATTGTTGCAACTAAATGCTATTGCTTGGAGTACGCGCAGGTGCTAAAGTCTGCCGCACTTGCGGTAAACCATTGTGGCGCAAGGAATTGAATGAGCCGAGCGCTCTATCTTGGGTGTTGGTCACGGGCCGACCGGTTTATATGGTGGTCTTGCTACCTTCCTAGTTAGGAATCTTGGGAGCCAGGGGATTAACAGAAATGCATTCAGAATTTTGCGCGACTTCGTTAACCTCGCGTCAATTCTCCGCAAGAGTTACTGACCGGAGAAAGCAGGCAGCGCTGCGAGTTTCCTTGCAACGGAGGCAAGTCTCTCTTGGCAAATACGTTTCCAGTGGCAGGAGAGTCGCGCCTACCGGACATCCCCCGACTCGATTACGCTCTTCCGCATTCAAGATCGCCGGATCGAGTCAGGCGGCGCGAAATCGAATGCAACACTCGCGAAGTCCCATTGGAGCCTTCGGTAAAGATCGACGCCGAGTTGTCCGGTCAACGGACGTTGTTCACCTTTAACGCCTTACATTTAGCAAGACTTACAACCGCATTTTAGGAGGTGTTTCTTGAATATGGTAGGGAATACGTACTGGCTTAGCAACAGAGCAGCGAACCTGCGGGTTCCAACCCAAGCGATTCCAAAGCTTTCGCTCCAGGAGTTTGCTGGTGAATGTCTCCCCTCGACTCTTCAGACATTGAGCTTATTACCGTCATGGATTTTTCTGGCAATGATACTCATCGCTACTATGGGGATATGCTCGTCAGTAATCCTCCGGTCAAAGGAGGAGCTAAAGGTCACGACCGTTGAGTATAGTCGGATTGGGGCCGAAATCGCCGCCATTCGTCGCTCCAACGCGTCTTTGCAGGAGCAGATTCGCCGCATCGCAAGCGACCCGGTCAGTATCGAGTCGGCCGCAAGGGAAAGACTCGGAATGGTCAGGCCGAGCGATATTGTAGTGCCGATGAAATCAACTCGCGCAGTTTCAAACTTCGGAACTCTTTGGTTCGTCCGCTAATTGTATCCCACTTTACCCTGCCGCTTTGTCCACGAATTACGGATCCATTCGCGATAGCGCGGCTGTTAGGAATATAACAGCCGCGCCCCTCTTTGAGCATCTCAACTTCGACAGTGCCTCTTGGCGGTCTTAAACACTCCATTCCGCATACCGAATCTTGAAGGATCCTGTTCTGAATTTTTTGCGAAGATCGGATCTTCTATTCACGAAGTTGAAACCGCGTTCAGTGGTTACGCAGATTCAAGTTGGAAGTGCAACAGAACGTTCTTTGAAAAATACTTCGTTCGGAGTTCTAAAGCCAAGCGTCTTGCGGGGCCGGTCGTTAAGTAGTTCGGCCACGCGTTGGACTTCGGCGTTCGTTATCCTGGTGAAGTCGTGTTTCTTGGGAAAGTACTGCCGCACGAGGCCGTTGGTGTTCTCGTTTAGGCCTCGTTCCCAGCTGGCATAGGGATGCGCGAAGTAGATCGGCGCAGCAAGGGGCAGCGGTGATCAGTTCGTGC
Organism: Pyrinomonadaceae bacterium; assembly: GCA_035601635.1. Classification (GTDB taxonomy): domain Bacteria; phylum Acidobacteriota; class Blastocatellia; order Pyrinomonadales; family Pyrinomonadaceae; genus UBA11740. The sequence goes on from DATNNY010000270.1 coordinate 11,586, forward strand.
TGGCGAAACTCTTTGCCATTGTCCACGGTGATGGTGTGCACGCGGTCAACCAGTGGGCGTAAGAGCGCGATACTCGTGTCCTTCATTTCTGCGGCTGCTTTACTCTTATAGTTTGTGCAAACGAGTCAGCTTGGACTTCCGTTCTACCAGGCTGAGGATACCGCCCTGATGTCGGGCCCCCACGATGGCGTCAGCTTCCCAGTCGCCGAAGCGGCGCTTGCTGGCGACGATCTGAGGACGTTGCTCAATGCTGGTGCGGTTGGGGATCTGGCCCCGGCGGATGTACCCGCTATAACGCTTACGCTGCTTCTTTTGGCTGCGCAGATGACGATGGAGCGTGCCGCCGCGTCGTTTGTCCGTATAGACGTACAGATAGATGCATTCATGGCTGACTGTCGGCTGTTGCTCCAGTCTTAAGCGCCCGGCGATTTGCTCCGGACTCCAGTCCTGGCGCAAGAGCCGCTCGACCGGGTCCCAAGTCTGCGGAGCAATACGTGCTCGATACGCATCGCACTGCCGGTCAAAGGCCAGTTCATCTGCCTGGTACGGACGATAACCTTTCTCTCCGCAGTTGCGTCGCAACTCGCGTGAGATCGTGCTCGTATGGCAACCGACCAGGATGGCGATGCGACTTTGGTTATGTCCAGCTTTCATCAAGGCGTATATCTGATATCTTTGCTCGCGGGTGAGTTGCGTATAGTTCATGGTGTGCTTCTTTGACTTGGCGGTTGGAAAAGCACGCTGACGCTATCGCAGCTTGCCTTTCAACCACTAATCTCAAAGTTGCACTTCAAATTGAATCCACCTTATTTACGTGAAGGATCCTGTCTGGTCTCTTTGTCACCGACCTGGATTGACACTCCTAAACCCATCAACTAACATCCAGACTACGTTTACTTTTGTTCCGTAAATGGCGATGGCGCAGCCGTCGTCAAGCCAACCAGCACAATGCAAGAGATCAAAGAAGCCTCTTCTGAAGACCAAGCCAAGGAACGCTGGGAAGAAGAGACGTTGAAGCCTTCACTCAAGCGCCAGGGCGAGCGAAAAGCCAACTTCCAAACTGTTTCTCTCGAAGAGATCAGCCGACTCTACAGCGCGTCGGATGTGGCCGATATTGATCTAGAGCAGGATGTCGCATTTCCCGGTGAGTTCCCTTATACACGAGGCATTCACGCGACTGGCTATCGGGGGAAGCTTTGGACCATGCGCCAGTTTGCCGGCTTTGGTACACCCGAAGAAACAAATCAAAGATTCAAATACCTTTTGAAAGAAGGTCAGACCGGTCTCTCAGTCGCCTATGACCTTCCGGCTTTAATGGGTTATGACGCCGATTCCCCGCTGTCAGACGGGGAAGTGGGAAAGTGTGGCGTTGCGGTTTCCTCACTCGCAGATATAGAAGCACTGTTTGACGGAATCCCTCTGGAAGAGGTCACTGTCTCACAAACAATTAACGCTCCCGCGTCCGTCTTCCTGGCGATGTATCTGGTGCTGGCGGAAAAGCAGGGAGCAGACTGGAAGAGGATTTCCGGCACGTTGCAAAACGACATTCTCAAAGAGTACATCGCTCAGAAGGAATGGATATATCCGATTCGCTCCGCGATGAAGCTGGTCATAGACACGTTTGAGTTCTGCGCCAAGCGCGTTCCCCGATACAACCCGATTTCGGTGAGCGGCTACCACATCAGGGAAGCCGGCGCGACTGCACTCCAGGAGCTCGCTTTTACCTTACGAGACGGAATCGAATACGTTGAATGGGGCGTTCGAGCCGGGCTCGATCTGGAACGCTTTGTGCCGAGGATTTCGTTTTTCTTTAACGCTCATAATGACTTCTTTGAAGAGATCGCCAAGTACCGGGCAGCGCGGCGAATCTGGGCGCGCGCTATGCGCGAACGCTTTGGAGCTCGAACCGAGCGGACGATGCAGATGCGGTTTCACACCCAGACTGCGGGCGTGTCTTTGACTGTGCAGCAGCCGCTCAACAACATTGTGCGCGTGGCGATTCAGGCGCTGGCCGGTGTGCTCGGCGGGACACAATCGCTGCACACGGACGCTTATGACGAAGCACTTGCCCTGCCGACTGATCGCGCCGCTCTAATCGCTCTGCGAACGCAACAAATAATCGCTGAAGAAACCGGGGTCGCGAACACCGTCGATCCGCTGGGCGGTTCATACTTCGTCGAAGCTTTAACGAAAAAGCTCGAGGACGGCGCGCTGGATTACTTCGATCGCATCGACAGCATGGGCGGCATGGTCGAAGCGGTTGAAAAAGGATTTCCGCAACGCGAAGTCCAGGAGTCGGCTTATCAGTATCAGAAGGCGCTCGAACGTGGCGACCAGACGATTGTCGGCGTGAACAAGTACGAGATGAGCGGCCAGGGACAAGAGGTCCCGACTCTGGTGATTAATGATTCGGTGCGCGAACGGCAACTCGAAAGACTGGAACGGACCCGCACCTCAAGAGATAAGGGCGCAGTTGAAAGAGCGCTGGACTCCCTTAGAATCGCGGCGCAACGCGGCGACAACACCATGCCCGCCACTATCGAAGCCGTCCGCGCCTATGCCACACTTGGTGAAATCTGCTCTGCCCTGCGGGACGTTTACGGCATCTACGAAGAGCCGGCTATCTAGCTTGAAAGGAGCCGGTTCCCTACC
>DATNNY010000271.1:0-2352 GCA_035601635.1 Pyrinomonadaceae bacterium
ACGACTCGTTGAGTGGTTTCTTAACTAGTGGCAGAGCTGCAGCAACGTGCTATGACCCTGATTGAGGATCGGAGGGATTGCAGCAGATCCACAAACATCGTCTCATGCAGGCGCGGGAAGGACAGGGAATCATGGTTTTTACGCTAAGTGGGCAGATGAAGGCGGAGGAGGTCGCGGAGTTGAAGGCGCTCTTTGATGCGGACTACAGAACCATCGTTTGGACTTACGAGACGTGAGGCTTGCAGATCGCGACGCGATGAAGTTTCTAAGAGATTGCGAGGCGGATGGGATGCAACTCGAGAACTGTCCGGAGTACGTCCGCGAGTGGATGGAAAGGGAAAATGATTGAGGGAACCAATGACAGCGACAATCAAGGCGGCAATTTCCCCTTTTGCGCAAGCCCAGAGCGAATTCGATTCAGATCCGATGCACTTCCTCAATGAAGACTTGGTGTCCGTGCCAGTTTCTGGCATCCCGGAAGAGTTTCGTAAGCTATCGCGTTACTTGCCGGTGATCGTGCTTGTTCCAAAATCGGCGGTTCATGATAAGACGACCCAGAAAAAGCCGGGACCCAATAAGTCCGTCACTGGCCTCATCGATAGCAGCGATGTCTGCTTACCGCTGGATGCAGCGAAGGCCTGGTTGAGAAATCCCAACGCCACCGACACGTTTGAGTTTGGGGGAGTGAAAGGATGTTTTTCAACGATGGAAATTCATCGCAATGATCGGCCCGTTATTCTCACATGTAAGGAATTCAAAACGCTCGCGTATCTGATCAAAAACCCTCGGAGAGTGATCTCACGGGAGGAGCTACTCAATGAAGTTTGGGGATACGAGAACTACGCTTGTACAAGGACTGTCGATAACCACATTTTGAAGCTGCGCAAAAAACTAGAAACAGAGCCTGCCCGTCCCAAGCACTTTCATACGGTCCATTGCTCTGGTTACAAGTTCCTGCCCTAAGTCTCTAAATTCAATTTTGCACGAGGCGAAACTAAAGAGATGGCCATGCCCGAACCCGTAGCGTTCCTAGCAGTAATGGCACAAAAAGAAAGGCCTAAAGAACATGAAGTTTAATTTCCTACACAAGCAAACCTCACGCCGCGAAATGTCGCAAGATTCCGCCACTCTAGCCGGCGGCACCTTTCTAGCGCACCTCTTTCCCGTGACGTTGCTCCGCGCCTCCCCAGCGGGCTACGCGCAACAAGCACATTCGCCGGCCGACCTGCTCGCGAGTATGCGCGCCAAGTTCAATGCCTTTCAAGGAGTTGCCCGATGGCACAGCAAACGTTAGAGCAGGTGTCGCGTTCGTGGACGACGCGGCGCGATGAGAAACGGCGGCGCATGCAACTGATCTATCCCTGGATGAAGGGGCCGATCCTCGCCAGGGAAAGAATCATTGAGGCTCTTGAAACACTCATCGTGAGCGGTGACAGGATTGTGCTTGAGGGAGACAATCAGAAACAGGCTGATTTCCTCTCGCGGTCCCTTGTCAAGGTCGATCCGAAGAAGCTTCACGATCTGCACCTGATCATTTCGAGCATTAGTCGACCGGAACATCTCACGCTGTTTGAGTTGGGCATTGCCAAGAGAGTGGATTTTGCTTTCGCCGGTCCGCAAAGCCTGCGCGTGTCGCAACTGTTGGAGGATGGCAAGCTCGACATCGGCGCCATCCACACTTACGTCGAACTGTATGCCCGGCTGCTCGTCGATCTAGTCCCAAACGTAGTCCTCGTGTGTGCCGAGCAGGCTGATCCTGAAGGCAACCTTTACACGGGACCAAACACGGAAGACACGCCGGTGATTGTGGAAGCAGCTGCCTTCCACGATGGAATCGTCATCGTGCAGGTGAACCAGATCGTCGACAAATTACCGCGCGTCGACATCCCGGCTTCCTGGATCGATGTCGTCGTCGAAGCGGATAAGCCATTCGCGATAGAACCGCTATTCACACGCGACCCGCGCCACATCGATGAGCTGCAAATTCTTATCGGCATGATGGTGATCCGCGGCATATATGAGCGCCATCAGGTCCACTCGTTGAACCACGGAATAGGCTTCGATACAGCAGCGATCGAACTTCTTCTGCCGACCTATGGAGAGTCGCTTGGACTGCGCGGAAAGATCTGCGAACACTGGGCGCTGAACCCCCACCCGACAATGATCCCCGCAATCGAGAGCGGCTGGGTCAAGAGCATTCACTGTTTCGGTAGCGAAGTTGGAATGGATCAATATGTCGCGGCACGCCCGGATGTCTTCTTTACCGGACGAGATGGCAGCCTCCGTTCGAACCGCGTCCTGTGTCAGCTCGCCGGCCAATATGCAGTCGATGGATTTATCGGGTCGACGCTG
>DATNNY010000272.1:0-21206 GCA_035601635.1 Pyrinomonadaceae bacterium
GCGCGAAACCGCGCGGCGCACGATTCGCGACGGCGACCGCGCCGCTGCGGTGATCACACGGTTGCGCGCTCTCTTTAGCAAGAAAAACGCCACGATCGAATCGGTGGATCTGAATGAGGCTACACGAGAGGTGATTGCACTATCGCTGAGTGAACTTCAAAGGAACCGAGTGATTCTGCGATCTGAGCTTGCCGATAACCTTCCGCCGGTCGCAGGTGATCGGGTGCAGCTTCAGCAGGTCATTCTGAATCTGGTCCGGAACGCCTCAGACGCGATGAGCGGAGTCGATGATCGGCAGAGGCAGCTGCTGATCCGGACTGAACCAGACGAAGGCGGACAGGTACGCCTGAGCGTGCACGATGCGGGGGTCGGTTTCGATCCTCAAGTTATGGACAGACTCTTCGACTCGTTCTACACAACCAAGAATGACGGTATGGGAATCGGACTTTCCGTTAGTCGCTCGATCATTGCCAGCCATCATGGGCGTCTCTGGGCTACACCGAACGAGGGTCCGGGAGCCACGTTTTCATTCTCAATTCCTTTTGCACACAACGTTTGATTCGCGGATCCGATAACAGACCAATACCAAAGTACTATAGACGCTCTCAAATAGAGTGGCGCATGCTGATGCCCGACCGTTACAAATTCACGTCGTAGTGTTGCCGGGTGCGAGCATGAAGACTTTATGACAAGAAAACGTTCACTTGTATCAGTAGTCGACGACGACGAGTCCGTCCGCGAGTCACTACCCGACCTGTTGCGAGAGTTCGGCTTTGAAGTCCGCGCGTTCTCATCGGCGGAAGAATTCCTCACGTCCGATTGCGTCGATCAAACAAAGTGCCTAATTCTCGACATCGGTATGCCGGGGATGACTGGACCGGAGCTTCAGCAGGAATTGAAGAATCGCCGGCAGGAGATACCGATCATCTTCATCACCGCTCAAAGAGACGAAGCTATTCGCTCCCGAGTGCTCGAACAGGGTGCGACGGCGTGCCTGTTCAAGCCCTTCAGCGATACGGCGCTGAGTGACGCGGTCAATGCCGCACTTGAGTGAGCTGAGCTATCCGACACACCTTGTTCGGAAAAGGGGGGTATATGAATTCAGCGAGTGCAAAAAGTTCCGAATCCGGTTCGCCGAAATCGAGCCCGATCCCCATCGTCTTTGTTGTTGACGACGACATCTCCGTTCGGGAATCACTGGAAGCGCTGATCCGTTTTGTCGGGTGGCAACCAGAAACTTTTGCGTCGGCAGAAGAATTTCTTGCTCGCTCACGGCCGCTTGCTCCGAGTTGCCTGGTGCTGGATGTTTCTCTTCCGGAACTCAACGGACTTGAACTGCAGAAGCTAATCGCGCCTGATCGGATCGACATGCCAATTATCTTCATCACTGGCCATGCTGATATCCCAATGACTGTCCAGGCGATGAAAGCGGGAGCTGTCGAGTTTCTGACGAAGCCAATCGACGACGATGCGTTGTTGAGTGCCATTCGGCACGCCATCGAGCGCAGCTCGGCGGCACTTGACCGAGAGGCCGAGGTAGAAGAGCTCCGAACATGTTACACATCACTGACTCCTCGCGAACGTGAAGTGATGAAGTTAATAGTCACCGGCATGTTGAATAAACAGGCTGGTTTGAAGTTGGGAATTAGTGAGATTACAGTGAAGGCGCACCGAGGCAAGATGATGCAAAAAATGAAAGCCGACTCCCTCGCCGATCTGGTGAAAATAGCCGTGAGACTAGGTCTCGCACCCGCGAGGAATCCATGGCACTCGCGAGATTCATGATTGAGTTTTGCACTTAGGCGATCGTCAAACCTAATGACCTTCGACTTGAGTCTCGCTAACGGGACAACGGATTAGATTCCGTTGGTGAGATGACGTGAAGATGACGTGATTGCATTTTGAGTCTACTTGAATGTAGCTGACTTTGACGGCTAACCAATCTCTTAAATTGGGTATCGTTTTTGGTGAGACTTGGTAAAGAGGGCGATTTAAGACTTCTAAATCCGTTGCGAGTGTCATCCCCAGAGGCTGACACTCACGCCGACAGAATTTGTCGGACCCTTGCAGGACGTTCCTAATACGTTCCCAGGCTTTTGAGTTTTCAGTTTAGAGTTTTTGCGGAGAAAAGAGTGGAGCGGGCGACGGGGATCGAACCCGCAACATCCAGCTTGGGAAGCTGACACTCTACCATTGAGTTACGCCCGCTCAATCGACCAAAGATTATTTGGTCATGCAGTGAAAGTCAACGGAGGGCGATAAGACTAAATACCGTTAGCTCGCGAAAGGATGCAGCTGCACAGAGAATATATTTGCTGACGACTCGCATACAGGCTAAATGCGTATCAACCAATATACCGTTTCATCAATTCTTCCCACCGCCCTTGCGCCTTGAGAATTAGGTCGGTCACTTCGCGGACGGCACCGTGTCCACCCTTTTGTTCGGTGACAAAGTGCGCGGCCTGTTTTGTCTCTGGCGCCGCATCGGCGACGGCAAAGGCGAGTTCGACGCGGCCCATAACCGGGATATCGGCCAAGTCGTCTCCAATAAACGCGCACTCATGGAGCGTGACTTGCGCCAGAGCCAGAATCTCCTCGAGCGCTTTCACCTTGTCCTGGGCGTACTGTCTCACATACCCCACGTCGAGATCCTGAGCCCGGCGTTCGACGGCGCTGGAAGTACGGCCAGAGATTATTCCAGTCTTCAAGCCCGCCCGATGAAAAAGAGAGATTCCCTGCCCGTCGCGCGCGTGAAAGGACTTCTGCTCGTCGCCGTTTTCCCGCAACTCCAGACGACCGTCAGTGAGCACGCCGTCACAGTCCATTAAGAGAAGCTTGATGCGCCGGGCCCGGCGATTGAGCTCGTCAGTTTCGAGTTTTGAGTTTTGAGTTTCGAGTTTCACAGCCAAGTTAAATCTGAGAATCAGCCACCCGCTACCGCAGGTGGTTCTGACTTACCGCGAGTGTTGATTAAGTGGCCGAGATAACCCGCGCCAAAACCATTATCAATATTCACCACCGCAATGCCCGGCGCGCAGGCATTCAGCATTGTCATCAACGCGCTAACTCCGCCTAAACCAGTTCCGTATCCTATGCTCGTCGGCACCGCGATCACTGGCGCGGCCACGAGGCCGCCGACGATCGTCGGCAACACGCCATCCATTCCCGCCACCACCACGATGACATTCGCGGCGTTCAATCTATCACGAGCGGCTAACAGCCGATGAACCCCCGCGACCCCCACGTCGTAGAGCTTCTCAACCCGGCTGCCCAGCGCACTGGCAGTTACCGCGGCCTCTTCGGCCACCGGCACGTCGGCGGTCCCCGCACAAACAACCAGCACTGTGGTTTCGGTTGGCTCAGCGCCGTTGACCCCAATCTGAATAATCCGGGCGCTCGCGAAATAACTTGCCGATGGAATCCGCGCGACTACTGCATTGTAGACTTCGCTCGAGGCGCGGGTCGCCATAATTGAGGAATGCTTTTGCTCGAGTCTCTCCAGAATCTCAACAATCTGATCGGTGCGTTTGCCTTCACAGAACACAACTTCGGGAAAGCCTGTGCGCAAAGCGCGATGATGATCGAGCCGTGCGTAGCCAAGATTCTCAAACGGCAAATCACGCAGACGATCCAACGCACTTTCAACCGTGCGCGTCCCGGCGCGCACTTCGTTCAAGAGATCGCGGAGCAGTTCGGCTTGCATTAGAGTTGAGCGGCCGGCGAGTTCGGATTGCTGGTGCGATATCCCGCCGGGTCGAGCACCACTTCGGCGAAGCCGAGCGTGTTGAGATGGGCATTGATTTCGGCTTCCTTCAATCTCAGCAAAGCAAAATCCTTTGGTTCAACTTCAATCCGTGCGATGCGGCCGTGGTGTCGAACACGCACCTGACCTACGCCGAGTTTTCGCAAAAATGTTTCAGCCCGGTCGACCTGACTAAGCGCCTGCAGATTAATCGGAGTACCGTGCGGAATACGCGACGACAGGCAAGCCAACGCCGGCTTGTCCCAGGTCGGCAATCCCATTTCGCGCGAAAGCGTGCGGATCTCAGCCTTGGTTAATCCGGCGTCGACCAAAGGTGAAATCACCCCACGCTCGATCGCGGCTGCCCTGCCAGGCCGGCGATCCTGCAGATCATCCTGATTCAAGCCGTCCAGCACTGCAACCAGCCGCTCGGCGTGCGCAAAGTCGCTAATACGCGAATACATTTCGGTCTTGCAAAAGTAACAACGATTGGCCGCGTTAGCCAGATAGTTTTCATCCCGCGTTTCAAATGTGCGAAGCACCACGTGGCGAGCGCCAATTCTGCGCGCGAGAGCCTGCGCCTCTTCCAGTTCGCCAGACGGCAACGATTCACTGAGCGCCGTCACGCCAATCACCCGCGCACCCAGCGTCTCTTGCGCGACTTTCAAGACGAAGGTCGAATCGACCCCGCCGGAAAACGCTACCGCGCAGGATTCGAGCGTGCGAAGCCGCTCGCGCAGGAGGTCTAGTTTTATGTGCAGTTCATTCATTTCAAGTATTAGATTGGAGTCAGTACCATCCGCATGAGCGGATGGATCAATGAGGCTTCCTGGACCCACCGCTTACGCAGGTGGTACTGACCTCATTTCCACGATCCGCTGTGATATGGGCTGACTACTGCTCACCGCTTAAGGCTCACGGCCCTATCGTCTCATTTCACTTCAAAGAAATCGATCGCATTCAATTTCCAGGCTCCGCCTATCCGAGCCAGTATGAAGACGGCCGTGCCCGCATGATCCACTCCTAGTTGTCTGCTGCTCAGAGCCACGTCGAGCGCCAGGCGGTTCGCATCGATTTGTTCGCTTCGCAGCACCCGAGTCTGCCAGGCTTCGGGCTGCGTGCCGACGGCGCCGCGAATAAACCCGGTCAACTCTCCCGCGACGATCATCGGCGCTAGTTCCGCTTGCCGCCCACTGCGAAGCGCGGCATCAAGCTGAGCGACAAAAGTCCTGGCCGCCTCATCGATGGCGGGTATTGCATTAGCTGCCGCTTCGGCGCGAATGCGCTCAGCCCGCGCGTATATAGTCGAAGCATATTCGGCATCCGCGCGCACGGCATGGTTGAAATCACGCGCTGCTTCCGCGGCCCGACCACGTCGCACGTCAATTTCGCCAAGTCCGATACTGGACCATGCCTCGGCTGTCGGCGTTGGCAGACGCTCGCCGGCCAACTGGCGAGATTCGCGTTCAGCCTCATCAGTTTTGTTTTGCGCCAGCAATGCCCGCGCAAGGACAATGCGCGCTTCCTGCATCCGAGGCGAACTGACGAGCATTTCGCGCGCCAGCGCCTCTGCCTTGGCGTACTCCTGCGCCCCAAACAATCGGGTGGCTTCAGCCAGCGCAGCCGCCAGATCTAAAACCCTGGGTGCCACATCGTCAGCATAATCCGTTTGCGGATAAAACTTTTCCGGGTCCACTTCCACGCGCACAATCCTGGTAGTGCTCTTGAAAGTCGCCTGACCAAAATCGTGAGCCGGGATTGCTGCCTGAATGATTACTTGCTGGCCAGTATCGGTGGTCCCCATCACACTCACCGTCACATCTGTTAAGCCCAGGTTTCGTAGGGCCGCGACCCACTGTCCGCCTTCGATGTGCGGCAACCCGGCCATCAAATCCATGTTGGTAGATTGATCGAGTTGCTGGTCAAGCAGGGTTTTCATCGACGCACCGCCCCGTTCAACCAAAGCGCGTCGCGTCCGCGCCAGTGATAATCCTTCCGCGTCGCTCTTCGCGCTGGACAGCAGTCCGCGCACCACGGCCACGAATTCATCCCGCCCTAACACGTGGTCTGCCAGCCGCCAGACCATGGCGCCCTTGTTAGCCACTGAATTGAGATAGGTCCCTCCATCCAGCAACGTCGTCAGCGCAAGGGGCGCATCGCGTTTCGCGATTGCTGAATATGAGAGTCTCTGCCGGCCGCGCTCAGCCTCAGCTGCCTCGGCGCCAAATTGCTTTTCGATAAACAGCGATGCCGCAAACCGCACCAGGCCTTCCCGCAAGACGCCGTATCCCTCGCCACGCACCGGCGTTTCCGCCCCTATCCACAACCGCGCTACAGCTTCGGCAATTCCCAGAGCAGTGACTGAGTCGACTTTTCTCCGCCGAAAGGCTCCCTCAGTGATCAGCATCGTACCTGCGTCATCAAATCCCGCTCCACGTGCGACCGCGACCAAACGCAAAGGAACCGCCGGCGCCGGTCCGAACATACCGACATAGAATGTCCGCGCATCATTCGCCAACGCAATCAGTGCCTCTGCCTGTTTCTGTTCATCCGCGTTTGCGCCCTTCGGCACAAAGGCATTGATTCCTTTCGCATTGCCGCTCCCTTCGACCCGGTCCCACGCGCCGGCGACAAAGAACGGTTGGCCATTAAGCGACTGCTCGAACAGACTGTTGCCGCCCGTGCTCTTTTCGGTTCCCGACGAAATTGCATTGGCGCCATTAACAGTCAGGCGAAACGGAGCATAGTCCGCGCCTCGCACTGCGAACGGAGTGTTGGCCGACGGATACCATAGCGACATAGGCAAGAACTGCGACGCTACCGGTGAAATAGCGGCGAGACCCGAATTTTCCGCCACGGGCAGCCGGTACTCGACGGTTGCGATCACGCTTTCGTTTGGTCCGATTGCGTTTGGCAACGTAATCGTTAGACGTTGCGCGCCTCCACGGCTCTCCGGCAGCGACTTATAAGCCGCGGTCGCGCCACCGATGCTCAGAGATTTGATCTCAGCCTTCGAATTGATACGTAAACTCAACGTCGATCCGGCGCCGCGGCCAACATTTCGCAAAGTAACGACGGCCCGCGCATTCAAGGCGCGCTCTGCGCCCAGGCCGTTCACTGTCATATCGAAATTAGTTGCCTGCCACGCAGCGCGAAGTTCATCCTGCGCGTGCGCGCCGGACAATATGGCGAAGATGAGAATTAGAAACAGGAGCGAAGCTCTGCGTTTGATCATAAATTGTAAGTATGAATTTTGAATCCGTGCGTAATCATGCTTTCGAAGCGAAGTCCGAGAAAACTAAAGCGATCACACTTCTTGTTAGCGCCGTGCTTCCCTGCTCCGCGGCGCACTGCCCATGTTATTAACCAGCGCCTGAATATCGCGCAGATTCTCCAGCAGACTGCCCAAGCGCGCGAGCGGCAACATATTTGGGCCGTCAGACGGCGCCCGCTCCGGTGCGTCATGAACTTCCATGAACACCGCATCGACTCCGCAGGCCACCCCGGCACGCGCGAGTGGTTCGATGTACTGCGACAATCCCCCAGTTGCATTACCCAGACCACCCGGAAGCTGAAGCGAATGCGTCACGTCAAATACAATCGGCACGCCGAACTCGCCCATGATCGGAAACGAACGCATATCGACAACTAAATTGTTATAGCCAAAGCTCACGCCGCGTTCAGTCAGCATTAATCGTTTGCAACCCGCAGCCTGTGCCTTCTCGACAATGTTGCGCGCGTCTTCCGGCGCCAGAAATTGGCCCTTCTTGATATTAACGGCGCGGCCGGAACGCGCGGCCGCCAGAATCAAATCGGTTTGCCGACAGAGAAAGGCCGGGATCTGAAGCATGTCCGCAACCTCGGCCACGCTTTCAACCTGCGCGGGATCGTGAATGTCGGTGACCACCGGAACGCCGACTTCGGTCTTGATGTGCCTAAGAATTTCCAGGCCCGCATCCATGCCAACTCCGCGGAAGCTCTTGATCGAAGATCGATTTGCTTTATCGAATGAAGACTTGAAAACAAAATCCAATCCTGCGTCGCGCGCGCGCTGGGCGCACTCGCGAGCCATCATCATTGCATGCTCTTCAGATTCAATCACGCATGGGCCGGCAATGATCGTCAAGCGCCCATCACCGAACGTGGCGGCGCCAACCTTAAAAGATTTTGTTTGTGAATCTGTTTGCATTAAGAGCTGCTGCGTCCGCGAAGCGGGCGATTGAAAATAGCCCAGCACTTTAGTGCTGGGTAGGCAATGATAGTATGAAATCAAGAGCCCGTGAAACGGGCGACAGAGGCCGGTAACTGGTCATCCTGTATGCTGAACAAAAAATGATTTGCTGAAAAGTGACGCCTCGCATCACAGACTGAAGTCTGTGCCACATAGCTGCCTCACCTGAATATTCCTTTCGCCTTGTTCCAGATAGATTTTAGCTTGGATGGTTTCTCGACCTTTTGGGGCTCTGGCTTCCGCACCGGCTTTGGCGACGGCGATGGCGAAGGCGAAGGCGAAACCGTTGGGCTCGGTGACGCGGTGAGCTGTGCGTTGGCATTGCTCACAGGCCCTCCATTGACTAAGACGTTCCCGCGCCACCAACGCGCCGCCAGCACTCCTGAACCCAGAATCAAGATGAGCAAGATCATCACTGCGGCCCCGATGCGAAATCGGTTCCGATTCTGAGGAGTGTTTCCTTTCTCGAGCAGAACATTCATTCGGCCGAATGGAGCGCGAGCGCGATCCTCGACGGCTGCGGCCGAACTGATCGTTCGTGGCTTCGGAAAACCTGCTGAGAGATCGCTGTGACTCGCGGCCTGCACCTGTCGCAGCGTCGCCAGATCGATCACCAAACGGCCCGACGGGCTTTCGGTCCCTGCGCTGCGCAGCGCAGCGAGTGAAGGCGCCAGCGTGCTGGTCGAATGCTCCAGCCCCAGATTCGCGGCGACCGCCTGCAGTTCATGACGAAGTTCGTTGGCATCGGCGGGACGCGCTCGGGGGTCCTTTGCCAGCGCGTGCAAGACAACTCTTTCCAGCTCAGCGGGAATGGCAGGTATTACTCCACGCGGCGGCACCGGCGCCTCAGTTACCTGCTTTAAAGCGACGGCCAAAGGTGTTTCGGCGCTGAACGGGACCGAGCCGGTCAACATCTCGTAAAGAATTATTCCCAGGCTGTAGACATCCGACGCCGGCGTGAGCGGGGCGACGCCGGAACATTGTTCCGGCGACATGTAGCGCGGCGTTCCGATGATTGCGCCCACTTGAGTCAGGGTGTTGTAATCGTCGTCATGCTCCTCAACCACGAACTTCGCCACTCCGAAATCAAGGACTTTCACAACTGCGGCGAGGTTGGGCCGCTGCTCGATAAAGATGTTCGCGGGTTTTAGATCACGATGAATCAATCCCGCCTCATGCGCTGCACCGACAGCCGAGCAGGTCTGCATCATGAACGAAACAGCGCGGGCGGGATCGAGCGGCGCTTCCCGCGCCAGCAGATCGCGCAGCGTCTGGCCCTCGAGCAGCTCCATCACGATGTAGAGCCAGCCGTCTTCGGTCGCGCCAAAGTCGTTGACCATGACGGCGTTCGGATGCTGCATGCGGCCTGAGGCGCGTGCCTCGCGGCGAAACCGCTGCTGTGCCGTCTCGTCGCCCACAAAGCGTTGGCTAAGCACCTTTACGGCAACCGGCCGTTCGATCATCAGATGCGTGGCGCGATAGACAGTACCCATGCCGCCGCCGCCCAGGCGCTCATCCAAACGGTACTTATTGTCAAAGACGCGGCCAATTAGCGGATCGATCAGAACATCGGCAATCGTCTCGTCAGCTCGCAGAGGAGTGAAGTCATCGGGACAGACGTATACGTCATCGGGAAATTGGCGGGCACATCTGGGGCATTGGAGCATGATTGAGTCTGATCAGGGAGCCTAAGCATTATCGCTTATCAAAAGGTTTTTCGCATTGTTCGGCGAAGGCGAGTAGCGTCTTGTTTTGATTTTGCGTATCTTCGCGCCTTGGCGTCTTTGCGTGAAACTACTTTTTCGCACAGGACTCTTTCACGCAAAGGCGCAAATCCGCAAAGGAAAAACCGCAGAGTAAGACACCACTTGAAGGCGAAAGCTGCCGCTGTCCTGGTCGATTTGAGAAATGCTTCTTGATTACCTATGGAAAGTTTGTATCATCGATCATGTCTACAACGTCCATGACTAAGCTGAGCACGCATCCCGGACAAATGATAAAACTAAAGTGGGCTGCAATCATTCTTCTGGTTCTCGCGTGGGTCGTCCTTGCTAGGAACCAAACGGTAGCCCAACAACCTCTTGACGGTCCCAGTCGTGTCTTCCATGATGAACTGCTCGACAATCTGGTCGGCAACTGGAAGATTACGAGAAAGTTCAAAACCCGTACGGTCGACAATACAGCGACCGCCGAGTGGGTTCTGAACCACCAGTTTCTCCTGATTCACATGAAAGATGCGAACAGTCCGCCGCAATATGAGGCACACATCTATGTCGGCTTTGACAATACCAGCGATCGTTACGTCGCGCACTGGATTGATATCTTTGGCGGCAGGTTTTCTGAGACGCTGGGCTATGGCACGCGCAGTGGTAACAGTATCAGGTTTGTATTCGAATATCCCGATGGTCCTTTTCTGAATACCTTTACCTGGAATCCTGAAAAAAAGTCCTGGGCTTTCCTAATGCAGCACAAAGACGCTGCGGGTAAATGGACGCCGTTTGCGGAGGATACGCTGGTGCGGGGGTAGTCCGGGGGCCGAGCACTAAAAGTGTAGAAAGCGGCGATATCCTCTGCTCGACTCCAAGTAAGTATCACGAATCTTTCCTGGCAGGCCATTCCAGTATCCTAAGAAGTAAGTACTCACAAAATCAGTTACGCAGTTAGCTCCCAATCTGACCTTAGAAACACCACCAGTCTGTTGCCGCCATCTGAGAAAAACCAAGCCGCATTGTCGTGTAAAAACTTTTGATACTCTTCTTCTCGAGCTTTCTTATCATCTAGAAGATGCTGCCACTGACGGACAATTCGGTTTTTTACACGGACTCCTTCATGGTTGAGGATCGACCCAAATATTAATTGTGAATCCGCGCTCCTGTTAGTCGTGTCGTGCTTGCCTTCGACCGCTTACTCGAATGTTAATTTTCACTTACCGCCGCAGCCCGCTCAATTGCCGGAGTTTCCGGCTCGCCAATCTGTTCAAGCGAAGTCTCAGTCTGCAAACGATTCTGAAATGCGGCGTGCACGAATGATGCGAACAGCGGATGTGGAGCCAATGGTTTCGACTTGAATTCCGGATGAAACTGGCAAGCGAGAAACCATGGGTGTTCATCTCGCGACAGTTCCACGATCTCGATAAATTTCTCGTCCTGAGAGGCGCCGCTGAATACCAGCCCTCCCCGCTCCAGCCGCTCGCGGTAGGCGGGATTAAATTCGTAGCGATGACGATGCCGCTCGCTGATTTCTTCTGAGTCGCCGTAGATTTCGCGGGCGAGCGAGCCTTCGCTCAAACAACACGGCCACGCGCCCAAACGCATCGTGCCGCCGAGCTGCTCAACGTCAACCAGGTCACGCAGTTTGAAAATGATTGGATGAGGGGTTTCGATGTTGAACTCCGTCGAGTCGGCATCTTTCAAATCACAGGCGTAGCGGGCAAATTCGATGCAGGCGGTTTGCATGCCCAGACAAATTCCAAAGTATGGCGTGCGCGTGCGCCGGGCATAAGAGATGGCCCGGATCATTCCTTCGACGCCGCGCTTGCCAAAGCCACCCGGCACCAGGATGGCGTCAAAATCTCGCAGCCGCGACTCGTAAGTGTCGTCCATCAATTCTTCCGATTCTATCCAACGCACGTTGACGCGCAGATTGTTGGCGACGCCGCCGTGAGTGAGAGCTTCGCGCAGAGACTTATATGAATCTTCGAGCTCGACATACTTACCGACGATCGCGATCGCCGTTTCGCCCGACGAAGGCTGTCGCACCGTCGAGACCAGTTTGCGCCACCCCGTAAGGTCGACCGCGGCTGCGACTTCTTTCAACTGCAAAGACGAAACGATCAGCTCGTCCAAACCCTGATCGTGCAGCGACAGGGGTACGTCATAAATGGTGTCGACGTCCTGCGCGCTGATCACCGCCGATTCCTTAACGTTACAGAAGAGCGCGATCTTCGCGCGCAGATCGTGCGACAGCGGTCGATCCGAACGACACAGCAGGACGTCGGGCGCAATGCCGATCTCGCGCAACTCGCGCACTGAATGCTGGGTCGGTTTGGTTTTTAGTTCGCCGGCGGCGGCGATGTAGGGCACCAGCGTCGCATGAATAAACAGCGCGTTCTCGCGGCCCTCTTCGTTGCCCATCTGGCGAATCGCTTCCAGGAAAGGCAATGATTCAATGTCGCCCACGGTGCCGCCAATTTCAACGATCACGACATCGGCTTCGCCGTTGGGCGTGACTGCGCGAATCGCGGCTTTGATTTCGTTGGTGACGTGGGGAATGACCTGGATGGTCTTGCCGAGATAATCGCCGCGGCGCTCTTTCTCGATCACCGAAAGATAAATGCGTCCGGTGGTCCAGTTATTCGCCTGGGAAAGATGAGCATGCGTGAAGCGCTCGTAATGGCCGAGGTCGAGATCCGTCTCGGCGCCATCGTCGGTGACGAAGACTTCGCCGTGCTGAAACGGCGACATAGTCCCGGGATCGACGTTGATATATGGATCGAGTTTGATCAAAGTCACTCCCAAACCGCGCGCTTCGAGCAGAGCTCCGATCGAAGAAGCCGCCAGGCCTTTGCCCAAACTCGAAACCACGCCACCAGTTACGAAAATATATTTAGGCATTAAAACTCTCCTTCTGGATCTTTAATAGAACCTTCCAGGTCATATGGAACCTATTCTTTTCTTCCCGCTTCCGGCGGATCGTCGGGCTCTTCTTCGTCGTCATAAATCCCGCGGCGCAAATCCTGCTGAACCTCGACTGCCTTCTTTGCGGCCGGGTCCAAAATCCCCTGCAAGCCCATCAATCCGGTGGCCCGCCCGCCTTCTCTTCTGCGTCGCTGAAACTCTTCTTCGTCTTTCACGTCATACGGCTTGGTGATTTGATTGAGGAGTAGCAACCCGCCCACGATCACGAGCGCGATAATGCCCAGTCCAATCCAATCTCCAGCGCTCATTCAATCCTCAATTCCAAAGCACTAATCCTGTGCGCCGATCCCTCTTGAGTGGCACAGACTTCAGTCTGTGATTGGTAACGGAATCCACAGACTGAAGTCTGTGCCACCAAATTCGGCGGATAAATTCGCCCTCTAAACGACGATTCGTGTTTCGCGCGCGAGCAACGCCCGCACGTGTTCCAGATCTTCGATCGTATCAACTCCAATCGATGGTGACGCGGCATCGACGACCTTAATTTTTACCCCGCGATCCAAAGCGCGCAACTGCTCGAGCGATTCGCGGCGCTCGGATTCTGACTGCGGCCAGCCGGCGAACTCCAAAAGAAAATCGCGCCGGTACACATAGAGACCAGTATGCTTTCTAAAAGAAAAAAGCAGCGCCGGAGTGTTCCTGAGCGCTGCTTCGATCGAGCCATGCTGGGTCACGGCCTGATTAGGCCAAGGAATCGGATTGCGCGAAAAGGAAGAGGCATAGCCATCACCGTCGACTACGACCTTAACTACCGCCGGATTCAAGACCTCAGCCGCTTCGGTAATCGGTTCAGAAGTAGTAGCCATCTGCACCTCGGCGTTGATCGACAGTTCATTGACCGCGCGGTCGATGGTCGCGGGCTCGATCAAAGGCTCGTCGCCTTGCACATTAACTATAATCTCCGCGTCAAGATTGAGCGCCACTTCCGCAACCCTGTCGGTGCCGCTCACATGATCCCCGCGCGTCATCTCTGCTTCGAACCCGGCCGCAGTGACCGCGTCAAATATTCGCGCATCATCCGTGGCAACGATTACCCGCGATACACTATGCGCGGCCAGTGCCCGCTCGGCAACCCACAAGATCAATGGTTTGCCGGCGATCTGCAATAGAGGCTTGCCGGGCAGACGGCTTGAACCGTAGCGAGCGGGGATAACTGCGACTGCAATTTGTTTGGAATTTTTGTCCGTGGGATCCACGGGATTACACGTTAGCGCGATAACGACGGCGATGTCAATGCGCGGGCTAACTGCGGTCAGTACGGGGAGCCGTAGCGACCGGGTCGCACTATCGATCTCAGATTAGGTGGAGCATTGAGACCCGGTCGCTACTGCTCCCGGTTCTGACCTCACGCCGCCCAGGTTCAGCGCTTGCTGATAATGAAAGTTGGGACCATGCCGCCGCCGGAGGTGACATTCGCCAGTTCATTCGAAGACAACCGCGTGAACGCCGATCCAACTTCGCCGTTGAAGAGCAGTGGATCGAGATCGACGAGCTGTTCGGCGAATGCAATCGTTCCTTCCGTCGTCAGGGCCGGGAAAACTTCGCGCGCGGTCGGCACGCGCTCCTGCACCAGGTAATCGCCGTTCGCGAGCGCGTTATGAATCGCTTCGTCCCAACCAATCTCATCTATGTTCCAGCCGATGTAAATTCCGTGTCCGCCGTAGTCATCGTTTGGCTTGAGCACCAGACGATCGCGTTGCTCGCCGATGAACTCGAGCAGATCGATCTCTTCGTCAAAATAATCGCTCTTGCCCGCACGCACTTGTCTCGTCCAGGGAACGTGGCCGCTAATCATCGCCCGTTCCTCCTCGCTGAAGAGCTCAGAGTGCCTGGCGTCGGTAAGGACGGCGAACAGCGCTTTCTTGTGAATAATCTTGGATCGGAAGCTGTTGACCATGCACACCGCCCGCGCTCGATAAGCATCGAGCAGCGCCGGATGCCGGCCCATGATCGGCAAATACTCATTGACCAGCAGACGCTTATAGACAATGTCGATTTCGAATTCGCCCGCGCGCAGGCGCCCGTCGCGAAACTCCAATTCGTCCGGCGATGCGATGACTGACGGATACCCTTTCGCTTCAAAGTACTCGCGGAAGAGCTCAAATTCTTTCTGTGTGGGCATCCCTTTCAAATCAACGATTGCTATCTGGGGAGCGCGGTCGGCTTTGGCGCCGAGAAACTCTTCATAGCAATCGACGAGCACCTTCAGCATCAAGGGCCGGCCCTCAAACCGCCGCAAATTGTACTTCTCGGCGAATCGCTTCATCACCGGAAGCTGAGCAAAAACCTCGAAGGCCGCATCGGCATAAGCGATGCCCGCCGGGCTTTCGCCATTTAACTCAACAAAGCTGTACACGTCTTCGGTTAGAAATGAATCGAGGCGCGCCGTGGGTGAGACCGCGCGATAACCCGGATCGATCTGAACCAGTTCGCGCTCGACCTTTGTGAGGCCAAGTTCATCCAGCAAAGAGAGGTCGGTAACGGCCGCGTCCTTGACCTTCTCAATCGCGCCCCAAACGATTTCGCAAACCTGACGGACGCGCGCGAAGTCTTCTTCAGTGACAAAGTGAGGCCGCAGATAGGGCGACAGCCGCCGCCCGCCAAACATCAGCCGGGCGCGTTCGAGGCCCTGGTCCAGCATGGTCAACGAACTCTGCGCGAGTTCTTCGTCGGCCAGCAAATCATGATAATGAGCGACCGCTTCACTGAGCATCGGCTTCTACTATTACAAGTACGACAACCACCAATCCCGCCGGCGCGCCTTCACACCCGCGAACCATTTACAGAGCGGATAAAGCAGCAGCACGCCGGCAATCCAGCACGCGTAAACGACCCAGAGAGAAAAGCCAACTCCCGGCGGCGGGCCTTCAACCCCAGTCAGACTGCCAAACATCCAGCGCCAGGGTTTGCCCGCGGCAAAGTGCACAAAGACTGCAATGAAGTGCGCCGTGGGCCACTGCAAAAGATAGAAGAAGAGCGGCACGCGCCCAAAGGTGAGAAAGAAACGCCGCAGCCCGGCAAACGCAGACGTCCGACCAGACTCGCCTGAACCTGGGGCAGCGGTCTTTGGTTCGAAATAGGCCAGAGCCAACAGCGCCGGTCCCAGGGTCATCAGCAAAAACAGTAACGACGGCGGATACTTGGTTGTGTTTAGAAATGAAAGAACTGTAAACACGATCGAACTCTGCCGGGACCAGGGCGCCGGGTCGCCGTAATAATTAACGGCACGAAGCACGACGAAACCAAGTGTCGCTGCACTTCCCATGATTAGTAGCAGACGCCGTCGCCGCGGCCGGTCATAGTTGTAGATCGCGCCAAACGCATAGCCGGCGGCCATCACGCCGATCCACGGAATTAAGGGATAGAGCACGAACACGACCGGGCTGGGCCAGCCTAAGATCGGGAAGGCCTCATTCCCCTGATGCAGAATTATGAAGAGCTTCGACCATAGACCGGGCACCGCGCTCTCCGGTCCGCGCCAGCCTGGCACGTGAAAGCGGTCGAGCAGGTTGTGCAGCACAATCATCGTTACGCCGAATCCGGCGATAACCCGCACCGGCAAATGAATCAATGCTGCCAGCACGATCATCGAGACACCAATTGCCCAGATGACCTGCATAACTCCCAAAAAGCGATAGTCAAGATTGAACGTCACGCTGATTCGCACCAGAGTGAACTCAAGCGCGATCAGCCAGAAACCACGCGCGACGAGGTACCGGGATAAGTCTTTCTTGCTCTTCCCCCGAGCAAACTGAAGATAGGCTCCAGTGCCCGCAAGGAAAACAAAAATGGGCGCACAAAAGTGCGTGATCCAGCGCGTAAAGAAGAGCGCGACGTTGGTTTTTGTCAGGTCGGTTGGATCGAATTGGAAGGACGCGTAATGAACAAAATCTCGCGTGTGATCGAGCATCATAATCACCATCACAATGCCGCGCAGCAGATCGATTGAATCGATGCGCCCCCGAGATGTTTTCTTTGGGCCAGCAGGCAACGCGTTTCCCGGAAGCGGAGTGTATTCCGACGTCGAGTTCTGCGGGGAATTAGTCATGAACGCCTCTTCGCGCTGATGTCTTGCGGATTTTGCCGCTTTACTACGGCATAGAGCAAGGAACGGTTTGGGTTCAGCTTTTGAGCGGTCAAATACTCTGTTCTGTTAGGCCAGATAGGATCAGCGTTCAGCTTTACACGTCGGCACGGCGAACTGTAATTTGTTTTCACGTCGGCGTGTCACCAATCAATGGATCTCAAGATCAGTCCACTGCGTGACGGTGCGATACGGCTCTTTGCCAAGCGAGTCCGTGACCACGACCTGTAGCACGTATTGGCCAGGTTTGACTTCCGCACCGAGTCGCAAGCGCCCACCGGCCATAAGCCTTTTCAGATCGGTCTGCTGATCGGTATTAAAGAGCGACGGCTGCGCTGTAAACACCTGCTGACCATTGTGAAACAGTCGCGTTTGCACGGTCAGTCGCGGGTGGCGCGTCGCTGGATCAATCCGCGCATTGTAGATGACATAGCGGTACTCTACCGCCATGCCCTGACGAAAATGTCGCACTGCCGGACTGGCTTGTGCGTTGATCTCTTCGATCACTCCATGTGCACCGTCAATGTTTGGAGAAGCGGAAGGCAATCCGCCAGGAGCCGACGCACTGGCTGCCCCATCAACGGGGCCGGTGCTGCCGTTGATTATGAGCCCCGATATAGCGAGATACTCTTTGTCGAGATCGGGAACTGTAATGAACTGGCTTGCTGAGCCGACACGCTCGGATACGGCATCGCGCACGGCGACGCGCAGCTGATAGGCTCCAGCTCGCTTAACCGGAACGTTGAAATAGTAGATGAGTCCATCTCGGTTAAGGAGTTTGTAATAATCACCCCGAACGCGGATGGTCTCAGTGCGATTGAACCGGTCCACCGCTCGCTCGTTGTAGCCGATGATGACTGCCATCACGTCCATCACGGCTTTGTGCCCGCCGCCTGCTTCCTCGCTGAAAGATAAATCACGCGCGTCGATGTAAAGCAACAGACGAACGAAAGAGCCTGTGCGCTCGTTGTTGCCAAACAGAGGAGTCAGGCGGACGTGCACACCGCCGGCCGCGAAGGGCGAGGCCATCGCTCCAAGCAGTTGCTCGGAGCGCGAACCGTGCGCGACAGGTGAACCTTGGCCCTCAGGTCCGAGAAAGCCATTACGTGAACGCACGTGCAACCCCGGACGCTTTACGCGCACTGTGATCGCATGAAACTGTCGCTCTCCCGTCTTCGCATCAACAGTCGATTCATTCGGCCGGTATCCGATGAGGTAGAAGCCCTGTTGATCGTCGAGCACGTGTTGCAGACCTTGTCCAACGTCGTTGCTGCGCATGAAGAGTCCGCCAGTGTTCTGTGCCAGATACTTCAGGCTGTCTTGCGAATCAGTGAAGTCAGCGCTCCGGTTGCCAAGGCGACGTAGGACTCCACGTCCTTCGGTTCCCTCGTTTTGCATCACATCCGCGAGGTCATCCACTGCCGTCAAGCCGGTCGCCGCCACACCGCGAGCCTCTATTGAGTAAAATACGATCGAGGCGCGATTGGCAGCATCGACCAATCTCTCGATTGCATCGACCACCAAGTCCCGACGCTCGGTTCGCCCGCCTCCGCCGATCCTGGCGCGGCTGACAAGCGGAAACCCTTCCGAAAAGAAAACCAGCGATTTACGTCCTGGCAGTGCCCTCAATCCCCCAACAACCTGGCTAAGCACGCCCAGAGTTCCGACCGCGAATACATCTCGACGAATCCCAAAATCCTCCCGCGGCCCGTCAATATCCGCTCGAATGGTATACGGCGGCACGTAGACCGGTGCCAGGGCATCGATACCGCTGCTGCCTGAAGACCAATGCACGTTGTCGATCGCTGCAGATAGTTGCTGTTTGTCGCTCGTGAAACCCTGCAAGGAACTGAGGCCCGATGTGGTGAGGACGATCGTGACGAGATCGTTCGGCTGTATTTGTTCGTCTACAAATTGTCGCAATGCTCTTCGCACGTAAGTTGCGCCCGCGGAAGACATGCCGAGATCATCCACTACGAGCGCGATCGTGCGGCGTACCTGGTCTGGACGCAGGCGAACTGGCGCCGCGGGTCCGCGGTCGACGCGTGCCGTCGTGACTGGGAAGGTTGACGCATTCGGTTTAGCACCGCCCGCCGGCAGGTATGAGAAGTTTGTTATCGACTGCGGGCGACTGTCCTCGAGAATCTCGAAATCTTCCGGGCTCAGATCGGTCACATGTCGGCCGGCTTTGTCAGTCACTACGGCATCTACTTGCACCAGGTTTGCGGTAATGCGGACAACCTCATCATCCTGTTGTTGCGGCACGGGTGAAGGGGACGATTTGGGTAAAGGTGTCGGTGAGGATGCCGGCTCCTGTCCGCTAAACGGCGCCAACAGCGAGATTATGAGCACGAGAGCGAACATGACTTGCTCAACTGGGATTACTAACAATTTCCGCTCTTTCAGTTACAGACTCTAATCCGACACTGAGAATGGCCTCTGTGATTGGCTGTCCCTCGCGGGTTTTGCAGCGCTTGGTAACGGCCAGTGTAGCACGTGTGCAATTCTGGACGACTAGTGCTGAGGATCCTCGGATCGCTGTCAGAGTTCGATCTGCCGCGCGGAAATCACCGGCTCATAAGCCCGCAATTCGGCCAGAGTGTTAACGTCAAGCGGCGCGTCGACTTCAATGGCCGCCATGGCTTCCCCTCCCCGCTCGCGCCGGCCCAGATGAAACGCGCTGATGTTAATGCCCTTTTCACCGAGGATCGTCCCGACCCTGCCGATCACACCCGGCACATCGCGGTTATGCATCACCAGCATGCGCCCGCGCGGGGTCGCTTCGATGCGAAAGCCATTGATCTCGGTAATCCGGCCCTCTCGGCCGCCATCGGGTATTCCGAAGACAGTTCCCGAAGCGGTTTGCTCGCCGGCCTCGCCCATCACTCGCGTGTAAATTGCCGAGGCAATCTCGCCGCCGCGCCGGTACGAAGTTGTCACCGTAATCCGCCGCTCTTCGGCAATCACAAAGGCGTTGACAACATTGACGCGCGCGCTGACATCCCGCAGCAATCCGGCCAGGAACGCGCGGGTGACGGGAGCGGCATCCAGTTCGACCATCTCTCCGGCAAACTCCAGACGGACCTCTCTGACGGCGCTATCGACAAGTTGCGCCTGAAACCGGCCCAGACTTTCAGCCAAAGCCAGGTAAGGTTGCAGCGCGCTCAATTCTTTCGCACCCAATGCCGGCACGTTGACGGCGCCGCGCAAAGTCCCGCGCTGTAGATAGTCGCGCATCTGTTCCGCGACGGTGACAGCCACGCCCTCCTGCGCTTCAGTCGTCGAAGCCCCAAGGTGCGGAGTAACGATCACTTCGTCAAGAGTAAGCAGTGGATGATCGGGCGGAGGCGGCTCGAGCTCAAAAACATCCAAAGCCGCACCAGCCACTACTCCTGATTTGATGGCTTCATACAGCGCAGACTCGTCTACTAATCCACCGCGGGCGCAGTTGATCACGCGCACCCCTTTTCGCATTTTGGCGAAGGCTTTGGGGCCGATGAGTCCGCGAGTTTCAGAAGTCAGAGGCGTATGCACGGTAAGAAAATCCGCGCGCGAAAATACTTCATCCAGTGTAGTCGACTCAATTTCCAGGTCCCGCGCCTGGTCCGGCGCAATAAAGGGATCGTGCCCAACGATCTTCATGCCAAAGGCGCGTGCCCGCGCGGCCACGGCGCGCCCAATGCGGCCGAGGCCTATGACTCCCAGAGTTTTGCCTTGCAGTTCGGCGCCGATGAAACGTTTCCGCTCCCACTTGGCCCCCTTCACGCTCGCGCTGGCTTGCGGAATGTTGCGCGCCAGGGCGATGAGCAAAGCGAGTGTGTGCTCGGCAGTGGTAATCGTGTTGCCATCGGGCGCGTTCATCACGACGATGCCTCGAGCAGTGGCCGCCGGCACGTCGATGTTATCGACGCCCACTCCGGCGCGACCGATCACGCGCAGCTTCGTGGCCGCATCCATCACATCAGGAGTTACCTTGGTCTCGCTGCGAACCACCAGGCCTTCGCTGTCGGCTAAGGCCTGGCGCAATGCCTCGGGCGCGAGCCCGGTCTGTTTGTCGACCAGAAAGCCGGCGTCACGCAGAGGCTGCAAGCCTTTATCGCTCACATCATCGGCGACAAAAATCCTGGTCTGGGTTTTGGACATCAAGAAGCGCGTGATTATTTGATTCGTGTTTGCAAGAGAGAGGGTATGGTAGCAGCCTGTCGAATTTGCGTCGAGTGTTGACGCGTGCTTTAGCCGGCAGACGGAAACCACAACAGGTAAGCCGAGATCAGAACCGAATTGACGATCAGGGCATAAGCTCCAGCCAGGACGTCGTCCAGCATAATCCCCAATCCGGATTCGAGATGCTCGAGTCGTCTGATTGGATAGGGCTTCCAAATGTCGAACGCGCGAAATAACAGGAACGCCGAGAGAACACTCCACCAGGTAGGAGCCCAAAACGGCCCTGAC
>DATNNY010000273.1:0-3364 GCA_035601635.1 Pyrinomonadaceae bacterium
TCAAACTCCGTTTCAAAGTTGTGGGGCGACCGGGGGGAATTGGACCCCCAACCACTCGCTTTCAAGGCGAGCGCTCTGCCAGTTGAGCTACGGTCGCCATCGTCGAGGGCATTCGACGGCCACTACCGCCGGATGCCCTACAACAATTCTGCTAATGTCTCCTCAGACTGCACCTGATAAAAGTCCGGTAATTGTTCTTCCTTCTTTTGGGCCTCAAACAAGTCTGTGAAGGTGAGCATTCGCACGCCGTGCAGGAAACGCACTTGCACGACGGTCTTCCTTGCAAGCATCGACCGGTAGTGAGCGCTCTGGTTGTCTCCGAGGTCTTGAAGCATGCTTGCGAACGGCCTGTTGGCTGTGCTCACGCCCTCAATCAGACCAATGCCGAACCTCGGATGATGCATCCACAGACCGGCAACGATATTAACCGCGTCATCCGGGGCGATATTCACGCGTTCCAACGCGTCGCTTTCAAGAATTTTCTTTCGTTTGTATGCCACGCGGTTCTGGCATGTCTTCGAGCAGAAAGTCTTGTCGCGTCGCTCGCGTCCAAAGAATTTTCCGCACTCACCGCACACGCCAATTCCCACTCTGGGGTAGTAATCCTTGAGGTAGTCCGATATCCATTCCGCCATGTAAGACGAAAGGTCCGAACTTTTGGGGTCCGGACAGCGATCAAAGAAAACCTGCTTGCCACTGATCGGCCACTGCACGATGGGCATTGCGGAAGCCTTTGTAAGAAAGTAATTGAGCGATTGCAAAGGCTCCACAAGGCGCAATCGTAGATTTGACTCTTGCAGCTCAGGGTCGGATAGTGCGGACAAGATGTCTCTGAATGTCCTTGCTATCGTAAGTAAGTCCTTCGCCCAGCTCAAATCATCACCGAGAATGCACTTGCCCGCGGTCATTGCGATACAACGACTCGGCGTAGGCTCCTGCCCTCCCAGCAACCCGCTTTTATCGGTGTAGTTCAGGAAACTTTTGTGAAGTGGAACAGGTAGTTTCTCGACGAAAGTCGAGATGTCAGAAGCGATGGCAAAAAGCTGTTCGTCCGTCAACAGATCGCCGTCGCTTTGTCCCTTGCGAAGAAGCTTTTTCAGTCCGCCACGCAAATGGGTGAAGTCTCTCTGTGAAACAATGCTCAGGAGTTCAAGGTGAATCGCGCTGTTGGTAAGCCAATCGGACCCTCTCGAGTCTTCCACGGCTTCTTGGATTTCATCCCAATAGTTCTCGAACGCACTACTAAGGACATCCTCGTCGGCCGTGTATCCTTCGGGTACCCCGCCAAAATCCTCCGCTTCGTCGTAGCTCATTGCAGGATATTATCAGTTTTTCGCCATCAGTCAAGGATTAACATTTTACTTAAACTGTTTAATCTACTGAAACATAGTTCCTATCTACTTCGCTTCAGTTTCGCCTGCGCGGTGCCGGATGACAGACGGGAAGTTTCCCCTACTCTGAAAGTCTCCAATCATTACGAGCCAAACGATCGATATCACATGAACATCAGAAATCGTCCCGTCTGTCCCCGATTCCCAAACTCCGATGGGCTCCAGGATGACTTCCTCAACATTTCAGAGTGTGCCACTATAAAGCGTCATCTAGTTCCAACAACTTAGTGACGAGATTATGCCAAGCAACGAGATTGTAGATCAGATTCGAGCTGCAGTAGCAGCAGTTACCCGCCAGCACGAATTTCTAAAATGGTTGAAAGAGGAAAAAGTCGGGGATGGCTTGGTCCTTCTGAACAACTCATTCATCTTTCGGCAGAAGCTCCAGACGATTAAGAATGATCTCTACCTTGGAATTCCTGTGAGAACTAGTTTCCACCTGGGAGTCTCAAACGTAGTAGTTGCTCGTGGCATTGCATTCAATTCCGATTTCAAGTTTGTTGAATTGAAAGGAATGAAAAAGTTGGAGGTGCAGGAAATCAACCCGGCAATTGACCAACAGTTGAAGCAGCTAGGAAGCATCGTGATGGTATTGATTGGCGAAGTGCTGGATACCGTGGTGACAAGAGCGCCGATTGAACATTCTCTCTTTTCCGAACTCGAGTTGAACCCTTTGGCAACAGCAGCTCTGGCGATAAAGGACAGGATCATTCAAGTAAAGTCGATCTCGGAAGAGGAAGAGATTTGGGCTGAACTCGAAAAGGCTCACGGCGCCCAACTCCCTACAGACTTAGCGCAACCTCTGGCAAGCGCGCTAGATTATATTCGCAAAAATCATTATGCAGTTCTGAGACTGCCAGGTGAATCGGCTCTTTCACGACCACTACTCGACTCTTTTGTCGATGCCCTACGTCAAAACTTGGCTCGTTACAAGCACGCGTGGAACAAATGCAAGGGTCAGGCAGACATAGATGCAGGTGAATTCAACGATTTGCTACGAATCGCTTACAATTTCGCAACTGATGCCGTATTAGTGATCCGTCTTCTTGTCAGCGTTTGCGATCTAAAACCCATCGTTCGGTGGTGCACAGTCGATGAATGGTTCCGTTTAGCGGAGAGTTTTCGAAATTTGCCCTGGTCCAAGATGAAGGAAAAGCACTCATTAGATGCGTATCAGGTGACTATCAGTAACGCCAGAAATAGGGCCTTTCATCGCTTACTCCCGGTCGATAACACTCTGCGCGTTGAACTCGAAGGGACTAAGCTCGGACGAATAACCTTGCGCTTGTTTCCAGAATACGCGGCTCGACATAGCGAAGAAACGTTGGATTACGAAGACAGGGCGTTAGTGGATCTCCTTACAGACTTCACCCGAGTGAGTGAAAGAAGCGTGTCCCCCCAGTTTTGGCGACGAAATATCGCAGTAATGGAGGCAACCATTGAACTTCTTTCGCGAACAAGCTCGGCCCTCAAACTGTTGGCTATGGTCTAGGGCGGGTGGCCACGCCTTAATTCCGAAAAACGCCTTTGGGTGCCGCATCCCTGCGGTTTTCAGGGTGCGGGCTTTGAATTTGTCTGGGAAAACCGGGAGAAAACCGGAAAACCAAGAACAGACGGCACGTTTTCTGATACTTATTTGTTACGGCCGATGCGTAGCCCTCGCCGAGCCAATAGAGCCGTTCCGGGTCGAGATGTCGGAAGCCGCACTCGATGCCTTGAGGAGACAAGCCATGCCATACAGCATATCGACCTTGCTGATCCGCAATCTTCGTGATGTCTTCGGTGAAAACGATCCCGCTCGCCGGCGCGCCGCCATCGACGAGATTTACACGGAAGATTGCGTTTTCTACGACCCCAGCAAGGGAGTCTATCGTGGCCGTGACGAAATCGACCGCATCGCGGGCGCGATCAAAGCTACTCACCCTGAATTCCGATATCAGCCAATTACCGAGCCCGCGGAATCGGGCAATGGC
>DATNNY010000274.1:0-18858 GCA_035601635.1 Pyrinomonadaceae bacterium
AGGGCGACCGGGTTCTCTTTGGCAAGTACAGCAGCTCGGAAATCAAGATCGACGGCGAAGACCTTCTGATCATGCGCGAGGACGAGATTCTCGGAATCATCACCCGCGCTGGTGAGGCTGCTGGTGGCAAGAAGAACGCTCGATAGTTATTAGCCACAGATGAACACGGATGGACACAGATTCAAATACGCATTCCAGTCTGACTCTTATCCGCATCTATCCGTTTGCATCTGTGGCTGATTTCCGGCGTCTTAAATACAACTTTGATTTGGAGAAAAGATAAAAACTTATGGCAAAGCAAATAGTTCATGGTGAAGAATCTCGCGCGGCAATTCTGCGGGGCGTAAATCAATTGGCCGACGCTGTGAAAATCACGCTCGGTCCCAAAGGACGCAACGTCGTTCTCGGTAAGAGCTACGGCAGCCCGACGATCACCAAAGACGGTGTGACCGTGGCGAAAGAGATTGACCTCAAAGATCCTCTGGAGAATATGGGCGCACAGATGGTGCGCGAAGTAGCTTCAAAGACCAGCGACGTCGCCGGCGATGGCACCACCACCGCCACCGTGCTGGCACAGGCCATATACCGCGAAGGCGTGAAGACGGTAGCAGCGGGCGCCAACCCGATGGCTTTGAAGCGCGGCATCGACAAGGCGGTTGAGCGAGCGACTACTGCGATCAAGAAGCTTTCAAAGCCAGTCGCGGGCGACATGATTGCCCAGGTCGGCACGATTTCGGCCAATGGTGACGCTGCCATCGGCGAACTCATTGCGAAAGCGATGGAAAAGGTCGGCAAGGATGGCGTAATTACTGTCGAAGACGCGAAGACGATGGAAACGGATCTGGAATTCGTCGAAGGGATGCAGTTTGATCGCGGCTTTCTGTCGCCTTACTTCATTACCGACGCCGAAAAGATGGAAGCTGTGCTCCAAAATCCGGTCATTTTGTTGAGTGAGAAGAAAATTTCTGCGATGAGAGACTTGCTGCCGATTCTTGAGCAGGTTGCCAAACTGAGTAAGCCGATTCTGATTATCGCGGAAGACGTGGAAGGGGAAGCCCTGGCCACTTTGGTAGTCAACAAATTGCGCGGCACGATCAATGTTGCGGCAGTTAAGGCGCCGGGCTTTGGCGATCGACGTAAAGAGATGCTCCAGGACATTGCGGTTCTGACCGGAGCCAAAGTGATCAGTGAAGACCTCGGCATCAAACTCGAGAACATCACTGTCGCCGATCTGGGACGCGCCAAGAAGGTAACCATCAACAAAGACAACACGATCATCGTAGATGGCGCAGGCAACACAGACGACTTAAAGGGCCGCGTGAAAACGCTGAAAGCCCAGATCGAAGACAGCTCGTCGGACTATGACCGCGAGAAACTGCAGGAGCGTCTGGCGAAACTCGTCGGCGGCGTGGCGGTGATTCGCGTCGGTGCAGCCACCGAGACTGAACTCAAAGAGAAAAAGGCACGCGTTGAAGACGCAATGAACGCTACTCGCGCGGCTGTCGAAGAAGGCATCGTGGCGGGCGGCGGCGTGGCCCTGATTCGCGCGGCTAAGGCCCTGGATAAATTCACCGCGTTCGAAACTAATAAGGATGGCGAAGCGATTGGCGATGAAGACGAACAGATTGGCGTCAACATTATCAGGCGCGCTCTGGAAGAGCCGCTGCGTCAGATCGTATTCAACGCCGGTAAAGAAGGCGCCGTGATCGTCGAGAAAGTTCGCGCCAGCAAAGACGCCAACTTCGGCTATAACGCCGCCACTGAAACTTTCGAGGACCTTGTGGCCGCGGGGATTATTGATCCCGCGAAAGTCACGCGTTGCGCGCTGCAAAACGCCGCATCAATCGCGGGCTTAATGCTAACAACCGAGGCCCTTATTTCTGAGCTACAGGAAGATGATAAGCCGCGGGCAACGCCCGGCGGCATGGATATGTAATCCCAAAAGTCCTTAGCAAATTGGGAGGCTACCATGTTCGCATGCGGCTTCTGTTTACTCGCCCAGGGAGCAATCCCTTCGATGAGACCCCAAAGAGGGGAAAAGGTAAGAAAATTATGTCTACGAAACTTTATGTTGGTAATCTCGCGTTCCAGACCACAAGTGAGCAGCTGCAGACGATGTTCGCGCAAGCGGGCACAGTCGAAAGCGTTTCCTTGATCGAAGATCGCGAAACAGGCCGTTCGCGCGGCTTCGGCTTCGTTGAAATGCAAACGAAGGAAGAAGGCGCGGCTGCTATTCAGCAGTTCAATGGTAAGGACCTGGATGGACGCGCGCTGAAGGTCAATGAGGCCAAGCCCCGCGAAGATCGCGGTGGCGGTGGCGGTTCGCGTTACTAATTAGCAGGCTACTGCTTCTCATAGGCCTCCGGCAGACTATCGCCGGGGGCTTTTCTTTGGGCCGTTGGCAGCTGAAGATTTGGAGTGCGCCGACAGAGCGAAGCGGCGACGACGCTTTGGATTCCGGGTGTGAGGACTTGGCGGCTGATGTTGTCACCGAACCCGCCTAAAGGGCGGAACTCCAAAGGTGTCGCGCTAGGCTTGCCACCGCAGTCCAAAGCGCTACAATCGCTAAAACGAATTCAAAGGAGAACGTTCATGGCGAAACGCACAGCGAGTGCAGTTTGGGAAGGCACACTCAAAGAAGGCAAGGGCCGGGTGAAGTTAGGCAGTGGAGCTTTTGAAGGTCAGTATTCTTTCGCGTCGCGGTTTGAGGAGGGCCCGGGCACAAACCCGGAGGAGTTAATCGGCGCGGCGCATGCCGGATGCTTTTCCATGGCCCTGGCGGCCGGCTTAACGCGTGGTGGTTTCACTCCGACACGCATCAGCACTACTGCAAGTGTCAGTCTCGAGAAAGTTGGCGAGGCATTCAAGATCACTACGATTGAACTCACTACCGAAGCCGAGATCCCGAACATCGAAGAAGCAGCTTTTCTCGAGCAAGCTGAAACGGCGAAGAAGAACTGTCCTGTGTCACAGGCCTTGGCGGGCACGAATATCAAGCTTAACGCCAGGTTGGTTGGCGGGTGAGAGGCAGCCGAGCCGAACTCATTGAAAGGACCGCTCAAACCCGATCCGCGAAGCTAATTTGGTCGCCGGGAATCGCGATCAGAGAATTACTGATGCTGGTTAGTAACTCGGAAATCCGATTCACTAATGGTAGACGTAATTTGGTTGACGGGATGATAAGCAATATCATAGAGGTGCATATGAACAGACGATATTTTCTTTCATCTTCGCTGATGGTTGGACCGTTCGCTGCGCTTTCCAGGTTTCCTGTCGGCGCGTCTATTTTCCGGAACGCCAGGCGTTCGAGAGGAGACGTTCAAGGTGATAAGGGTATGAAAAAAGTGATCAAGCCAGATGCGGAATGGAAACAACTGTTGACCGCTGAGCAGTACAACGTCATGCGGCAGAAGGGAACTGAAGCGCCATTCTCAAGCCCGCTTAACGATATTCACGAGAAGGGTACCTTTGAGTGCGCCGCGTGCGAACTCCCGCTCTTTAGCTCTGCCACTAAGTTTGATTCCGGAACTGGTTGGCCCAGTTTCTGGGCCCCAATCAAGAAGGAGAACGTGCGGGAAGAGGTTGATAACAGTCTGTCAATGACTCGGATCGAAGTGCTCTGTGCCAGGTGCGATGCACATTCGGGACATGTGTTCGATGATGGACCACCGCCGACTGGGCTACGCTACTGTATGAACGGCGTGGCGCTGAGGTTTGTCAGAAAGCCGTAATCAGTACTGGTAGCCTGTTTTCGCTGCTTCTTAACCTGCTACCCGCGACAAATGCCCGACCGGTATTCGTTGAAAACGCGTTTTCCCGTCTGGGTCCTCCCATGAAATGTCGAGGACATAAGGATGTGGTTCGCCGGAGATCACTTGCAGCCGGCTTAACAAGTCGCTCTCGGTCGCAGCCGGCTTTCCGTTGATCCAGGTTCGGTGCGTCATGATTGATTTCTCGGTGGGGAGGATACGCTCGATGGCGTCAAATCGTATATGAGCCTGCGAAGGACCACCGCCAGGGGTTACCTCGTCCTTCAGAAACACAGTCAACACCTCAATGGACTTAAGTGTGCGATCGGTCACATTCGTCAGTTCCAAGCGGAAGTTATCTTCGGCCTCGACGAACCTAAAAGTAAAGGGCTTTTCTTTATTACTCATGATTTTGGTTTCTTCCTGAATTTCCGTTTGCTGCCGTTTTTCTTTTGGTTCGCCAAAGTCAGTATGTCGCCAGGTTGGCATTCAAGCACGCGGCACATCTTCTCCAGGGTGTCGAGATTCATGCCGAAAGCCCTGCCCTTCTTCAAACGCCACAATGTTGTATGGCTGATGCCGGTCTGTTTTGCCAACCAATAGAAGGTCCGACCCTGTTCGGCCAAAATCTCGTCGACTCGAATTTCAATAATAAGGCGCGCCCTCCTCAGATCGCTGTTATTTATCGCTAGCGGAAAATAGCGGATACGATATATATATACTACACGTGAGATATATCCCCTGTCTAGCACTGAGCCTTTGATTATCACCGGATGGTATTGGAACTTCCGGGGCAATTGATAAGATTCAAACTCTCACGATGGCATGGAAAGTGCCCTTGATTAGAGCGAATTCAGGCTTTAGTAAGGAACCGCAGGAAGGCATCGCCGCACAGTCGCTGCGTTGCCCTATTACCGAACAGGAGAAGTATGAAAAGAGTCCTATCAATCTTACTGGTAACGCTGATCCTGGCTTTTACGTCGATGCCAATTACGTCCGCCCAGACGGTACGTCGTCATCGGCGTCATAGCCGTACATTTTGGCAAAAGCATCGTGACAAACTGACGGTAGCGGGCGCGGCTACTGCGGGTGCCGGCATAGGCGCTCTCAGCGGGGGAAAGAAAGGCGCGGCAATCGGCACGGCCGTCGGAGCGGGCAGCGGAGCGCTTTATACCTACAAGCTCCGCAACCGGCATCGACATCGCCGCCGTTATTAGCTTGCTCAGTTAACAGCCGAACAAGCGGGTCGAAAGAGCTCACCAGCATGACGCAATCGGCGACTAGGCCGTGGTGTCATCTGGTGGGCTCATTCGACGCAAGAACAGCGCAAACTGATCGCATACAAATCTAAAGTCTTGTGTCCGCAAGACCGTAAACTCTCAGCCTTTTCCTGGCGTCTAAATATGTAGACGGAGAACAAGGAGGTCTGTCATGAGAGGAAAATATTTACGAGGATTTGGTCACTTTGCCTTGGCTGGCTTACTAATCGCTGGATCGCTGATTTTTTTCTGCGGCCCACCCGCACAAGCACAGCGTAGGGTGGTCGTGGTGAGAACGTATCGCCCATTTTATCGCCCGTGGCGGGGATACCGACCGTTTGGGTATGATCCATATTTCGACTATTACAGCCGCTATGGACAATATGTTTTTAATAGCTCCGACGCGGCTTATAGCCATGGGTATAAAGACGGAATGAAGACCGGAGCCAGCGACGCCAAACATGGTCGCAGCTTCGATCCCCAAAGGTCGCACTACTTCGAGGAAGCAGGTTTCGGCAACTTTGGAGAGGTCTATCGATCCGGTTTCGCCCGCGGATATGCGGATGGTTTTCGATCTTGACGAGCGACTTTTGTAGCCGGGATCAAAGAGGAGATACCGCGTTAAGAGACGCGGTATTTTCTTGTTCCGCCTGGCGGGAGGTTTCGGCGGCTTCAGCCATAAGCTTAATCTTCTTCAGCTCCGCTTTCTTGAACCCAAAAAACGTGGCCATTTGAGTGATTTGGCTGGGATTAACAAAATCGTTCGGGTTGGAGCAAAATTTTTCTATCCCCGGACTAAACTCGCGACAGCTCATGGCTTTGGGAATATTGAGTCCGAGCAGGCATTTGCCGTCTTGCCGGTAATGAGAACAGAATTCACAAACTATCATACTCACCTGAATTCCTAAGTTTTTTCGACGCGGATTATTCGCGCAAGCTCTGAGTGCTCCAGAGCGACGCCCTGCTTCATATTAACGCATGCATTCTTGACCAGCCAAAATTGCGTCGGTCGTTGGTCATCTACCGGCGCAAGATCCGTCAGTGCTCGATCGTCAACCGGAACCGGCTTAAAAACCAGTAGCTCTACGTTGAACGCGCGGGCCTGCATAGCTTCTCGGTTGCTTGAAAAAATCGGCACGCGAAGACCTTCGGGCTGCTCGAGTGCGAACCAGTCGCCGTTGGCGCGTTGCATTGCGTACATAGTGTTCATCAGACGATTTGACTTTCAGGTAGTCCGGACCGTTGCTTGGAAATCGAGGAGAGAATTTGTTGGAATTCAATCTGAAGAGGAAGGCTATAGCAGGCTGGCATATATGTCAAGAATGCAATATATTCTGTAGACATATATTTAACAGCTATGATAAATAGCGCGTATGCTGCAGGAGGCTGGTGATTGCAATGATCAGAATCCGAATTGACGAGTTGCTGAAACAGCATGAGCGCACCTTTTATTGGCTGGCCAAAGAGACTGGTGTAAGTCATACGACCCTGTGGCGCCTAAAGAAGGACAAGGCCCAGGGCATTACATTCAACACCCTCGAAAGAATCTGTAAGGTGCTCAAGTGCCAGCCCGGGGACGTGCTGACGCTGGGGCGAGCAAAGGCGAGTAAGAAAGCAAGGGAAGTCTGAGGCTGATGGAAACGAAAAGGTTCGCACCTGCGTAGTGTAAAAGAGCGGTTGAAGAGGAGTGTAAATAAGGCTGGTTGTTATCGGTTTTCAAATTTCCCTGACTGGATGTTCGCTGATGGTTTATTTAAAGGAGCTGTGATGAAGGTCCTATTGATCAATCCAGAATTTCCCGACACGTATTGGAGTTTTCGACATGCGCTGCCTTTTGAGGGCAAGCGATGCGCATTTCCGCCACTGGGACTCTTAACTGTTTCGGCCCTGTTGCCGCGCGCATGGGAACGTCGTCTGGTTGATTTGAATGTGCGCAAGCTGCGATCGTCCGATATCGAATGGGCCGATATAGTGATGGCCACTGCGATGTTGGTACAGAAGGATTCCTTGAGACAGGTCCTGCGCGAATGCAAAGCAAGAGGAAAGCGAGTCGTTGTCGGAGGGCCGTACGTGTCGACTACGTTGGAAACTCTGCCGGAAGCAGACCACATTTTTATCGGCGAAGCGGAAACCACGGTGCCGCAGTTTCTCGAAGACCTGGAATGCGGAACAACCCAACGAACCTACCAGGCGGCAGAAAAGCCTCCGCTTGCGGTGACCCCGGTTGCGGATTTTCATCTCGCAAACATGAAGCGTTACAGTGCGATGTCGGTCCAGTACTCGCGCGGTTGTCCCTTCAACTGCGAGTTTTGCGACATCATTGAAATCTACGGCCGCGTCCCGCGGACCAAGAGCAACCCGCAAATGTTGGCTGAATTCGACGCCTTGTTCGCCCTCGGCTGGCGCGGCACAGTGTTCATCGTCGACGATAACTTCATCGGCAATAAAAAGAATGTGCGAGGCCTGTTGCCAGAGTTGGCGGATTGGCAGAAGCGGCACGATTATCCTTTCACGCTCCTCACCGAAGCCAGTGTAAATCTAGCTGACGACGAACCTCTGCTCGAAAGCATGCGGCAATCGGGCTTCCGACGGGTGTTTCTTGGCATTGAGACTCCGGTGGAAGACAGCTTGAAGGAAGCTCAGAAGTCTCAGAACCGCGGCAACCTGCTTGACTCTGTAAAAAGGATCCAAAGTTACGGAATGGAAGTCATGGCTGGTTTTATTGTCGGCTTTGATAATGATCCTGAAGATATTTTTGAGCGCCAGATTAAATTCATACGAGAGAGCGCGATACCGCTGGCCATGGTCGGAATATTGTCGGCGCTGCCTGATACTCAACTCTGGCGGCGCCTGGAAAAGGAGGGTCGTCTGCTGGGTGAAAGTTCGGGCAACAACACCAACTGCGCCCTCAACTTTATTCCGAAGATGGATCCGGCGCGATTAATTGCCGGCTATCAATCGATTATGTGCACGATATACAACTCGGGCGAGTACTACCGGAGAACTCTTGATTCGTTGAAGCGAACTCCTCAAGAATGGGCCGAGAAAAACACCATGGGCATCCTCAGCGGAGCTGCGGCGTTTACTCGAATAGCGCTGAAGCTGGGTGTGCTCGATCGAGAACGCAGAGAATTCTGGCGTTACTTTGGTCACGCATTGGTCAAACATCGAGATCGAATGGCGGAGTTTCTACGTTTGGCAGCGATGGGTTATCACTTCCGCAAGTTGAACGATGCGTATGCCGGCTCCTGAGCCCCGCCGCTCGTTAAGAGTCCGGAATCTTGTGCTTTTCAACGAGTGGTGTCTGGGTGAGTCCTTCGACACTGACCCACTCCTCCCAAAATCTCTCTGAACAACCGGCGGCCCTCGAGCGTAGTGGGGTTTAGCTTTGCTCACGGTACGAATCAACGGATAATTTATCGCAACGGTAAACCATATGTTCTGTCCCCAGTGTGGCTCTGAATCTTCCGCGGAACTCCATTATTGCCGTTCTTGCGGAGCTAATCTCAAAGTGATTGGCAAAGCGGTCTCGCTTAGTGAGGCGATCGGGCGGAGCGACGGCGTACCCGCCAAGATCAAGGAAATGGTGAAGAACCTCAAGATCGAGAGAGTAACCGACGAGGTTTCGCGCGCGCTGGATAGGATGAACAAAGAGATCGTGCGGAGCTCTCACGATCCCAGACCTCCCAAGCCGTGGTGGCTTGACGGAAAGAAAAAGACAGCGGAACAGCGACGCGAGCGCCATCTCACCAAAGGAACTATCAAATTTTTCTGGGGCGGCGGTCTCACTATCTTCTTGTACTTCCTCGCCCACGCTCTCGTGCTTAAGTTGCCGCCGGATGTTCTAGCCAGGATTCCTTTTGAGCTCGATCCGGTGGTGCAGGTGATCTGGCTGCTGGGTTTGATACCAATGCTTTCCGGCGTGGGTCATATCCTCGCTGGGCTTTCGATCCGGCCCGACCCGCCGAGACTGAGTGAATCCGTCGAGCAGAAACCCTTGAGAATCGACTCGTCTATGGATGGTACTCAGTATAAGTCGGATGAGGATGTGGCCCTGCGGCGAGAGGCGCCGGCGAGTGTCACTGAACACACGACCAACATACTTGACCGCGACCCCGCACGCCAGACCGGCGAGAGTATCTAAACGGAAGTTAAACGGCGCGCGAGAATTTTGGTGCGCAGACCGAAATTGTTCACTTCTCTCGTTTGGTTAGCACTATAATCCAGGCAAATCGATTCGCCGCATTTTTTCCAGTCGCCGCTGGAAGGCATTTGTTGTTTGAAGCAGCGCCCGAGAGGTATTTCAGGGTGGAGTTTTCCATCGTTAGCGCGTCTCTTCATGAGGCCAAGCAGATTTGAATCGCGTTTAGAACGCAAATCCGGCTAGTAACGCACGAAATGGTGCCAGGCAGAAAAAACCTGCAATGCAAACAGCTCGCAAGTTTCGCCAAGCACTGAACGTCATTCACCCGGCACGACACTTGCCAAACGGCTCGGACGGAGGGTTAGAAATGAAATCACACTATCTCAGTAACAAGCTCATGAGGGTCTTGCTGACATTGTCCTTCATAGCGGGCATCGGGTTGGTTTCGAGCGTCGCGGTGCAGGCTCAGCGCACGTGGGATCGCGATCAAGATCGTCAGGATCAAGGCGATCGCAATCGTAGAGACCGCGATCGGAATTACCGCCGCAACCGTGATAATAATCAGAACCGGGATTACAACCGTAATGATCAATACAACCGCGACCGCTATGGTAACAACAGCGGTTACGGTAACAACGGGGGCTATGGCAACAACGGGGGCTATGGCAACTATGGCGGCTACGGCAATGCAAGCCAAATCGCCTTAAGCCAGGGCTACCAGGACGGTCTATACACCGGCTCAAGCGACGCGCAACGCGGACAGAATTACAGTCCGCAAAGATCGCATTTCTACCGGAACGGTCGCGGCAACTCCGGCGGATACTATGGCAACAGTTATCAGTATCAGCAAGCGTATCGTAACGGTTTCCTTCGGGGCTATGACGAAGGCTTTCAGCGCAACGGTGCCTATAATCGGAACCGTAGAAGCAATGGCAATTACGGTCGCTTTCCGTTTCCCTGGTAAGTGAACCAAAATTGATCTCAAGTGCTGTTGCCCTGCACTTGAAGATTTCCTGAGGGGGCGATGCTACTGACTGCGGCCAGGAGCATCGCCCCAGTTCTTTTAAATCCCCACTCCTTTCTATTCGGATCGTTCTATGGGACTCGCGTAGCGGGCTCGCGCTGTGATATTTAGTGTAGCCTTGGACTGCGACACACGAGCATAAGAGAGATTCAATTATTCCTGGGAGACACAGATGAGCAAACCAAAAATCATCACGCGAAATGCATCACGGCAAGCCTTTTTTACCGGGATTCTATTGCCTGTCGTCGCGATGGCGGTATTCGTAAGCCGCGTCGCCGCGCAAGACGTGAGTTCACATCATCACGCGGATGCGAGTTCTGACTCGGTCAATTCAAATCCGGAAACCACTCAAGATTGGGCGAAGGACAGGCTGTCAAAATCGCCCCGACATCGGGAGTGGGTGAAGGTTAAGAATGGTAATCGCGAAGTCAACAGTTTCGTGGTCTATCCGGAAGTAAGTAAAAAAGCCACCGCCGTGGTTGTGATTCATGAGATTTTTGGAATGAGCGAATGGGTGCAGCAACTCACTGATGAATTGGCCGAAGCCGGTTACATCGCGATCGCGCCCGATCTGCTCTCTGGTATGGGGCCGAAGGGCGGCGGAACGAGCGACTTTGACAGCAACAGCGTACGACAGGCAGTTGACGCCTTGCCGCCTGAGCAAATTACCGGTGACTTGAATGCCGTCGCTGATTACGTTTCGAAATTGCCGGGAGCTAACGGCAAGGTCGTCGTCGCGGGATTCTGTTGGGGAGGATCCCAAACGTTCAGCTTCGCGACCAACCGGGCCAGCCTCAAAGCAGCTTTCGTCTTTTATGGGACTCCACCCGCAAACAACGCGCAAGGCCAGACCTTCGCCATCGACAAGGTGGCACTGGGGAGAATCAAGGCTCCGGTTTATGGCTTTTACGCCGGCAACGACATGCGTGTCGATGCAACTGTGCCGCCGACTGTCGATGCTATGAAGGAATTGAAGAAAACCTTTGACCCGATTACTTATGAAGGAGCAGGTCACGGCTTTATGCGGGCGGGCGAGCCCAATTCGCCCGAGCCGCAGCCTCCTGTCGCCAAGGGTGACGCTGCAGCCGATAAGAAGGCAGCCGAGGACTATCAAAAGGCGTTGACTGCCTATAAAGCCAATCGCCGGGCCCGTGATGATGCGTGGGTTCGTTGGAAGGCGATACTAATAAAGCTTTAGCGGGCTGCGGAGAAGCGATGAAGAAAAGACTCAAGTTTGTCGCAATTGTGCTTGTCTTGATGATCGCGGCCGGACCCCTCACTTCTAACATTAGAAGCGCGCCGAAATCCGAAGACGACTTTCAACTGATCAAGGTTGCAGACGGAGTCTATGCCGCGATCGCCAAGCCGGGAGGTTTGGCCGCAGGTAATGCCGGCTTTGTCATCGGCGATGAGGGTGTGCTGATTTTCGACACGTTCTTCACGCCCGCAGCTCTTGAGGAACTCATCGGCGAGATTCAAACTTTGACAAAACTTCCCATTAAGTTTGCCGTTAACAGCCACTACCATCTCGATCACACGGGCGGCAATCAGGTCCTGACGGCGCGCGGCGTGCCTATTTTCGCACACGACAATGTTTTGAAATGGCAGACCACAAAGAACCAGCGCTTTCTAACTTCGTCTGAAGATTTGAAAAAGCGACGCGCGGATGCCGCCAAACAACTGAGCGATACTCCCGCTGATCAGAAAGAGAAGCGGACGCAACTCGAGCGACAGATTAATCGTTACGACGCGATGGCGGGCATCAAACTGACGAACCCTACCGCGACCTTTGGTTCTGGACTTGTTCGATTGTATCTGGGCAAGCGGGAAGTCGTGTTGGCGACTTTGCCTGGCCACACCGGCGGCGATGTCTTTGCTTATATACCCGACGCGAATGTCGTATTTACCGGCGACTTGGGTTGGTCAAAGACTTTGCCTAACCTGATCGATGCGACTGTGTCCGATTGGGTGCCTACTCTCGATCAGATTCTAAATCAATACCCGACGGCAAAGTTTGTCCCTGGACGCGGCAATGTGGCCGCGGCGTCGGATATTAAAGACTTCAGAGATTATCTAAACGATCTGAGTGGGCGGGTGAAGCAGGGAATTGCCGCTGGTTTGAGTATTGATCAGGCGAAGCAGCAACTAAAGTTGCCCGAAAAGTATAAGAGCTTCGCATTTCAAAACTTTGCGACGCCAAACGTGGAAGACATGTATAAAGAACTGAAAGGCACTAAGACCCAGTAGTCGCCTAGCCCACGCTAGCCGGCCCAGGGCAGGTTCGCGCCGTATCCGGCAGGAACAATCGTCAAGTCGCAGAAACTTCGGCCAGGCGAACCAGCTTTACACTTTTCGCCAGTCGCAGAAACTGCATCGTCCGAATTCCCCACCAGTTGAGGTCGATCTCGTACCACGCGAATCCGTGTCGCGCCGCCGTTGGGTATGCATGATGGTTGTTGTGCCATCCTTCGCCGAAGGTCAGGAGTGCCACCCACCAGTTATTGGTCGAATCATCGCGAGTTGCGAACCGGCGCCGGCCCCACATGTGGGTCGCCGAATTAACCAGCCAGGTCGCGTGAAAATTGAAGGTGACGCGAAAGAACACTGCCCATAAGACGAATGACCAACCGCCCAGGACGAGTAACCCAATGGCGAGCAAAATGATTGGCACCCAATAGAAATTATTAGCCAGAACGTGGAACCGATCTTTAACCATGTCCGGCGCATAACGCGCCATAGTCGCTTTATCATGAGACTGCGCAGTACCCTTTAACATCCAACCTATATGCGCCCACCAGCCACCTTCGCGCGGTGTGTGCGGATCGCCCGGGGCGTCCGTGTGTGCGTGGTGAATGCGGTGCGTTACCACCCAATTAATAGCGCCACCTTCCAGAGCGAGCAGTCCGCAAACTGTAATGAAATACTCGACCAACTTTGGGGTCTTGTAGCCGCGATGCGTCAAGAGCCGGTGAAAACCCATACCGACTCCTAAACTAGCTGAGATCCACCACAGCACGACGGCTGCCACCAGAGCCTGCCAACTGAACATGAAAAGCGCGGCTGCCGCGCCGATATGAAATAGCGTCATGAACGTCGCGGTGTGCCAATTTATGCGCTTATCGTCTCTTGTTGTCGTAACTTCGTGGTACATTTACACTCCTGAGCCTTCAACGTTTACAGTCGGGATAATAGGCGGACACTTTGAGATGGAGATTAGAGATGTGGTGTTTGCTTAAGACTTGATAACATCAGGTGCTCTTCTCAAAAAAACCGCAATTTAGAACCAACGAACGGCATAAGGAGAAGTTTGTGTGCCAGACTCGGTCCTGATGTCGATTAGATGCATGATTCAAACAACTCGGGAAAATAAATATAACACGTTAAAGTCCCGCTGTCCGTGTACAATCGCACATTGTCACTAATAGTTCCTGGGTAAGCCGACTTGGAAACCACAGTTTCCCATGCAAAGTTTGTCAGTCTGTGCGCGAATTATGCACGCATTATATGTGTATTACCGCACAGAAGAGGCCTGCTGGCTCTTCTAAACTGCGGGGCTGGTCATGTTTCGCTAGTGAATTCGCCCCACGCAGAGTCATTTTGCGGAGGGGCGAAGCCAGCGTATCGCAGATCATGAGAATCCTCCTTTACAATCCTGATAATGGCGTAACCCGCAACTTCATGCCACACCTTTGGATGTTTCTTCTCCAATCGTTAACCCCGGCTGAACATGAAGTACTGCTGATCGATGGCAATGCGCGGCCAATGGACGAACGGCAGCTGGTAAACTTTATAATTGAAAAGAATATTAGCCTCGTTGGTATTGGCTCGATGACGAGAATGGTGGCGCGAGCTTATCGCATGGCTGACGCCATCCGTGCCGCGGGTGTTCCGGTAGTAATGGGAGGGCCACACATTACTGAGGTCCCCGACGAGGCCCTGGGACGAGATGGTGGCCCGCGTCATGCTGATGCAGTAGCTCTCGGTGAAGCCGATGAAACGTGGCCGCAAATCGTAGCGGATGCCGCCCGCGGTGAGTTGAAGGAGATTTACACGCCTGTTGACGAGTCCGGCAAAGAGCGCAAACCCAGTTTGCAGCCGTATCCGACGATTCCGTGGGAGAAACTCGATCTTGAACAATTCAACATGGTGCCGAAGGTTGCGCGGCCGCTTCTGGAGCGGCATGCCAACGGTTGGCATTCAGTCCATCTGATCCCAATCGAGTCAGGACGCGGCTGTCCCTACGGTTGTGAGTTCTGCACTGTGACTGGATTCTTCGGAGACTCGATTCGTTTTCGCGGCAACGAAAGCGTGGTAAACGAGCTCTTGAGACTGAAGAAACACGCGCGTAAGAATCGAAGTCAGGTTATTGTCTTTTTCATCGATGACAACTTTGCGATTAACATCAAACGTACCAAGTCACTGCTGAGAGACATTATCGACGCCGGTGCTCAGCTTCCCTGGATAGCGCAAATCAGCGCCAACCTGCTGCGCGATGAAGAACTCGTCGACTTGATTGAGGCCTCTCACGGCAAATGGATTTTCATCGGGATGGAGTCAATCGACCCGGTTAACCTGGCTGATGTGAACAAGAGCTTCAATAAGCCGGCCGAGT
The DNA here is from genome assembly GCA_035601635.1 of Pyrinomonadaceae bacterium. Lineage (GTDB taxonomy): Bacteria > Acidobacteriota > Blastocatellia > Pyrinomonadales > Pyrinomonadaceae > UBA11740. Next base: position 14,789 of record DATNNY010000274.1, read on the forward strand.
ACGCTGCCGTTTTGGATCGTTTGGCCAGGCGCGACATCTACGCCATCACATCTTTCATCGTAGGTCTGGATAACGATACGCCGGGAGTTGCCGATCGGACGCTCGATCAGATCGCAAGCTGGCCACCCGGATTGCCTGTCTTTGGCCAAATCACTCCGTTCCCCTCTACACCGCTGTACGATCGCTTACTGAAGACGGGCCGCCTGACGCGACCAAAGCATTGGTTAGAGTTCGCCCCTTACCAGATGGCGAACACACCTCTAAAGATGTCGATTGACCAGACGCATGCGGAACTGGATAAGGCGTGGACGGAATCGTACAGCCCGCGCCGGAACGCAATGGCATTGGAATCGATTGCCGACAAGCCCATCAAAATCCGCGTGATGCACTTTGCGATGCGAATGTTCTTTCGCGGCATCTATTTTCCGCAGATGACAAAGCTAGCGTGGCTCAAACTGATCGTGGCTAATCGCCGTTCTATCTTCAAGCTTGCGAGCGAAGGAATCGGCAAGTGGCGTGCGCCCAAAAAGCAGGTTCACCTCGCCGCTGCTTCCCGCGAGAGCGTTGAGCGCGCCGAAGGATCTGTTCGGGCGGGTAGTGCTTAATGAGTCTTGAGCTGGCGCTCGGCGACTATCTTCGCGCGCTTCAGCGGCTCTGCCGGTTGCAGATATCTAAGCAACTTCCAGCCGAGGATTAGAGCGGCAATCAAGCCCACGATCACCCAGGCAAGATTCCCAAGTATTTCAACCAGCGTCTGCACGCGGTCGCTGAAGAATTTCCCGAGCATCACGTACAGTACTACCCAGAGGACTTCTCCTAACACGTCCCATAGGAAAAATCGCGTCCAGGGATAAGCGGCCATGCCGCTGGTCAAATTCAGCCACGGCCCCAGAGGTGTGATCAGCCAGCGCGTCAGAAATATTCCGGTTGCCCCCCATCGTTTGGCGAACGCTTCGGCTTGCGCAATTCTAGTCGCGCCATTTTCCCTGCGCCGAATTCTTTCGATAACCCGATGACCGCCCCAACGGCCCAGAGCGTATCCGATCTGATCGCCCGTCACGGCGCCTGCGCTGGCCACGACGATTACCTGCCAAAGCTTCATTTCTCCCAACTCTACAAAAGAGCCCGCGGCCACCAGCATCATGGAAATAGGCAGGGGAATGCCGACGGCCGCGATCATGATCACGGTAAAGAGCACGGGCAAGCCGTACTGTGAAAGCGCGCCGAGCAATTGGTCGCTAATATTCACGGCGACCTTCCTGGCTGGGAAGGAGAAGCAGTGGGAATCTGATTAGCACGCTCGCGATTGATAGCTTCGTTTAAGGAGGAAATCACTTCATCGACCGAGCGGTTTTGCCCCGCTGCAATTTGCTTCAATGGCCGCCGGTCATGTAGTTGCGGGGGGATTCCCAAAGCCTGATAAAGGACGTGCGGGGGCACCCGATAGGAGTGGGCGATGTAAGGAATACTCATCCAGGGGCGGATGGCCTCGTCGTGATGAGCGCGCCAATACATCGCGCGCCGAACGGTGCGGATGGCAAAAAAGCCTGTCAGCAGCAACACCAGGGTGAGCGCCATTATCGCAATCCATTTTTGCCATTCGTTAGGCTTCATATGCAGCTCGGCGCGATTCAGTTTAACTCAATCGAGGATACGGTTCAGGGATGCTTCTCAATAAAACATGATTACTCGGTCTTATCCGTGACTGGGAACTGCTGCTAATAAGAAGATTTTTCAAGGCGACCTTTCACCCTTTTTCGCTTAGTCATGATCATGAGTTATAAATAGAACGTTACTGATGCCCAAGATTGAACCTCCAAATCTCCCGGGAGTCCCGGAACGTCAAACAGCATTCTCGTCACTTCATCATCGCGATTTTCGTCTGTTGTGGATAGGCCAGATTGTCTCAATCACGGGATCTCAGATGCAGTTGGCGGCGATCAACTGGCACATTTACTTGCTGACCCGTTCACCACTGGCCCTCGGATTGGTCGGCGCCTGCCGCGCGGTTCCCATCATTTTGTGTTCGCTGGTGGGCGGTGTCGTCGCCGATGTAGTGGATCGGCGGCGGCTGATGATGACTACTCAATCGGTGATGCTAACGTGCAGCGCGGCTTTGGCACTGGTTACGTTCCGAGGATTGCTGCATGTCTGGCCAATCTTTCTGTTGACCGCAGTCGCTTCAGCCGCCTGGGCATTTGATACTCCCGCGCGACAGGCCTTAATGCCTACGCTCGTGCCATTGAAAGATTTTCCTAACGCCGTCAGTCTGAGCATGCTGATGTTCCAGGTGGGATTGATTGTGGGGCCGCCGTTAGCCGGTTTCGTTTTGGCTAGTCATGGTCCGGGATTCGTCTATACGATCAATGCGGTTTCTTTTGTGGCGGTGATTCTTGGCCTCGCGTTGATGCGTACCAGTGGACGGCCAGAGAAAGATGAGAGTCAGCCCGCGCGCATCAGTTTTGATGCGCTGCGTGAAGGCCTGCGTTTCGTTTGGCGCACGCCAATCATTGTGCAGACAATGACGCTTGATTTTGTCGCGACCTTTTTCGCCTCAGCCAATCAGTTACTTCCGATCTTTGCCAAAGATATTTTGAGAGTGGGAGCCGAGGGTTATGGGTTTCTGGCCGCTGCGCCGGCCGGGGGAGCAATCATCACTGGCCTGATTGTGGCGCGATTTGGAACACTGAAAAAACAGGGACTGCTGGTGATTGTGTCTATCGGCGTCTTTGGCGCGGCGACAATCGCCTTCGGCTTGTCGCGAGTGTTTTGGTTTTCTTTGCTGATGCTGGCGATAACCGGCGGCGCGGACACGATCAGCACCATCCTGCGCCAAACTATTCGCCAACTCGTCACGCCGAACAAACTGCGCGGGCGCATGACTTCCATTAATATGATTTTTTTCATGGGCGGGCCGCAGTTGGGCGAAGTCGAGGCCGGCACAGTGGCCGCGTTGGTCGGCGCGCCTCTCTCGGTGGTGACTGGCGGTGCGGCGTGTTTAGTCGCCGCAGCGCTCGCATTAGGGGCAGCAAGGAATCTGCGCAGATATGAAGTAAAGTAAGGGCGCCCGATCGGAGCAGTTAGCAAAAAAGAGAATCCTGGTTTCGTGGTTCTTTCGGTTTGGATGACGACGATCCACGAAGTCACACGAAATCTTTTCGAAAAAATGTTTTCTTGAGTTCGTGTGTTTTCGTGGATCGTTTTACCTGGCAAAGAGACTGCGGTATCAAATCTACATGGATCCTAGATCTTCTGATTGGACCGAAGGCGAAACCACAACGCATCAGGACCACGTCATCGCGCACGTCCTGGGCGCCACAGTGCTGGGCTGGTTCATCGCCGGCGAAGCGGCGCACTTGCTCCTGGACATCGGCTTCCTCTGGACAATTTATCTGGACGGAGAGATGAATCTGCTGCCGCAGGGCGTGGCAATTCCGGAACTGGATGCTCTCGAGTTAAGCAGCGCGGACAAGGCTGAACTAACCTTTGATGCGCAAATATTATTGAGTGAGGGGCGCAATGCCAGTGGCCTGAAGTGCTTCACTACTGCGCCGGTTGAATGTTTGATAACTACAGTCGCGTGCTTTGCCGCGAACTCTAATCGCCGCATCGTGGTCCAGGGCGAGGAGGCAAAAATCGAAGTCATTACGGCGCTGGAAACCGCAGAAATACGTGTGACTACCGATTCGGGTTAAACTTCACCGTTCAAATCCCGCCGCGAGCCGCATACAGTGTGACAATGACCGTTGGGATCTAAACGCAAAGGACGCGGAGGATTTCGCAGAGGAACGCAAAAGGTTTCCTTCCGCGTTCTTGCGGAATCCTCTGCGTTTGAAGCTACCTCCGATAATCATGCGACCTAACTCAGTTGGCTGAATGCACCGGTCATGATAAATATGCCCAACCTTTTCGCAGCGGAATTGGCTCTCCTCCTATGACCTGGTCACAAGTTTATGATCCGTTGGGTAATGTCGTCTTCTCGACGGCTCTGGCAGCCCTGCCGATATTTGTTCTGCTGGGAAGTCTCGGAGTGTTTCGCATCAAAGCCCATTATGCGGCTCTGCTGGGTC